>JAUWIL010000043.1 GCA_030605385.1 Methanobacteriota archaeon
CCAAGAAATACGTTAAAACAGTCCTTGAAAATCATAAGTCGGACGATAATGCAGACGAATAGGTTGTTATCCTTCGTAGGTGGCATGTCTGAAAGCTTTGCTTTTCAGACGGTTACAGAGCCCTGCTCTGTAAACATGTCTGAAAGCTTTGCTTTCATACGTCTTGCGAACGTGAAACGTTCGCTAGTTCCTGTAGAACACGGTTCCGCGGGACATCTGAACACAAAGTGCTCAGAGATGCCTAGCGGAATCAGAGATTCCGCAAGAGTTGTGAAATCTTCGATTTCACAAACATGTTCGAAACGCTCTGCGTTTCGTACGTCTTGCGAAAACTTTGTTTTCGCGAGATATCTGGAAGCTTCGCTTCCAGAGATAGTTGCAAAATCTTTGATTTTGCAAACATGTATGGAAGCTCCGCTTCCATACGGTTACAGAGCCCCGCTCTGTAAACATGTATAAAACACTGTGTGTTTTATACGGTTACAGAATCTTCGATTCTGTAAACATGTCTGAAAAACCTTCGGTTTTTCATACGGTTGCGGAAGGGTATTCCACAAACAGCCCAAATCTGTTCCTAATCTAGAGGTGGTGCGCCGATGGTAACTCTTGATGAGGCAGTGATTGCAAGACTAAAAACCCATGGAGAACATTTCGAGATTCTTGTGGACCCTGACGTGGCATTGGAGTTAAAAAGTGGAGAGGATGTCGATGTTAAAAATCTTCTCGCAGTAGAGGATGTATTCGAGAATGCCTCGGCAGGAGATCGAGTATCAGAAGAGGTACTTAAAAAGGCGTTTGGAACTACAGACCCGATAGATGTAGCCAGGATAATCGTGTGCAAGGGCGACCTGCAGATAACTTCTGAGCAGCGCAAGAAGATGCAGGAAGATAAAAAAAGACGGATAATTGACATAATATCAAGGAATGCGATAAATCCACAGACTGGAGCGCCGCACCCGCCAACAAGAATTGAAAGAGCCATGGAAGAGGCAAAAATTAACATAGACCCATTCAAGAAGATTGATGTAGCTGTAAAGGAGGTAATGAAAGCCATACGGCCCATAATACCCATAAGATTCGAGGAGGTAAATATCGCCGTTAAAATCCCGCCTGAGTATGCTGGCAAGGCATACGGGGAGATAAGCGGCTTCGGTCAGATTGTTAAGCAGGAGTGGCAGAATAATGGTTCATGGATAGGAGTATTAAAAATACCTGCCGGGATGCAAAACGACTTCTATAATCTTGTGAACCACGTCACAAAGGGAGAGGCTGAGACAAGGATTCTTAAGTGAGAGTCCGGTAAGGGCATATAGCTGCCCATATCAAATACATAATACCGAATACATAAATACATGAAATAAGCAGGAAAGAGAGGGTAGATTTATAATAGATGTATATATAGGTGCGGTTTTTGGAGGATATGATAATGACTGTTGTTGATAAGAGTGTAGCCATACCAGGAGACCTGCTGTCAGATGATGCCAGCAGAGCAGGAGAGGGTACTTACGTTGAAGATGGGAAGGTGTATGCCCACTACTATGGAATAATAAACGATAGAGAGAAAATCAAAATTATACCGATAACAAGCAAATACATACCTAAAAGAAACGATGTCATAATAGGGATAGTCACAGACATTGGTTTTTCGAATTGGATAATCGATATAAACTCACCCTATGATGCGCTGCTCCATATATCCGAGTACCCCGAGAGGTTGGAGATGTACAACATGAGCAAGCACCTGCGCATTGGGGAGATGATTATGGCGCATATATCAGACGTTGATTACAAGATGAAAACCGAGCTAACCATGCAGGATGAGCATGCAGGGATATTGAGAAATGGCCGCCTTATAGAAATATCACACAACCGTATACCGCGCCTGATCGGCAGAAACGGTTCAATGATCAACATGTTGCACAAAGAATGTAAATGTAAAATCTTTGTTGCGCAGAACGGCAGAGTGTGGCTTAGCGGCAGAGAAGAGAATGTTGACCTTGCATGCGAGGCAATTCTCAAGATTGACAATGAAGCACATACTTCTGGTTTGACCGATAGAATATCGGAATTCCTGATGGTGAATAAGGGAAGAATATCCTGAAATGTGAGGTAAGATTGCTTTTGGATAGCTATATGAATAAGAAGCTGGTAGGAAACATAAAGCGGTGATGTAGAAGGATTGATATTATGAATGCAAAACCCGAGAAATTTATAATAGACGGATTGAGATTGGATGGAAGGCGACCTGATGAGCTGAGGCCGCTTAAGATAAGTGCAGGAGTGTTAAAGAGGGCAGATGGTTCATGCTATCTTGAACTTGGAGCTAATAAGGTTATGGCGGCAGTATATGGCCCAAGACAGGTGCATCCAAGGCACATGCAAGATGCTACGAAAGCCATAGTGAGGTATAGATACAACATGGCTTCATTCTCTGTTGGCGACCGCAAAAGACCTGGACCTGATAGAAGGAGTATAGAGATCTCAAAGGTGTGCAGAGATGCTTTTCAGCCTGTGGTAATAAAAGAGCGGCATCCCAGACTGGCAATAGATGTGTTTGTAGAGGTACTTCAGGCTGGAGCAGGTACAAGGACTGCCGGCATAAATGCTGCGTCAGTTGCTCTCGCAGATGCCGGAATAGCCATGAAGTCACTGGTGGCATCTTGTGCAGTAGGTAAGGTTGATGATACGCTTGTCCTGGATCTGATGAAAGAGGAGGATAACTATGGACAGGCAGATATGCCCATAGCAGTGATACCTACAACAGGTGAGATAACCCTATTGCAGATGGATGGTCACCTGACAAGAGATGAGTTCGGTACAGGGTTCAAAATGGCCATGGAAGGGTGCCAAAAAATACATGAAGCGCAGAAAGAGGCACTTGCGAAATGCTATCAAATGAAGGATGATGGAGGTGAGCAGGTTGGGGAGTAATAACATAATCGCCGAGATTCAGAGGGATCACATGTACAACCTCCTAATGAGAGGCGAGAGGGTGGATGGTCGGGCCTTCGACGAATACCGACCAATATCAATCGAGACTGGCGTTATCGCAAGAGCTGAAGGGTCAGCTCATGTTAAAATTGGCGAATCGCAGGTCGTGGTTGGAGTCAAAATACAGATTGGCACACCTTTCTCAGATACCCCTGATAAGGGCGTAATCATAACCAACGCTGAACTTATACCAATGGCGTCGCCATCCTTTGAGTCGGGGCCTCCGAAAGATTATGCCATAGAGCTGGCAAGGTTGGTTGATCGAGGTATCAGGGAGTCGAAAGCACTGGATCTTGACAGGCTATGCATCGAAGAAGGTGAAAAGGTGTGGATGGTCTTTATAGACATTCATGCACTGGACTATGATGGTAATCTTGTTGATGCCGCTTCACTGGGTGCTCTGGCAGCCCTGCTGACGGCAACCATCCCAAACAAGAAATATGAGGTGTCGGATGAGGATGTGCAGCTTACAGTCAGAGAGATGCCTATCGCGGTGACAGCCATTGAGTTTGAAGGCGAGATCATGGTTGACCCATGCCTGCATGAAGAGGCGGTAGCTTCATCGCGCATCACAGTAATATCAAACCAGGATGGTTCAATCTGCGGAATCCAGAAGATCGGTACAGACAGTCTGACAGAGGATCAGGTGAACCGCGCCGTTGATATGGCAATAAACAAGGCAAGGGAGATCAGAGAGAGGTTTTTCATAAATATATGAGGGTATGTTCCTAATGGTATGTTCCGCAATTTAATTCCGAGGGTGGGGGATCTCTTGGTCCTCTATCCTGCCATCTATTTTCATAGATATATTGACTTTTTCGAATTTGTGAAATCTACTTTCGTAATAGATATCAGATTTCTTGCCTCGATCCATAAATAGTCAGCGAAGACTCACGATAATCTTATTGTATTAGGAGCGATATAATATTCTTGCCATGACCCGTACCCGTGAAGCAGCGCCAACCGTTATATCCATCGTGGGTGGAGAAGGTACCAGATTGTATCCCATGACATTGAATACTCCCAAACCCCTGGTTCCAATCTGCAATTATCCCATACTGCAAAGAGCACTGGAAATGCTTGTGATGCAGGGCTGCAGAGAGTTTATATTCGCCAGTAAGGGATCCTTCAACACTACCCGCCTCAGAGAATACTTTAAATGGGGTGTAGGATTCTCGAAGAGGCTCAATATAGATGATGTCATATTCAAATACCAGCCCAACTATGCAGATAAAGGAAATGCCGATGCCGTACGGTACTGCATGGGCTATTACAATGTAAATGGAGATGTTCTCGTCATAAGCGGGGACGGAATACTGGATATTGACATAAATCAATTGATGGGGGAGCACACCAAAAAAGGGGCACTGATGACGGTCGCACTGAAAGAGGTAGATGACGTAAGTATGTACGGTGCCGCCGATATAGATGCGGATGGGCGCATAAATCGATTTGTAGAGAAACCTGCACCCGGAACGGAACCGAGCCATCTTGTGAATATGGGTATTTACGTGCTATCACCGGAGATTTGCGATGTATTCGACAGCGCGGATGCCCTCCAACTATCAGACTTTGGGAGGGATGTAATACCATACCTGTCAGACAACGACTACAAGATATACGGCTATATAACCAAAGGATATTGGAGTGATGTAGGGACGCCAAGTATGTATCTCAAAGCAACACAGGATATGCTTCACTCCCGGGTTGCCGGCGAGAGATACCGTGCAATATACGGTAGCGGCAAGTACAAGAAGAACCAATGGATAAGCCGCTCAACGATAGAGCGGAACGATATGAGCAAGATAGAAATTGGTGACCATACTGTCATAGGAAGGCACTGCGAGATAAAGAATGGCGTTAAAATAGAGGAATCTTCTATAGGGTCCAGTTGCTGGATTGGGGAGGGCACGGTAATAACAGGCTCCGTAGTAATGGATTTTACAAACATCGGTAAGAACGTGCAGCTTAACAACTGCATTGTGGGAGAATATGCAGTAATAGAGGATAACTGTGTGGTTGACGGTGATATGCCAATAGAGTTTAGCGACGGTCTGAAAGGTGCAGCACCTGTAATAGGAGGGGAGGTAACGCTATTAGAGGGTTCAATTATTGGATCTAGGAAGAGAGTCGCACCCATACACGAATCGCACAGGATATTCAGCACAGGCAAGTTTGTTGATCTGGGCTATGATAGTAATAACGTATACTTTATAGAAAAGATTTGATGCACTTAAGATTGAATGATGTAGTTGTTAGACCGACACGTATATGTTCTCAAAATGGCTCCTGGCCCTCATATCTTGCGAAATCTTCGATTTCGCAAGACTCCGCTTCCACAAATCTATTCCCAAAATATCTCCAGCACCTGTTTTAAAACCGACATTCCACCAGTTCTATTGACTGGTGGAATTAATGTGCAGAACCACTGGTCAGTTAGATGCCAGTGGTTCTTCACATTTAAAAAGTTTTACGTGACGATTATACCGCCGTAGCCAACAACGCTGCTGTCATCATGCGTGATGTCTCCGCTTGTGGCATAACTGATCAGTTCAGCCTTACTGGCACCCATCTCTAAAGCAGCGGTCAGCATTATTGCAATGGGACCGTAGCCACACACACTGGCGTTGTGTTTGTATATCCGGGAATACATTTCATCCACATCCAGCTCAATGATTGCATCGATAACGGTATGGTCCACCTTTCTGGCAACACTTGCAGGTTCGTAGTGCGTGAAATCGCTTGAAGCAAGAATGGTAACTCTCCTGCCCGTTTCATGGATGGCTTCGGCAAGCTTTCGACCAGCATGGGCAGCCGTTTCCTCATCCTGCAAACCAATACATATCGGCACAAAAACGAAAGCTGCATCAAAGAAGTACTGGAGGAACGGCAGCTGAACTTCAATAGAATGTTCAAAACGATGCGCCCCTTCATCCACGATGAAGACATCGCCCTCAAGAGCTTCAACAAGACCACGGTCAACACTTCCAGTTCCAAGTGGAGTTGCCCAATCCTCTTTGGATATGGCAAGAGCTGCACCAATGCCGCGATGGTTCGGACCGAGTATAATGAATGTTTCCGGACAGTTCAGTCTGCATATAACGCTCGCAGCCACGGAACCCGAGTATATATACCCGGCATGCGGCACAACCGCGCCAATAGCATCCACCTTGGATGCATCACCACCAGAAGCGTATGATTCGATCTGCCCACGAAGTTTATCCTTATTTGCGGGATAGAATTGACCGGCAACTACCGGAGTTCTGGTCGCCATAATACAAACCAACCCCTAAAATAAATCCTGAAACATGTCTAAAACACTACGTGTTTTATACGGTTGAAAAAACGTAGTTTTTTCAAACGTGTCTGAAAAAGCAATGCTTTTTCATACCGTTATGGAACAAAGTTCCATAAACATGTCTGAAATGCGAAGCATTTCATACTGTTGCGGAACTTTGTTCCGCAAACATGTCTAAAAAGCAACGCTTTTTAGACTGTTGTAGAACATAGTTCTACAAACATGTCCGAAAACCTTTGGTTTTCGTACTGTTGTGAAATCTTCGATTTCACAAACATGTTTAAAAATCTTCGATTTTTAAACGGTTGCAAAAACCAGAGGTTTTTGCAAACATTACCAAATTACCAGATAAATGCCATTTTCAGCCAGTAATTGTAGAATTATGTCGCTATACGTATAAGTGGATTACTGTGGAAAATACTGTCAGCAGTTAAGTCGTCTAAACATAAGATGTCAAAAGAATGAAATGGATGCCGGTGAAATGTCGGTCTAAATGCCTGATTCAAAGTCAGATGACTGTGCATCAAACTCAATGCCGCGTTCACGGGAAAGTTCCCTTGTTAAAAGCCAGTATATGACAGCCAGTGCCTTACGACCTTTGTTGTTCGTGGGTATTATAACATCAACCCCAGAGGTCGTATTATTCGTATCACACAAGGCGATTATTGAAATGCCTACACCTACGGCCTCCTTAACAGCCTGCGAATCGCCCACAGGGTCAGTTACAACAAGTACGTCTGGCTCTATATAACCCTTGTAGGCTGGATTGGTCAGAGTCCCGGGTATAAACCTCCCAACAACGGCCTTCGCACCGATGATGGATGCGAACTTACTGGCAGGATAAAAACCATACTGTCGGGCAGATACCACCATAATCCGCGAAGGGTCATAACGCGAAAGCAGCTTTGCAGCAATTTTGATCCGCTCATCGGTCATCTGCACGTCAAGTACATAGAGTCCATCGGTTCTCACGCGATATATGAACTGCTTCATGTCCTGCGTCTTCTGCTGGGTACCTATATGCACCCCCGCGGCAAGATAATCCTCTACAGGAACTAAAGTCTCACGCCCCTGTTCCTTCTCAACTTCCGCAGACTCTGATTCCATTGTTTGCAACCCCTCAGTCCCTCATTATTCCCTCATTATCCCTCATTATTCGTGGAAATATAACTCGATTTCTTATTATATATGCTTATCCGTTCCATCTGCCTATCCGTTCCATCGCCGAAGGTTTCTGTTTATTTCTGTTCTGTTTATATTAGTTAGAGCTCATTCAACAAAAAACAAAATATTTCAAAGCGGTCCGCGCTTAACAGTAATAGGTACGGCCCCTTCTTCCATCTCCCGTATAGCTATCTCAATTGGGTCATTCGCATCCACGCTGATCAGTACCGGAGCGCCCATCGCAATCTGCAGCGCGCGAGCGCCAACTATCTTGGCCATTTCATACTTAGTGTATTTCGGGTTATGTGTTTGATTTTGATTTGATTCCAATAAATCACCAGCCATCGGGGGCATTGTTGTAAGCAATCTCGAGTGGGGTTGCTGAGATTCGAACTCAGGTCACAGCATCCCGAACGCCATAGGATGGGCCAGGCTACCCTACAACCCCCGTTTCCAGTCTCATTTGAATTATTACTCGCGTAACGCAATTCATTGATATGGTGCGAATGTGTCCACCAGTGGGACGTGAGTTATGAGCATTCTTCTGCAGCAGTACCGCTTTATACCCAGGTCATCCAGAACCTTTGCAGATTCTTCTTTTTTCACTCTCTCCCTGTACTCTTCCCACACATTCGATATGATCTTGCCGCAAGTGAAGCACCTTACAGGTATCATGAAATTCACCTATACGATTTTTGTTTCTTGGCCCTGGCACCGCGGCCGCCGAACTTCTTTGGTTCCTTCTGCCTAACATCACTAACAAACAGGGTGCGGTCTATCTTAAGGTACGCATCACGCAGTGAACTGTCCTCGCTCCACCCCACCAGCCCGCGCGCTATAGCAGTCCTGGCAGCATCGGCCTGTCCCATAAACCCGCCGCCCGAGATGGTTACATCGATGTCGACCTTATTCGCCATGTCTCCAGCCATCATAACCGGTTCCATGATCTTCCGCCTTGCAAGCTCGGGCTCGTAAATCTCCATGGGCTTCTTGTTAATTCTGACAGTACCCTTGCCGCTTTGGATGGTAGCCCTCGCAACAGCAGTTTTCTTCTTACCACTGGTTGTTATCGATCGCTGCTTGACCATGCGTTCAATCTCCTCTAATATTGCCTCCAAGTTTCCTGCTAACATCTCCAAGACTTACATACTTTGCGGTACCAAGGCGGGATACTGATGCTTCTTCAACGGTAACGGTCTCTGCACCGGCGTACTCCTCGGGAATGCCCATATACACCCTAAGGCGGGACATGGCGTCCCTCCCACCAGCGCGCTTATACGGCAGCATGCCCCGCACGGTGCGCTTAAGAATCCTGTCCGGCATCCTCGGGAAATAGGGGCCTTTTTCTTTTGATCCTTTGTCACGCATCTCCTTATACTCCCCGTAGATATTAACCCTGGATCCACTGATAATGCATTTCTCGGCATTAACAATAACAATGTTCTCACCTGCAAGCAGCCGCTTGGCAACACATGAGGCAAGGCGCCCCATAATTTGACCATTAGCATCAATGACCGTAGTGTCATCACCTATCATCAATTACCAGCTCCATCTTTACTGCATAAGCCGTATTCCCGTACCTCTTGGATTGTCATCAATCATATCTCGTATACTCAAACAGCGCCCATTGACTTCACTAATACCTTTACGCGCACCCTTACTGAAATACAGCGCGGCGACCGTTACAGGGTGGTCAAGCGTGCCACTACCAAGCACCTTTCCGGGCACCAGTACAACCTCTCCTCCGCGGGTATGCCTATTAATGCTGTTTAAGTTAACTTCAGCATGAATGCGGCTGGGGCGCTCCAGACGCCTGGCAACGTCACGCCAGATGGCGACACCCTCCTCGCGCGACTTGGATTTAAGGTCATCAATCAGCTTCACAATGCCTGGATTTGTCTTGACGCGCAGCTTCACATTCACCACCTACTCCACATTACTTCTTACAGGATTCAGTACACGCAGGCCCAGCTCACCGGCAGCACGCTCAAGGTCAACTCTCTTACGGGAGCTGACACCGCTGGCAATACTGACTGCATGCCGCTCCGCGTCCAGACTCTCTAAGTCACCAACATTAAAAACACGAACTTCGATAAAACCAGAAGAATGATAACCGCGCACTGCAGAAGGACTGCCAAAACCAGCTTCAACAAGATGTCCCTTAGCTTTTATGTGCCTGCGCAGCTTATTGTGCAAACCGCGGGGACGGCGCCATGATGCTTTGCTCAGCTTGCTCTTCTTCTGCCACTCGTAACGCTTGAACTCGGGCTTACTCCTTTTCTGGCGCTCACGAACGCTGAGAAGACGGAGGGTTTCAGCGTCAAGCTTCGGTTTAGCCTTGGCAACATAATCACCTTCCTCACCTTCCGGGATGGTTCCGAAGGTTTCCTTAATCTTGGATGCCAGCGACTCACCCACGCCTTCAATTTCTGTCAGATCCTCTAGGTCCGCCCTTGCAATCTCCTCAGCAGAGTTGAAACCTGCCCTGACAATGGATTTTGCCTTGACCTTGCCGAGTCCGTCGATCTTCGTGAGCTCCTTTATGAATCCTTCTTCGTCAGGCATCCGCAACACCCCGCTCAACCAGATATATGCCGTCCTGAAAAACCCTGGGATCGAGACGCTTTATCTTTGTCGCCTGCTCTATATTTGCGGCAGTCTGACCCACATGCTCCTTATTGATGCCACTCACTATGATGATGTCGTTGTTAACCTCCACAGTAGCATCGGCAAGTATTGGTGCCGTACGGGGTCTGCGCTCTCCAAGGAAATTGCCGATAGAAATCCGATTGCCCGTTATCTTGACCTGTATCGGAAAGTGGGCATACAATATTTTGAGTTTGTATTCGAATCCGAATTTTACTCCAACAATCATATTATTGATATGGGAGACTGTTGTGCCAATCATCGCATTGACTTTTTTACGCGGTAAAGTGCTGTCCACCTTGATGTTTGTCCCATCACTTGATATTACTATGTTTGGATAGCTCAGATCACGCTCAAGAGTGCCTTTTGGCCCGGTAACCTTGACGGTACCGCCATCAATATTGACGGTAACGCCTTCTAGGATTTTTGCATATCTGGCTGAATCTTTTGGCACCACTCATCAACTCTCGGATTCCCGTGACTGACTTCAATAAACATATGCCAGCAACTTTCCCCCGATGCCCTGCACCTTGGCATCATACTGAGATATTATACCACTGGATGTTGACAGTATAAGGGCGCCAAAATCCTTGGCTGGAAGAAAACGCTTTTCCCACTTATCAAACTCAAGATTTTTAATTGAAAAACGCGGCTTAATCACGCCGCAATTATTAATCCTGCCAGTAAGGTCAACACTGAACTTGCCGGACTTCCCATCTTCGATGAATTCGAAGCTGCCTATATAACCCCGCTCCACCATGACCTTTAACACGTTGCCAATGAGCTTTGAAGCCGGTTTAACGATGCAAGTGCTTTTACCTGTATTCTCGGCATTCTTGATTGTTGATAACGCATTGGCAAGCGGATCCAGTAACATGAGATAAACACACCTCAGATAAACGAATGTTAACTCCGACATAGTATGCTTGGCAGAGCATTTATACGCGAATTTGCTAATCAGTTGTATTTGTGAAAGCCCACGTCCTTTGCAATCTCACGGAAGCACTGACGGCACAGATAAAGCCCGTATTTTCTCACAAGAGCTTGCTTACGGCCGCAACGCTTACACTCATTAGCACCCCTGCCAAACTTCCTCTTCGATTTGTCGGCCAACTGATCACCTTTGATTCACTGTAACTTACCTTACCTTACTGCATCCCATTATTATAACTTACTATTTTAAGGTATGATGGTTAAGGTATGATGAAAGTAAATCCTATACATAACACAGATTTATAAAGTTATCGCAAATAGTTAAACAGTTATCGCAAACGACGGTACCATTAAAAAAGATTATCTGATGCTGGCGCGCCCTTTCTTTCCTGCACTGGTCTTACCCCTGTAGGCACGACCTTTGTGCGCTGGATTGGTTATCCAACTCAATTTTTTGTCATTCTTTATCGCGGGATGACTCGGGTCCACGAGTATGACTTCATGCCACTTGTGTTTACCGTCTTCCCCGACCCAGTAAGAATTTAAGACTTCCATGTTGGGATAGCGCTTTGCAGCACGTTCCTCCCCGATGCGCTGGATGCTCTTCTTTGGTGTGATCTTATGCATTCCCATGCGCTTGGTGCGCCTTCCCCTGATATACCTGGATTTGCGCATTCCGCCCTTCCTGACACGAACCCGTACGACTGTAATGCCCTGCTTTGCCCGATACCCCAGTGAGCGGGCCCTGTCAATCCTGGTTGGGTGGTCTACCCGCACGACTGGCGGCTCCCTGCGCCATTTTATGCGCCTCTCCCACGAGAGTTTTTTGAGATATGTCTCCCCGGGTATTTTCCATGCGTCGCGCACGTAGCTGTAGTATGATTTTGACATGACGGTATCACGCTTTATCTATGAGAATCCCATATCCCTTATTAGGTTTGCGTTCTTACAGAGGCGTTCTTACAGAGCGGGTGTTTGGTTCTTCTCTGCCGCCCTGGATTGCGAAGATACCTCAGGGTTTCCTCCCCGTCACCTAGTCGACGCAATTTTTATTACGTCCCCTTCCCTCAGTTCGTGCTTCTCACCGAGGCGGCGTTTGCTGCGCCCGTCTATTGCGTGAAGGAAGCTGTCACCGATCTCGGTGTGGACTTTGTATGCAAGGTCGTGTGTTGTGCATCCGCGGTTAACGAGATATGCGTCGGGCAGCATGTTGCCGTTCTTGTCCTCCCATTTACCCTCATTCTCTACGGGGTAAACAGCTATCTGTCCAAGCAGGTTGAAGACTGCCTCATTAAGAAGTTTCTGCACTCCCGTTCCGCCCCACTGATGCATCATGGAGCCTATCTTCTCCAGCGCACGCTCCTGTTTATCTGAAAGTTCCTCCGATATTATCTTGAAGTCATCATTCCCGGGCAGATATTCTATGAGCCTTGCATTGGCTGCCATGCGGAGCGCCATCTCGGCTTCTGCGCTTGTGGGTGTTACCAGATAATCAAGTTTCTGCAGATTTTCTATATTCTCTTTCGGTGCGGCGTCCATTTTGTTTGCGGCTATCAGAATTGGTTTGCTTGCCTTTCGCATGTGGTCGCATAGTTTCTGAAGGTCTTCATCGGTCCATTTATGCTGCTCTTCCCTGTCCAGCTGTGCATCATGGATTGCGATTCTCGCGTGTTCCTCTTCGACCCCTGCCCCCATAAGCTGCCCTGCTATCTCAACCTCCACCTTGAGGTTTTCTGCTTTTATCTTTCTGCTCATCTGATTCCACTTTCTGTTCAGTATGCCGTATATCCACATGGTAATCTCATGCTCCAGAAATTCTACATCGTCGAGCGGGTTGTGCGATCCAACGGGCACGACATTTCCTTCCATGTCCGTACCGCCGGATGCATCTATTACGTGTATTATGGCATTGGTGCGGCTTATGTGATCAAGGAATTCGTTGCCGAGCCCCCTGCCAAGATGTGCATCGGGCACGAGTCCTGCCACGTCTATCACCTTTATCGGCAGGAAGCGCTCACCGTCTATGCACTTTCCGCATCTTCTACCGGTCTCTGTGCAGGGGCATTTCACCCTGGCGTATGCCACACCATGGTTTGCATCTATGGTGGTGAAAGGGTAGTTGGCAATCTCCACGTTTGCAAGCGTTAGTGCCTTGAAAAGCGTGGACTTACCCGAATTGGGCTTACCTGCTATGGCAAGTGATACGCTCATATTCTTATCTCAACCCCCATGTGAACATTTTGTGTTCACAAATGTTTCACGGAACCATGTTCCGCGCAAGATGCAGTAAGTCTCGCGAACTACAGGTTCGCGAGACAACCGAATACGAAGTATTCGTTAAGTCTTGCAAAACATAGTTTTGCGGGATATCTGAAGGCTCTGCCTTCAGAGATATCTTGCGAAGCAGAGCTTCGCGGGACAAGTAAAACCTTTGCTTTTACTAAGTCTAGCGGAACGAAGTTCCGCGTGACAGACGAAAGCTATGCCTTCGGCATGTTTGCGGAATGCCTTTGATTCCGCAAGACACTTGAAATCAAAGATTTCGACAATATTTCGGAAGTTTTCCCATCCTTTTACCTTGATAGTGTCTGGTTGGTTAAAATAGTTGCTATGGTTTCCTGCATGGCTGCTTCTGCATCATGGCAGCTTCTGGGTTTCTTGCGAAATTGAAAATTTCGCTATACATGTCTGGAAGCTATGCTTCCACAGATGTTTGCGCCGCATTAATGCTGATGTGCAGGGGCGGTTCATCGCCAGCCATAGAAAGTATTTATAATATTATAACTTTATAGCTTAGTAGTAACGTAAAAAGATACTATTACATTTTTGTAAAGTTATAAAACGTCTTTCAAATAAGCTACAGGATAGTGACGCATGATGGTGCTAACAATACCAGTCAAGGATGATGAGCTGGAGAAAAAGCTCTACGATATGTACCAGCATCTAAAATCGGAGGACCGTTCAAAGACGTGGACGGACCTGATACGAGTGATCATAAGAGAAAGTGAGATGAACCTGATAAAAGATGCAATTGTGGAGGGGAAACCATAGGATGGGCGTGATAGATAAAATAAAAAGCGGCTTCTCGGGCTGGATGAAAAAGATATTCAAGAAGGAGGCTGCGCGCATAGGTATATACGGCCCGCCAAATGCAGGTAAAACAACCCTTGCAAACAGGCTTGTGAGGGATTGGTGTGGAGATGCCATGGGAGCGGTATCCGAGGTGCCGCATGAAACACGCAGGGCGCACATGAAGAAGGGTGTGAATGTCCAGCACAACGGAACCAGCCTATCACTTGATATAATTGATACACCAGGTCTGGCAACGAAGATAGATTTTCATGACTTTATGGCATTCGGGCTGAGTGAGGAGGAGTCCAAGCGGAGGGCAAAAGAGGCAACAGAGGGGGTCATAGAATCGATAAAGTGGCTGGATGAACTAGATGGCGTTATCCTTGTTATGGATGCAACCGAGGACCCGTACACTCAGGTAAACATCGTAGTGGTGGGGAACATGGAGGCAAGAGATCTGCCCATCTTCATAGCAGCCAACAAGATAGATCTGCCGGAGTCGGCCCCTACAAAAATAGCAAGCGCATTCCCGCAGCATCAGGTTGTGCCAATATCGGCACTTGAAGGGAAGAACATCGAAAAGCTCTATGAGGCGATGGCGTCTAAGTTCGGCGGGTGATGACCCATGGAAGCAAAAGGAGTTCAGATAGATCTTATATCAGAAGACATACTATCTGCCATGGATACCGGAGATAAGATACGGCTGATATTGGATGGCGTTCAGATGGGGAATGTCATCGTTCTGGAAAAGGGTCTGACGCCTGACGAGGAGGCAAAACTCATCCAGACCACGATGACTGAAATCTCGGCAGAAGACTTCTCGGGAATAGAGATAGAGAGTTATCCTGACAGGATGGCGCGCCCTACATGGGTGGATAGGGTGCTTGGAAGGCGAACAGTGAGGAACAGGTTAACGGTCATAGGACCTGCCAACAAGATGAAGACCGTGAAAAGGGATAGGGACCATATAAGCACAGTTGTATACCAGGATGATAAAATCCCTGATGGGCAGCAGGATGGAAAAACAACCTGATCAAATGCGGGATGGAAAGACGACTTAATCAAATAGTGCAGCCGTACCGTAGAGAAACGGCTGCCTCAATCAGAGTGGTAACCGGGGATTTGCTGCATGCCACATAAATGCACTGACTGCGGGGAAATATATCCTGACGGGGACATGGAAATACTCAAGGGCTGCCCGAAATGCGGCGGCAACAAATTTCTATATGTTAAAGAGGGTGAGGCTTCTGGAGATGCGGCAGAGGCAATAGAGCAGCCTACCTTAAAAGAGAAGATACAGGAAATAGATAAGCTGATAGATAAGAGGCGGGAGG
>JAUWIL010000045.1 GCA_030605385.1 Methanobacteriota archaeon
AAGAATAGATAACAGGCGAACAAGGACTATCGAGATACTAAAAATGAGGGGCATAAAACACAGCATGGCTGAACATCTAATGAAGATAACCGATAAGGGCATAGTTATCTATCCCGGGACAATCATGGGAGACAATGGTAATGCATTCATTAAAGGGTGAGACTGAATCAGCCAGTACGTTTCGAATTTTGAAAGAATATGTTTATATGTAATAAATAATAATTGTATATAGCTTAAGTGATAAAATATTGAGATGCAATTATACTTTGGGCACAATATATCTTCTGCTGGCATGATATATCTTCTCATGTCAGGTAATAGAAGGGGGAGGGGCATGTATGGGGAATCATCATACGGGGAATCATCATACAAAACAGTATATGTCACTTCTCAGTGGCAATGAACTTATCCTTGATGGAATGCAGAATGGAGATCACATCCTGCTTTTGTATGACTATAATGTCGCGCTTGCTAACGTATTCAGGTCGTTTATAAAGCAGGGCATAAGTAATGATGAGCACTGCTTATATGTATTCCCTACTGAATGCACCAAGTTTCATCCTGATTATGTTTTTAAGGAATCTATCAAGAATGGATGCCTTTCCCTCTTTCCCCTGCCGAGGTACGGCGAGCCTGAAAAAATGCAAGATATGCTTGCACAACTATGTGACCATATCAAATCTGATAAGGCAATCTCAAGGGTGCTGGCGGATTTTGGAGGCATACTTGACTCCTGCGGCGTATCTGCCCTTCTCAACTATCAAAAGCAGATATTTGAGCATGAGGCATGCCCCCATACTCTCTTGAGTGCATTTGACATGATGTCTATGGATGCTGAAGCGCTAAAATCACTGGTAAAACTGCATGAAAAAGTACTGGTCACCACACAAAACGAGTCTGTTATCTCATTGCCAGTGTTTTATGATACTAAAAAGCATACTGGTATGAGTATTGATACGGTTCCCCATGAAACGATGGATCACATCGTTAAAAGTAATTTGGAAACTATCGTTTTATCCATATTGTACCACAAACCTATGTGCGGTTACGACCTAATCAAAGCGCTCATACAGCACTATCATGTTTTTCTGAGCCAGGGAACCGTCTACCCGCTCCTATATTCTCTAAAAGAATATAAGATTTTAAAAGTCGAGACATGCCATAGATCAAAAATATATTCCCTCACAAGGCAGGGTAAACAAATTGTAAAAGGCAAGCTGGACGATTTTGCAAATGCCTATGAATACTTGCTGCAGTCAGTCAATATAGGGGATTAAACATTGTGAGGGCTACGGTAGGATTGGATGAAGAAGACGCTGCCGGAATGTTACAAAGTGCTTCGATGGTAGGCGTTTTGGTTAACAATATAAAGAAAGTGGTCAAAGATCATAGGGTTGACGACGTATCAATTTTCATGAACGATGTAGGCGTCCTATTTGGTGAAAATTGTGCCACTAAGGCAAATCATAAGGGAAGGGAGGCACTGATAACTCTCTTCAAGTTTTTGGAGGCATCAGGATGGCTCAAAGCTGAATGGGATTTTGGAGATGAGCAGATCATTGTCAGGGTATATGACTGCTTTGAATCCAGAGGAGTCAAGAGCGATGGAGTTAACTGCGATTTTGTTGCAGGGTTATTAAAAGCATGCACAAAATTGTTTTTAGAACTTAACACTGTCTACTGTCAGGAGATGAAATGTATAACGAGGGGTGATGACCACTGTGAATTTGTAATCATGAGTAAGTGATCAATGTCGAACTTCGAGACAATATCCGAGAGAAAAGTCATATAGCACTACAGGGGGCAAATTTTAGTTATGATGAATGGAGAAGAAATAGGGTGGATAAAATCTCAGTTGAAGGATAAATTCTCAAAAGGCCCCTATGTAGGCAGTGCATTGGTATACGGAGCATTATCATCACAATTGGATAAGTACCTCTATGAAATCGTATATGAAATGTGTAGAATCGATCAGACTATTAAAAATGTAATATGGATCTGCACACAAAATTCTGCAAAGAGAACGAGAGATAAGGTTTCAGAGCAGGGGTATGATATTACAAAACTGGTAGACAATTTCTGGTTCATAGATGCTGTCAGCGATTCATTGAAGCTGCCGAGGGATGAAAAGAACGCCATATACTGTAATTCCCCTACTTCACACAGGTGTATCTTCTCATCGGTAGAGGATATGGTCAACGAAAACGGCAGGAGCCTTATCGTTTATGACAATCTTAATGCTTCCATACTTCATTACGATTCCCCGAATGCACTGCTCCGGGTTTTGAGCATGGCAAACAATGCCATACCTGAGAAAAACTGTATTGCACTATATATGCTTGCTAAGGGTGCCGCAGATTCACAAACTGAAACTGAAATTCAAGCAATAATGGATACGATCTTCAAAGTCGATGAAGGCATTAAGGTAGTACCATCCATTGGAACTGATAAATACAAGAGATGGTACAATTTGAAATGGGATGACTTAAAGATAATTACCTGGCGCGACACATTCTCCTTTGAAAGACCGCTGATGTATATATTGTTGCTGACTCTTATTATAGCCAACCTGTATCTTACACTTCTAGTGGTTCGCGTTAGCGTCATAACTGGTTAATCAGGGAATATAATTCTATTGCCCAAACAGCATGCCGGTGTGCAGCGTGAAACATCGAAGCGCAGCATCAGGTGAGCCAACAATAACAGTGGATAGATTCATCTTCGAAACCTTGCAAGCTCTTTGAGTTCGATAGACATGTAGATGTATATTCGCCAATCCATGATATTTACTCCACTTGCCGAAGTACCGTCATATCTGCTAGACATTAACATCTTCAGATATTCAGTACCGGTCTTCGATCTTATTAGCTGGAGTGAGCGCCCCTCGATTCCCAGTTCACAAATATATGCCTGGGGCGGGATCTGAACCCGCGACCTTCAGATATCTCAGGCGCCCAGCAATTACAACCGTTTTTCAGGTTCCCTATGAGTCTGACGCCCTAACCAGACTAGGCCACCCAGGCATTGTATCAGGCTGCATTCACCTGTGCGCCCCTGAGTGCGAACGCACCTTTAAGGTTAGACTTATGGGTTTTAATAAAGGTTTGGATTCGGGCACTAAATTTGCAGGGCGGCATCCCCGTTACGTTTAAAACCAATCAGGCGTATCAGTAAGCTGATGGGCTTTTCAGGTTATGCACTTATTTACAATTCTGTGGTGGCTGTGTATGGATATGGATAAACAATTCATTCGTGATATCAAAAAGGGCGGCGCTGTTGCAAGTATATTCTCCCTGAAGTACAGGCACCCGGTGCGCGAATATAAAAACGGCTTTATGTTTCTGGTGGGGCTTGCGGACAGCACAGGTGAGATAGAAGCCACATACTGGGGCGGCCCTGACCGCGAGAAAGTGCAGGAGGTATACAATTCCATATCTGAGAACTGCGTGGTTCGCGTTGAGGGTATTGCAGGCGTTTTCCGTGACAAATTGAAGATAGACATTGATGAGAGTGCAGGCGGGATCAAGCCGATCGAGGATTATGATATCGGGCTGTTTGTGCCCAGAACCGAAAAAAATGCTGAAGAGATGAAGTCCGCTCTTATCAACTTCAAGAATGGCGTCAGGAATGAATACCTGCAGAGGCTGCTAGAATCCTTCTTCGGCGATGCAGAATTCATGAGCGAGTTTGAAAAGGCGCCGGCTGCCATGTACATACATCATGCATACATAGGCGGTCTGATGGAACATACACTGAATGTTGCCAGTACGTGTGCGAGAGTCGCCGAAGAATATCAGGGATTAGACCGCGACCTGCTCATCACTGGTGCGCTGCTGCATGATATCGGCAAGACAAGGGAGTTTGCGGTAACCACGAACATAGGCATCAGTGAGGAGGGAATGCTCCGCGGGCACATAACCATAGGCGAGGAGATGGTTGGCAAACAAATAGAGCTTCTGCCTGATTTCCCGGAGGCGCTTAGGTTCAAAATGCTTCATATCATACTTTCACATCACGGCAAGTCAGAATACGGCTCGCCGCGGGAGCCAATGATACCGGAAGCTGCCGTAATATATTATGCGGATGAAATGGATGCGAAGGCATACCAGTATATTAAAACGCGCGAAGAAGCAGATACCGAGGACTTCCACATATACAGCAAGCGCCTTGGTCAGATATATCTGAAATAGCCAGATTTATAGGCACAACTTTAACTCACATCTTGCGAAATCGAAAATTTCGCGAGATATGTGGAATCCTTGATTCTACAGATATCTGAAGGCACTACCTTCAGAAATATCTTGCGAAATCGAAGATTTCGCGGGACAACCGAATACGAAGTATTCGTCAAGTCTTGCGAAGCAGAGCTTCGCGGGACAACCGAAATCAAAGATTTCGTTAAGTCTTGCGAAGCAGAGCTTCACCTGTCTTGTAAAATTGGAAATTTTGCAGGATAGGATATTTGAACACTTTTCATTCAGAGACGTATATCATGATGCTTTACACTCATAACATTCCCATAAATATTATTATAACAGCCAGATCAGCGAGTACTATCATCGGGACGTAGACGAGCCATACATGCCTCAAAGTTTCCTTGCCAAGCTCCTTGGTTGCCCTCACAAGCTCTGTACCGAGTATCTTCATTTTCAGGCTTGCATGTGCAAATCCCGCTTCAGCATCATCAAGACTCTCTGCCGCCTCCGCGGCAAGTGCCAGAATGGTCGGCCCCATGTCCCTGACATCGTTCAGTGTGAGCGGACGGTGTATGTGCATCAGGTCAATGTTCTCGTGTGAATCAGACGTCATCAGCTCGACCACATCGGCATGGTTCCCTAGCAGCTTCAAAATATACTCTCGAGCCTCTGGAAGGGCGTTATTTGAATCCATGAAAACATAAGCTGTTTTTATGCCGGTATCTATCATCAGCAGTGCTGCACTTCCACGGGATGCCGCACCCATGCGCAGAGGCTTTAGCGGGACATCTACAAGTGCCTCAATTGCCTTTCTGCATGCCGATACAAGATCGTCACCCCTCTTCGTGCCGGAGTCAACATGCCCCCTTTCACCATGAGAGTTGTGTCCATCGATGTATACCACGTTTAGTCCTTTTTCCACTCCTGCAGCCCGTATTCTGTCCCCCAGAGCAGGGTCAACATCGTCAGTGGGGAACGGCGCAAATGTCGAGCACAGCACCACGGTATCACCGAATCTTTGTGCAATCACCCTGGCATCACCAGCAGATGCTCTAATGGGATCGGAAGCTGCACCGGAATAAGCCACGCCGTCAAGTGATTCTATGATTGCCCCATTGACATCAGAACTCATGTCCCCATATGGATCCTGACCATGCGTCGAAGCGCCGTGGGCGAGCATTACCAAACCAAAGTCTTCCATGTTCTTCTTCAGCTTTGAAGGCAGGTCATACGAGCCGCTCCCCCTTACCGGGCCGGGATGTACTCCTGAAGCTATAAGGAGCGCTTTTGATCCGCCGCGTCCCCTCAATGATAACACATCGAGCCCTATGTCATCTACCACACCCCCATCCTTGAACATGGAACTCAATGGCAGCGGACGGTCATAGATGAGTTCCAGGAAGAAGCCTACAAACTCCAGAAGGGTGATGCCAAGTCCATCTTCAGAAGCGTGGTTCATGGAATGTATGACCAGGTAGTTCACCGCAAGCAATGCTATGACCGACACCATGACCTTGATCGTCAGCAGGATCGTAACGGAATTTATCCAGCCGGCATATGCGAGCAGGATGAGCATTCCGCTGGTGAACTGCACGCCGCTTGGGAGTACGAGCCTGATGGGTCCAACGCCGGTTATGGAGAAGTACACGGCATACTGATAGGATGCAAGGAGGACGTAACATAGTGCCATCAATCTCGTGGTGACAGGTATGTCTCCACCTGAAAAACCCATGCCGAGCAGCAGGAAGAATCCTGTAAAAATTGCACCGTGGAATGATATGAACGCCGAGCTGCGCCATTCGAGTTCACCGCCAAGACGCCTGACAACTGGCGGTGCTAAAATGGCACTGAGCATGGATGGTGCGCCCACGAATGCCAGACCGAAGATAATGCCCCAAACAATTGATGCGCTGCCAATGCATGCGCCAGCTCCGCCGAGCAGCACAGATATCACGAGTATCATGGACAGGGTCACAGCAGTAGCTGGTGCGCCGAATAATGCGTAGCTTATCAGCAGCGATAGTGTTTCGAGTGCAAATTCCCAGCGCGCCAATTCAAATCTCACCGACTTTTACCCTGACATGCATCGCATGAAGAATATTCCCACCAGACCTGTAGCTATCAGACATGTAGATGACATACGCATGTGGACGACATACTCGCCAGTCAGGTCAAGCACCTTTATCACAATATGTGTTATTTTACTTTTTACCAATATTCTTTCAGCACACCCAACAGTCAGACTTATTAGAACACAGCACCCAAAATAAAGGTTGGCACATAAGAATCAATAATACTCGGGTGAAACCGCATTGCTCGGAATATCTGAGATACTGCTCATACTTATAGTTGCGCTGCTCCTGTTCGGGCCAAAGAAGCTGCCGGAAATAGCGCGCTCGCTGGGTCATTTCATGGGGGAGTTTACCAGGGCAAAGCGTGAGGCGGACTTTGGATTCAACCGCGATTTCATGAATGGTGCCGGTAATGCAGATTTACTGCAGAACCCTCGCGCTGAGGGGCAAAACAGGAATGAGGGTGGCGTGCCATTGGAAAATACACCTGAGTGCAGGGATGCTAAAGTCCTCAGGATCGCCTCGATGCTGAATATAAACACCGAGGGCAAGACCGAGGAAGAGATCATTGACGATATAAAGAGCGTATCCTCCAGGATTGCAGAAAAGCATGGTTAGGGTGTGCTTGGCATTCCTGCAGCACTCTTTGTATACACCGTTTGCAAGCATGAGGGGATATATTTAAAGGGTATTGGCGGCAATAAAAGGGAATGGTAGCACAGCGTAACAATAATATGACCTTGGTAGTAATCCAACATCAGTAGTAATATGACCTTTAATAGTAACACAGCGTTAGAGTGATGAAACATGCTCGGAACCCAGGAGATACTGTTCATTGTGGTTGTGGCACTCCTGCTCTTCGGCGCTGCCAAGATACCGGAACTCGCTCGCTCTCTGGGAAAGTCCATAGGTGAGTTCAAGAAGGCTCAGCGCGAGTCGGAGTCCGAGCTGAAGGAGCTTGAGGAGGAGCGCTCCGTAGAACTCAGCAAAACACAGAAGACAGCACTCAACATGGGCATAAGCATAGAGGGAAAGAGTGACGAGGAACTCCTTGATGAGATAGAGGAGAAGAGTGCCGAAGAATCATCGTAATGCCTGATCACATCTGTGGAGCGCCGGCAGCACATCCCAACCAATCTGGTGGCTTTCCGCAGCAGATTTGACGGCTCGGAGACGCGCATTTTTTCGCATGCATTTTTTCGCACATATCATCTATTCGTACTTCAGGCTTTTGAGATGACAATCTCGCCGTATTTGTCGTAGAATATTATGAGGTCGCCTTCCTTGGCATCCAGTTTTTCAGCCACGTTTTTTATGAGTGATATCTTTCTGTTAGACGTTATTTTTGAGGTTCCCAGTATTTTGGTCATAGTAACCATTTTTGGTTTATATGGTCATATCATATTTAAATTTTACCTGATATTCAGCCTTTTTTGAGTAATATAAACATCATGATTTAATTAGTGTGGAACTATGCGAGTCTTATCACCATGTGTCCACTATGTATTTGACAAAATCCCAGACTATATTGGACTTAAGGGTAATATGTATCTATGACTGATGACAGGCTATTATACCCCTGCCTAGCATACTATGCCCCTACATATCATACTATGCACCTAAACTACCTAACATACTGCAGGACACTCATACTGTATGTACCTGACATGTGGAGGTTGTTAGACAGATCAGAACTGCCGAACAGAACCGCCGAATGACGGTAGGCTCTATCAGGGCTATGTTAGAGGCCTATGTTAGAGGGCTATGTTAGAAGTTTTAGCAGGAACACCTTAACAATTCTTTAGTAGGAAAAGGGACAATATAAGTTTGGCAGTTTGGCAGTATACTTATATGGTGCCAATAATATTATTGATGTTTACAGAGCAGAGCTCTGTAACCGTCTGGAAGTCTTGCAAAACGTGGTTTTGCTAAATATCTGGAAGTATCTCTGAATGCTTTGCATTCAGATATTCGGCGGAATCGAAGATTCCGCAAGACTTCGCTTCCAGAGATACTCTGCTTCCAGACATGTAGTTGCATCTAATTGCATCTAATCTTAGGAATACCGGAGGAATGCGATTTTGGAAGAAGGATCAAGCAAAAAAATAAGTAAAGCGCTGATCGCCGTCGTAGTGATACTTGTTGCAATCGCTGCTGTTGGCGGCTATGTGTACATGGGCATACAGCCGCGTGCTGCAACACCTGCAGTTGTGAGCAGTGCCGCGCTGGCTGAAACAGGTTGGTCGCAGAGCGATGCCGCGCCGGGTATGAGCAGCATTTCATACGAGATTTCATCCTTCGAACTCGTGATTAACAGCGCCACTATGAATTACACCGACCCGAATCTACCGAACACGATTAACAGTTATGCGAGCGCACTGGGACTCAGCGTGAACGTACCGTCCAGCATATCGTCCACGTTGATGGTTGTAAGGGTTGTACCCCCTTCAATAGCCGATCTTGTGGGTGACAAACTGGTGGACACTCTGAAGGGTATGCTTGCGGGCATGTACGTGAACACGATCTCCAGTGCAGGTGTCGGCGACTTCAAGAAGACAGGTACTATGCAGCTTGATGTTGGCGGAAAAAGCGTTACTGCCGACGTGTATGAAGGTTCGATAAGCGCCATGGGTTTCTCGGGCAAAGCGAAGGGCATTCTGGCAGTATGGCAGTCGGACTATGGTGTGATAGCTGCAGCCGGGATAGTGCCTTCAGGTATTATAACCTATACTTCCAGCCTGGGCATACCGCTGGACATAGACTTGGGAGATGATGACTTCAACAACCTGAAGATGATGGTCGAAAGCATCTCTTAGTAGTATAGTTAGATGAACTGGTAAAAACAATTGACCAATAGTAGATGAGTACGACGAAAATCAATAAAAATCAGAGGTGATTGATTAATGTCAGGACATGATTCAAAGTTTGTCAGATGCGCAGCTGCATTATTCCTTGTTGGGATAATAGTGTCAGCGATGGTGCCTGTCAGCATTGCATGGTCTCCGACATCACTGCTGTCAATTGCAGACATACCTGATAAAGCAGACACCAGCGTTCTTGCCGGAGGTAAGTACAGGGTGACGGGCACAACGGACGGGTCAGGGCCGATAACCGTGATAGTGGTTTCACCTGAACTTAAGGTAAGCCTTTACCCGCTGATACCGAAGGGCGGGGCATACTCCAAAGATGTTAACGTGCCGGCTGATGCGGTTGAGGGGCACTACTATGTGATAGTCATGGACCCGGGTAAGGATAAAGACCTGAGCATTGACCTGCAGAAGTACACCACTGCGGCTGCATCCAGAAATATAGACAGAATCAAGGAAAGAATTCTCGAAGATAAAGACATCCTGCTGACTTCGGCGACTGACGACTCATATTCGCTGTCAATATTCGATGTGGTGAAAGAGATAAAGGTGGAAGGGGATGTAGATGTAACGGCCGACAAGCTGGAGGTTAACAGATCAAATAATGAGCTGAAAATATTCCTCCCTGCGCTTGGAGTAGAGAGTACAACAGGCGGTGAAGATACCAGCCTTGGCATAAGATACGAAGGCAATCAGATCAAAATGGCAATATCAAAGGGCGCTGGACATAGGATAGGGGAGCTCGTCATAACGACAGACAGAGCGGCAGCTCTGAGAGGTAAAGTGCAGGCAAAGATACAAGATATAAGACTCAAGACAGACGACATCAAGGCAGACATATCCGGAGTCAAACCAGACGTTGGCGACGTTCAGGCAAAAATAGAGTGTGAACTTGATGATATACCCAGTGGTGCATCACTGTCGGTCGAGATCGTTCCGATCATAAGTGATGCCGTACGGAGGAGTATTGAGGACAAGGCAAAAGATGTAGGTCTTGACGTGAAAGACATTGCATATGGTCTGGAAGTTCAGAAGACCAACATGAATACGAAGAATGCAAAGATAAGACTGATGGTAAGCAGCGAATGGGCGGAAAAGTACGGCACGGACAACATCAGGATATTCCGCTATCCGACAGATGGCAGTGAATCTGAAATGATAAGTACCACATACGCGGGATTATCTTCCGACGGGCTGATGATATTTGAAGGCGACAGTCCTAATGGATTCTCTGTCTTTGCACTAAGTGCGGTTGAGGATACGGCAAGTGCGACACCAACAGCGGCAAGGGGTACGCCTGGATTTGAGGCATTCACGGCTGTAGTGGGAGTATTGGGTGCATGCCTTGTAATATTTCTGAGGCGGCGGACTTAAAACAGTTTAGTGGCTTACTTAAAAACAGTTTAATATCAAATGCTGGCGCATAGGTGTGAAACAAGCACAAGCATTCATGCGCCAGCAGCGCACTTTTTTCTTTTTGATCTATTCATGCATTCATACGGCTGAGTGCGTTTTAGACATGTCTGAAAGCTCTGAACATGTCTGGAAGCTCTGCCTTTAGAGATATACGGCAGATCGTGCAAACCAGAGATTTATGCCACATTTCATACGGCAGATTATTTCAGAAAACATTATAAGCACGGATAATTTAATTGGCTGGACGGGGAGGAAACCACATCATGGAAGGTAAACTTACAAACCCGGCACCAATAGGGCTTACAGCCTTCGGAATGACGACGATACTGCTGAACCTGCACAACGCAGAACTGATAGGGCTTGGATCAGTAATACTCGCAATTGGTATATTCTACGGCGGACTTGCACAGGTAATGGTAGGTGCAATGGAATGGAAGAACGGAAACCTTTTCGGAACAGTGGCATTCACATCATACGGGTTCTTCTGGGTAACACTCGTATTCATAGTCTTGATGCCGAACTTCGGTTGGGGCTTGACTGCAGCCGCGCCGCATGAACTGGCGTCGTTCCTGCTGCTGTGGGGACTGTTTACACTTGCACTGTTCATAGGCACGCTAAAATCAAACAGGATGCTTCAGTTCGTGTTCCTGACACTGACCTTACTATTCTTCATGCTGGCGATCAACGACTTTGGGCTTGCCAACATAAAAGTCATTGCAGGCTATGTGGGAATCATCTGCGGAGCAAGTGCGATGTACCTGGCTGCGGCTGAGGTTCTTAACGAGATGTTCGGCAGGACAGTGCTTCCGATTGGAGCGCCCAAGTAAATACGCCCAAGCAGTAAAATAGTAACAAAAGAAGCATATATAAGTCGATACAGCCCCCGGAAAATTGAGCCGGGGGTGGTCATTCTTTTTGATTATTTTCGATCGACTGCAATTCGAGAGTTTGCAGGACCATGCCACTTCTGACACCGTGGAACTGACACCAGGAACTAGAAGATCAGAGTGGCATCACATACATCCTCATCATGCTGTATGTAAATCTTATAGCCGCTCTTGTTGATTATGCCGAGCATCCTGGCATTCTTCGAGAGTATC
The DNA here is from genome assembly GCA_030605385.1 of Methanobacteriota archaeon. Classification (GTDB taxonomy): domain Archaea; phylum Halobacteriota; class Syntropharchaeia; order JAUWIL01; family JAUWIL01; genus JAUWIL01. The sequence goes on from JAUWIL010000045.1 coordinate 11,652, forward strand.
TGGGCCGTGAAACCGCGAATCCCCCTGGACTTTGCGATGTTTGTAAGGTGGCTGAAGAGGAATTTGCCTATGCCTGCGCCGTGCCACGTATCGGTTACAACTATGGCAAACTCAGCCATGCCAGTCTTATGATTTACCGAATACCTGGCAGTGCCGACTATCTCCTTCTCCTCGTTATCCTCACTCAAAACCACGGCGCATACTGCCATATCATTCTCATAATCCACGTTGACGAACTCCTTGACGCGCTCATGAGGCATCGTTTTTAGAAAACCAAAGAACCGCAAGTACACAGTATCTTTAGAGAAGCGGTAGAACATCTCACGAAGACTATCCTCATCTGACGGTTTTATCGGTCGTACAAACAACCTCGCACCATCCTTCGTGGTCATATAGGTCTCCCATTCGACCGGATAGATGTGTCCTCTCCTGCCCAGAGATGGTTGATCCTTGTAAACATAATTGATCTTTTTTGCAAACTCCAGCAGATCGTCACGGAAATCAGGATGGGCGATGCTGATCAGCGCGATCACCCGCTCACGAATGCTTCTACCGCGGATGTATGCCATACCGTGTTCGGTAACTACATAATGGGCATCGGCACGCGTGCCCACCACCCCTGCTCCTTCCATGAGGCTCGGCACGATGCGCGAGCGCAGTTCGCCATCCTTCGTAGTTGTGGTTGAAGGAAGAGCGATTATCGGCTTGCCGCCTCTGGACATGGCGGCTCCGCGCATGAAGTCAATATGTCCACCGATACCGCTGTAAAATCTGTATCCAAGCGATTCAGCGCAAACCTGGCCGGTTACGTCGACCTCGAGGGCTGAATTAATTGAAACCATGCGGTCATTACGCATGATGATGAGCGGGTTATTTACGTAATCAGACGGATAGAACTCGATTGACGGGTTATTATTAACGAAGTCATAGAGGCGCTGCGATCCCATGCAGAATGCTGTTACAGATTTGCCTTTATGAATTGTCTTGCGCTTATTGTTGATTACTCCTTCTTCAATAAGGTCTATGACGCCGTCTGAGAACATTTCAGTGTGCACTCCAAGATCCCTTTTATCCTTCAGGGAATACAGGAGTGAGTCGGGTATGTTTCCGATACCCATCTGCAGCGTGGAGCCGTCTCCAATAAGATGTGTGATGTGCTTTGCAATGCTTCTCGATACTTCCGTAGGTTCCGGGTTTTGGCTCTCTATGATCGATTCGGTGCTTGGTACCAGAAGGTCGATGTCATCCACATGAATGAAGCTATCACCCATTGTGCGGGGCATATTCGGATTTACCTCGGCTATGACAACGTCCGCAGTCTCAACTGCAGCCTTAACAACGTCAACAGATATCCCCAGACTGCAGTACCCATACTCGCCGGGCGGAGTCACCTGAATTAAGGCAACGTCTATGCGCGGGCGTCCTGCCCTGAAAAGTCCGGGAATCTCAGACATACTTATGGGAGTGTAATCGGCCCTGCCTTCAGCCACTGTTTCCCGCACATTCTTGGTGATAAAAAGTGAGTTATAACGGAAATTCTCTCTGAGCATGGGTTCGTTGCTTGGAGCTACCCCCATCATCAGCACATGCACAATCTCGTTATCATCCAGCATTAAACTGCGATTCGAAAGCGCCCCCATAAGGAGATGGGGTTCGGCACATCCGGTTCCTATGAAAATGCAGTTGCCTGGACTGACGCTTTTAAGTGCACTTTCTGCGGTTGCAACTTTAGAGGAGTACTTTTTCTTCCACTCAATGTCGACTTTCAAACAACATCACCAACAATCATACCAAAAAAGAATGGAAGAATGGATGCTAACACGGCTTGACCATCTCACTATAATTCCCCCACTATATTAAATATCAAAGCAACCCATAGACCCGTCATGGAAAGCCATGGGGACACTGTTGCCATCATATGCAGATCAGATAGCTGTGAACTGCACATCAGATATGCATACAATTGCATATTAACTTATTCAGGGTACTGATAATGACTATGAATACTTATATAACGGACATGCTATAATTCAATAAAAGAGTGCTAAAAAGGTCGTATCAATGCAGGTAATAAAATTTGGATTCGCACGCCAAAATACGTCAGGAGGCATACCATGATAGTGTCAATGGACCTTGAACTCCGTGATGAACCGGGACAGCTTGTATCCGCACTGGAACCAGTATCGGGGATGGGGGGCAACATACTCAGTGTGGTCCACCACCGTGAGAAGATGACGCCGCGCGGCACCCTTTCAGTGCAGATAACATTCGAGATAGAAGATGACAGATTGAAGGGGCTGGTAGGGGAACTTGAGTCAAGGGGAATAATAGTCGCGCGAATTGGTGAGGAGCGCCTGCACAAAGGGGTAATGGTCATACTCATAGGGCACATAGTGCACACTGACATCAGGGACTCGATAGATGCAATAGACAGCACGGGCTATGCAGAGGTTACTGACCTGTCGATAGTCATGCCAGGCATTGAGGCACCCTCATCTGCGTCAATATCTATAATGGCAACAAGTGATGAGCACCTCGAAAAAGCGCTGGACATACTGCGCGAAGTGGCGGATCGGAAGGAACTTATCATGATAATGCCCGTAGGGGTGAATCCATGCGCGGCGCAAATCCGATCAGAGTCATCATTGTCGGCTTCGGCGTTGTAGGGCGCGGCGTTGCGAGGTCGATGTTAATGGAGAGGGAGCGTATGCTCTCGACTGGCATGGACCTTCGGCTGGTCGGCATAGCTGACCTGTGGGGCTGCATGGTGGATGAGGGCGGGCTGGATATTGCAGAACTATGTTCTCTAGATGGTGTGCTGGCACGTAAAACAAGCATAGACAAGAACATGAGCAGCTATGACCTTATCGAGAAGGCAGACTATGACATACTTGTCGAGACCACTCCAACCAACAAGGACACAGGTGAGCCAGGGCTCGGTCACATAAAAGCTGCGCTGAAGGGGGGTAAGCATGTGGTAACCTCCAACAAGGGGCCGATTGTGCTGGCTTATGGGGAGCTGAGCAAGCTGGCAGAGGAGAACAATGTACGTCTTTGCTATGAGGCGACAGTAGGGGGCGCGATGCCCATAATAAACCTGGCGCGCGAAGCCCTTGCAGGCAACACCATAATCAGCGTCAAAGGGATCTTCAACGGAACCTGTAATTACATTCTGACGCGGATGGTGGATACCAAACTTCCATATGAGCATGCCCTGAGCGAGGCGCAGGAGTTGGGGTACGCGGAAGCCGATCCCACGTATGATGTTGAAGGGTACGATACTGCATCCAAGCTGGTGATAATCGCCAACACCATATTCGGTATGAACTCAAAGTTGAGTGATGTTGAAGTCATGGGCATAACCCGCGTGACGCCGGAGGCAATCAAACTGGCAGGTGATTCGGGTTACAGCATAAAGCTTATTGGAGAGGTAAGCAGGGACGGAAGCCTCAGCGTCGCACCGCGAATGGTACCAAAGAACCACCAGCTGAATGTGCATGGAACGCTTAATGCGGCACTCATCGAGACCGATCTTGCAGGGGAGATAACCGTGACCGGCAAGGGCGCAGGCAGCATCGAGGCGGCATCTGCCATCATGGGTGACATAGCCAGTATATGGATTGAGCTGTATAAGACCTGACGAAAACATAGCTTTTGCAAGAAGTGAGATTCTGCCAGCATGGTTCTAAGATTCATTAGACTTATTTTTGATGAGAACATAC
>JAUWIL010000062.1 GCA_030605385.1 Methanobacteriota archaeon
GGATACGTGGGGTTGAGCGGCGGAGTGACATATAATGTCCCCATGACCAGTATGGTTGAGGAACTGCTGGCTGAAAAGGACGGCAGCCTGAAGCTGCTGATTCACAACCGCATACCAAATGGGGACGGCGGCATAGCATCTGGACAGAACCTGATAGCAGGGATGGGGCTGGAGAAAAAATAACGTTACGTCCCGGGCTGCTTCGCGGCCCATATACAGCTCCACAGCCCTTTTATTTGCCCTTCTTCATGCCTCCGGTTCATGCCCCTCCAATAAATGTTCGATACCAGTCGCATAATGTCATAATAAATACCAATTAAACGCCCAGCGCATCACACTCCAGCGCGTCATATCATAAGAGATATAAACTTCATGTAAGAATTTAGATTTGTATGTGCCTGGCAATACCTGCGAGAGTGGAATCCGTAAACGGCAGCATGGCGAAGGTGGACTTCGGCGGCACAGTGCAGGAAGTGAACATCTCGCTTGTTGATGCAGAACCTGGAGACTATGTAGTGGTACACGCAGGATTCGCGATACAGGTCATGGATGAGAAGGATGCACTTGAGACGCTTGACCTGTGGCGGGAGCTGCTTGAGCATGAAAGCGTCAGCATCACATGAAGCACGATATGAGCTGTAGATTCGTGAGCGCCAGTTTGTGCGATTTTGAGGTCAGAACTGATGCATGAGTTATCGGTAATATCGCAGATAGTTGAAACGGTGATTGATGAGGCAAAGAAAAACAATGCCAAGCACGTTGACGCCGTGCAGCTCGTGATCGGAGAGCTTGCGTTCCTCGGAGTTGAGCAGCTGGAATTCTGTTATCAGGTACTGTCAGAAAAAGAACCGCTGCTTGCCGGATCAAAGCTGGAAACCGAGATAGAGTCCGCCAGGGTAAAGTGCAGCTCATGCGGTCATGAAGGCGGAATAGATCGTGTCGAGGATCCTATCGATCATATGATGCTGCCCCGACTGGCATGTCCTGAATGCGGTTCTTCGACAGCAATCACTGCAGGCAGCGGGTGTACCATAAAAAACATAATAATAGTGCTGGAATGAGTCAGTAACAGTGATAATTCCGGATCTGGATGGATGATGAGATGGACGGCGGCAAGGCTGATGAAGGGGTGCTGGGTTTTAAGTACCGCAATCGTGAGGTGGCGGATAAGGTACTCCAGCGCCTGAGAGAAATGGACCTCAACATACGCATAATGCATGTGTGCGGCACACACCAGGACACTCTTATCAGATTTGGAATGGATGAGCTGCTTCGGGAAGTCGGGGTTGAGATACGGCAGGGTCCAGGCTGCCCCGTCTGTGTGACCACACCACATGAGATCGAGGAAGCAATGTGCCTTGCACGTAAAGGATGCACGATAACAACCTTTGGGGATATGCTCAGGGTACCGGGCACTGGGGAGAGCCTTGCAGATATGCATACACAGGGGTATGATGTGCGCACAGTCTACAGCATAAACGAAGCAGTAAAAATCGCGAGGAACACGGATAATGACGTGATATTCGTTGCGATAGGTTTTGAAACAACCGCACCCTCCACGGCAGCCACACTTGAACACGGCAGCCCCCCTGATAACTTCAAGGTGCTGATGTGCCACCGCACAATACCCCAAGCTATGGATGTTCTCCTGGGTCTCGGTGAACTGAGATTGGACGGCTTCATAGATCCAGGGCATGTGAGCACTATAATCGGCATCCATCCATATGAATCCATCAGCGAGAAATATCATATTCCACAGGTGATCGCGGGCTTCGAGCCGCTGGATCTTCTTATGGCGGTGTACATGATAGCCCGACAGTACAGGAGTGGAGAGGCAAGAGTCGAGAACGAGTATAAACGCCTTGTCAAGCCTGACGGTAACCAGCGCGCCCTGCAGGTCATGAATAAAGTATTCGAAGCCTGCGACGTAAAATGGCGCGGTTTTCCAGTCATACCTGACAGCGGAATGAAGCTCAGAAGCGGATACGAACAGTATGATGCGCGCAGGCAATACGAAGACATCCTGCAAGAGATATGGGATATGGAAATTCAGGAGCCAAAAGGCTGTATGTGCGGTGAAGTTCTTAGAGGGGTCGCAAATCCCGAAGAATGCGGGCTGTTTGCAAGGGCATGCACACCCCGGACGCCGGTGGGACCGTGCATGGTATCGGGAGAAGGTGGGTGCAATATAGTTTACAAGTATGGAAAGAACAGAATCTGAGCAGGGTGTTTCAGCATATTCTGGGAATAGGATCTCCGATCGGAGGCTCTATGATTCTTTTCCCACCTATGACCGTCTGCATGGCTACACCCTTTATTTCCTTATGCGCCTCGCCTATGATCCGGGCATCCTTTCCCTCGGGCGTATTCCTCAGCGCATCCAGAACATCTTCTGCCTTCTCCGCTATCACGCCGATCACCACCTTGCCCTCGTTTCCGATTTCGAGAGGGTCTATCCCCAGCATTTCGCATGCCGAGAGGACCGCACTCTTTACGGGAAGCTGCTCCTCATCTACTATTATTCCTACATTTGACTTGGCGGCAATCTCGTTCAGGGCGTTCGCAATCCCCCCTCTTGTCGGATCCTTCATTGACACTATTCCGCCGGCTTCGAGTGCCCGTTCAATCATCATGTTGAGCGGGGCAGCATCTGACTGAACCTCGCTCTCAAACCCATACCCTTCGCGGAATGACAGGAGCGCTATGCCGTGGTCGCCGATAGTACCTGATATTATTACTTTATCGCCTTCCTGCAGGTTCGAATCGCGCACCCACCGCTCTTCAAATTTCCTGTGTTTTTTTATTTCTTCTATATTCCTGTCAAGGAGCGCACTTCTCCTCCCAATGCCCGAGGTGGTGATTACCATGCCCTCGATGGCTCCCTTTTCAACGACCTTTGTATCTCCGGCTACTATCGGGACATTTGCCCTTTCACAGGTCATCTGCATGCTTTCAAGAATCCTGTCCAGATCGCTGAGCAGAAAGCCTTCTTCGATGACAAATGCAGATGACAGGGCAGCGGGCTCTGCACCCATTACCGCTATGTCATTGATGGTACCGCTAACCGCCAGGCTGCCGATGTCGCCGCCCGGGAAAAAAAGGGGTTTGACCGTATGGGAGTCGGTGGTGAAGACGATGTCATCTATCACGGCGGAGTCATCCAGTGCACTCAAGGGCACTTCAATATCAGGGCGAAGCTCCAGACTGCCCAGTATCTTATCTCTGATAAGTTCCTGCATCACCTCTCCGCCTGCGCCGTGGGCAAGGGTTATCCGTTTTTCACTGTTCACGCCGCTTTGCCTCCTTTAAGTCGCGAACGACCATTTCAACCACTCTGGGTATCGCCTCTCTAACCTCCGGTGTCACATTCTCGCTGAACACATCAACTCTATCGACTTCTATCCCGTAGATTACTATTTGCTCTGGCATGCTTTCGGGCATACTCTTTTTTCCAATTTCGATGGCTGTCGCGAAGTTAACATCGTGCGGAGAAGATGTGTGCAGGGTATTTACAAAATCATCCATGCCCAGCTTGTATATGTCGCCGACCTTACCGTTCTCTGTTTTAATCGCATCTATTATGATTACGCTATCATATCCCAGAATGTGGTCCAGCAGTATCAGTCCGCCAACACTGCCCTCCTCCACATCAACATCTTCAAATTCACAGCTCCCGCTAATCGCATCTTTGAGCATTCTGCAGGCAAATATGCCGGCACCGTCATCCGACAGAATCGGATTGCCGATGCCTAACACAAGTGTTTTCATGAAGTTTCATTCTTGGGCATTATTCCCGGGAGTGAAAAATTCAGATGTTCTGGGACAGCCTCTTGTACAGCCTCTTCTTGCTGTCATATATGTTCACTTCCAGGGGTGTCTGTCCCGGTAGCGTGTGCGTAGCGCATGCCAAACACGGATCATAGGCGCGGAACGCCATTTCAACCATATTCAGCAGTCCCTCATTGACTTCCCAGTTCTTTATCAGTTTCTGCGCCGATCCCTTGACGTCCATACACATCGCAGCGTTGTTGTTGCCGGTCGCAACAATCAGGTTTGCCTCTTTGACCAGCCCATTCTCGTCTGCAACATAGTGGTGGAACAGGGTCCCCCTTGGCGCTTCTACGATTCCCACGCCCTCGGTCGGCTTCTCGGTTGGTATGTTCCTGACGTTGGAGTCTGTTATTGATTCATCCTCTGCCAGCTTCAGACACAGCTCAGAAGCATATGTGTTTTCGATTATTCTTGCCCAGTGCATTGCCAGTGTGTTGTGAACGGGCTTCCCACCAAATGCTTCGTACATCTTCTTGTACTGCTCCTGTGCGATGGGTGTTGCCATGCCGTCGGCTGCATTCAATCTTGCAAGCGGTGCAACACGGTATATTCCAGAGTCTTCGCCTGCCACGAGTCCCTTCCAGCCTACATTCTTGAGGTATGGGAATTTCAGATAGGACCACGGCTCCACATGCTCTGTGATGTGATCCAGATACTGGTTATTATCCTCCCCAAATCTCACAAATTCCTTTCCGTTGGGATCCACAACACGGACAGTGCCATCATAGAAAGTGACATTGTTGTTATCATCCACCAATCCCATGTAGTATGTGTTCAGCATGTATGTATCGCTGGTGATAAGGTCAACGTAGTCCTTGTTCTTGAGAACGACTTCATCTACAACAAGCTGTTCTGTGAACTTTGCAAAGTCAACCAGCACTTTTGAAAGTTCCTCTATCTCCTTTCTCTGCTCTTCCGTTATTCCCTTTGACAAACCACCAGGCAGTCCTGTAACCGGGTGTATCGTCTTTCCGCCAATTATGTCCTGAATCCTTTGGGCTGCCGCCCTACCATTAATCACGACTCCTGGATAGCTTGGGTCAAGCTTACCTGCAGCCTCTAAAACTCCAACCACGTTCCTCTTCTCTGGCGGCGCAGTCGGGCCTATCAGCAGGTCGGGAGCTGCACCAAGTGCATAGATATGTATGAGGTGGCTGTGGGCCATGTGCGCGGCATAACCGAGCTCTCTCAGTTTCCTGGCAGTCTCTGTGGGCTTGACGTGGAAGACGTTATCCAGACATTTTGTGGATGCTATATGATGTGCCCACGGACAGACGCCGCACAATCTGGTCGTTAAACGGGGCATCTCTTCAATTGGTCTTCCCTTGCAGAACTCCTCGAACCCTCTTAGCTCAACAACCTGGAAGAATGCATCGTCAACGTTTCCATCATCGTTCAAGAATATCTCGATCTTTCCATGCCCTTCAAGTCTTGTTATGGGCGAAATCGTAATTCTTTTTTGCTTCTCTGCCATTTTTACACCACCTTCTCGGTTACTTTTCTTTTCAGCAGCGATGCGGGAAGCCCGAACCTGTAGAACGTTCCAAGTGGATCCACTATCTGGGATACCATCTTTTCTATTTCCTCATCTGTAACTGTAGATTCGCTATCCGTGATGTTCAGGACAGATGCTATGGCACTCAGTATGCTGCCGCCCTGATCCAGTACTGCTGCAGTTGGACCGCCGCATCCCCGGCAGGGCATATTTCCATCATTGATGCACTTTGCTCCACAGCCCCCTCTGGTAGCAGGACCCAGACAGATAATCCCCTGCTCCATGAGGCATTTCTCCGGATCTATCTCGATTTCGTGAGGTCTGTATATCTTCTGTATCCTCATATTCTCTTTCTTTTCCCTGTTGCACTCTTCACATAGTGTTTTGCTTGAGGCAATTACCGTTCCTTTCGGGGGCAGCTCTCCCTTACCGCCAACCCAGTTTATAACAACGTCAAGCAGCGTGTTGATCTGCCCTACCAGCGGCGGACAGCCGGGCAGATAGTAATCCACTTCAACGACATCATCCAGCAGTTTCACACCCTCATCGAAGAGTTCGGGCAGCGTCAACTCGTAACCCGATACTTCACATTTGGTCTGGGGTACCACAAAGTCAGGATTCTCTGTTGAAGCGGTATCCCTGTAAACCGTTTCAAATATCTTCTGCCTGTTAGTGATGTTTGCCAGACCCGGAATGCCACCGGTATAAGCGCATGAACCAAATGCAACCATGATCTTTGATTTTTTGGCTAACAACTTTGCCTCATACTCGCTCTCTTCCAGCCGCACTGCGCCGTTGTACAAACAGATGTCGATACTCTTGTCAGGCATCGCTTCAACATCCTTATGCTTTATGTCCATAAGCGTCGGTGCGTAAACGATGTCAGCGATTCCCAGCACATCCAGCAACCGCTCATTGATGTCAACAAACTCGATCTCACACCCGGAGCATGTTGCTCCTCTGGCAATTGCAATCTTTAACTTGTCCATGCTAATACACTCCTTTATTTAGCCCTATACGGACTTGGTCCTAACTCCGTTATTTTTTCTGTGAATTCGGTGATCACCTTCTGGAATTTGTCACCTTCGGCAGCTGAAACCCAATCCAATTTGAGTCTTTCAGAATCCATGCCGAACTGCTTCAGCATATTCTTTAGAAGCGGAACTCTCCTTCTGGTACGGTAGTTACCTCCAATGTAGTGGCAGTCCCCTACATGACATCCCGCCACAAGCACGCCGTCTATACCCTTCGAGAACGCATGTAAAATAAATTCAGGGTCAACCCTTCCGGAACACATCGTCCTTATAACCCTGAAGTGCGGCGGCATCTGCAATCTGCTTACACCGGCCAGATCGGCTCCAGCGTATGAACACCAGTTACAACAAAATACCAGTATATTGGGCTCAAACTTTTCATCAGCCATTTACTTTGCTACCCCCTACCTTTGCTCCTTGCTTTTACCAATGCTTGCATGTCTGCACACAGCACGGATATGCTGTTCGCACAGTGGAAACGCGCCGTCTTGCAGTGCTGTCTCGCACGGCATACAACATTATACCTCATAATATATCATATAAGTCCATATTATGTAAATCCTATATCATATGAACCCCCAAACCCCCAGACCACTAAACCCTCAATATCCATATTGAGATAGTAGATGAGAGTTTAAACAATTCAAATTGGTGTTTCTACTCCTTTTACTTATTATATGTTATGATTCGAATCGTTGTAGCATTGTAGTCTGAGCTAGTCTGAGCTTCCACATAACGCAACCAGATATGTTCATATAACTTATGCCATATGCCGCATAATTTGCAGGCTGGAACTGCTCTATCCCTTCCATTATTGCGGATATATCAAATCACGGCTTGGATTTCGGCTCTGTAGAAAAGATTGCCCTGCTTGATTTGGGCTGCCCTTGCAGTCGATTGTAAGGGGCAGCAGTACGGTTGATTGTAAGGGGCAGCAGCGCCAATCAAAGAACACCGATCATGCGGTGCATCTGAGGCAGCACCATGACGTGCCCCTCTTTAAATGTGCCTGCTGCAGTTTCTGATAAACTGAACAGTAGAGAGGGGGAAACGCATCCATCATTATCCCCATTGCCGATCAACATGTCTGGGGGAGTAACGGGCTGTATGACCATCCAGACGCCATCACCACTTCCCTGCAGATCATCACATAACCGCTCAAAAGGTGCGCGGTCGTCTTCACCCGTAATCACCACTTTGACCACCGTCTCGATGCCTGCCGAGGAGGCGCTTTGCACGCATGCAAGCTCGTTTTCATACAGCACCTCCCATTTTTCGGGGCGCACCGCTTTATGAGACGGCAGCTTCACATCAATGGAAGCGATATCGGTATACTCCAGTACCTTCATAAAAGCGCCGTGGTCGCAGCCGCTTGTTTCAAGGAAAAGCCTGAGACGGGCATCCTTTATTTTCACAGCCAGCCCCTCTAAAAATTCGGGCTGAATCAATGGCTCGCCGCCTGTAATGGATATGCTGTGCACGTCAGGTGTATGAAGGAGCTTTATCACGCCAATCACATCATCCACACTGGCAGGATTGTCGATATATGACCACTCACCAGAGCCATGAACATGCTCGACTCTGAATGAATCTGCAGGCTTTCTGAAATCAGAAGTGTCACAGTAGGTGCACCCGAGTTCACAGCCTGCAAGACGGATGAAAATCTGGCGCCTGCCTACATACGGTCCTTCACCCTGAAAGGATGAGAAAATCTCACCAATGAAACCGTACCGCCCGGAATCAGTTCTCAAGGCATACAACTCCTCTGACAGAGTGGCATCAGGCAAATGCAAAACACGGGTGGAATCATACCTTACCAGACTCGTAATCCAGCGGATCCTCAGCGCCAGCCTCGTGGAAACCTTTTAGCCTCAACAGGCACGAATCACAGCGACCGCATGCGATGGAGCCGCCGCTGTAACAGCTCCACGTCAGATCCAGCGGAGCATCAAGCTCCATACCCCGCCTGACAATTTCAGCCTTGCTCATAGCGATAAGGGGTGTGACAATCCCAACAGGGGCGCCTTCGACACCGCGCTTGGAGCCCATGTGGAATACCCTGCGCACCGCATCGAAATACTCGGACCTACAATCAGGATAGTGGGAATAATCAACCTCATTGGCACCGATGAATACTACATCTGCACCTATAGCCTCGGCGTATGCCCCTCCAACGCTGAGAAATACCGTGTTGCGCATCGGGACGTATGATATTGGAATGGACTTGTTATATACTATTTCCTCGGCACTGCCGCGTTCTGGCATATCAATGCTCACATCCGTGAGAGCGCTGCCGCCAATCCATGACAGGTCAAGTTTGACGATGCGGTGCTCATGAACACCTATTGCACTCGCAACCGAAAATGACGATTTTATCTCACGGCTGTTGCGCTGCCCGTAGTCGAATGTGAGTGCGTACAGCTCATAGCCCGCGTTTTTGGCAATGCAGGCTGTAACGCATGAGTCCAGCCCGCCTGACAGCAGGCATACGGCTTTCATGCTTTGTGATGTGTGTGAGTTTTTGTTTATCATGCTTCTCTCATTCCCCATTTACCTTCACCCTCCCAGACGCGTATTGATATAAGTCTTACATTCCTGTTTGCCAGCTCCCGCTCCATTCTTTTCCATATGTAATCTATGATTGCTTCGGTTGTAGGGTATTTTATTATGTCGTTGAGGTAGCGGTGATCCAGTTCATTCACGGCTTCGCCCGCCATTTTCTTAAGATCGTAGAAATCCATCACAAAACCAGTGTCATCGTCTACCATACCCTCGACAACCACTTCAACCTTGTAGGTGTGACCGTGCACTCTGCAACACATCCCATCATATTTCGGGAGGGAGTGCGCGGCATCGAAACCAAGTACCACTCCAAGTTTCATGATCTACAGCTCCACTCAAATAATTTTCACTCAAATACTTCTAGTATCATCTTCCTTAACTTCCAGACGCGTTATCATCTTCCTTATCTTTCGGACGCACCAGCATCTCCCTTATTTTTCAGACGCCCGCGGCGGCGGTCAATCTCGTCCATCATGTCCAGCATCTTGCGGAGCGCTGTCCTGACCGCATCAGAGAAGTTTACGAACTTGCCGTCATCACCGACATGCTCCATCACGTCGTCAATGATGTGCTGTGGAATGTCAACGCTGACTTTGGGCATAGATTAATACCCCAATAATCTAACTTTGGGCATAAGTAATACTCCAGTAATAGAAGAGTATTATATTCTCATGATCTGTCTGGATTTAAGTGTTGCGGTGTCATGCCTGTTAGTGCCTGTTACATAGATCTGGGGGGGCAGTCAGACCGGTAAAAAATCATCTATGGCAAGCGCTCACTGGCTACCTTCACTATAGAGGTCTGCGTCACAAGTCCTATAAGTCTGTTATCGGCATCCACAACGGGTATGCGCTGGTAGCCGGTCTCGACCATACTTCTTGCGACTTCCCTTGCATCCGTATCTACGGCAGCTGTTACCAGGTCGCGGCTCATGAGGTCCTCCACTTTGAGGTTTGACGTATCCGCGCCGGCGAGGTCGGTATCCCTCAGGGTTATTATTCCCAGAATGACACCAGTTTCGTCCACAACCGGCATTCCGCCGATGTTGTGCCTCAGCATCGTAAGACGCGCAAGCGCTACCTTCCTCCCCGCCTCTATGGAATACGGATTCTTGACCATAATGTCTCCGGCTTTGATCATGTCTGTATCATTCCCTCGGATGCCGCCCCACATTGTGGACCATGTTGGGGCAGCAGAATACTTATTATACGCCCACTCATTATAAAGATGCCGTCGAACAATATGCATGTCTGTCGCAGCTCTGTTTGGACTTTCCTACAGCATGCCTGAAGTTTGCCATTTATACTAGGCGGAGAGTCGTTTTTCACGCAGGAGACAAATGCTATTGAAGATGAGTTTGTAACAGTACTTCATGGGGGCTGATACAGGAGAGATAGCAGGTGTTTGCGGAATCCGAGATTCCGCAACCGTCTGAAAACCCAAGGTTTTCAGACATGCTGGTAAAGAAATGGAGAAGCAATTAAAGAATGTGGGTAAATGAATGAGATTTAAATAATAGTAAATTACTAAGTTTAACTACTATGACAAAGGTAATAGCAGATATATTTACGAAGGACGCTATCATATTAATAAACAGGTGTGTAGGCGAAAGCGGAGTCATTAGAGATGAAGGAACATTAGACCATATATTATATCAAATGAAGAAGACAAGAGGTGTAAATAAAAAATCTGCCATTTTAATGATAAAAATAGCGAGAGAACATCCATTTGTAGATGGCAATAAAAGAACCGCTTATGAATCAGCCAAATATTTTTTATCATTACATGGTAAAAAGTTAAGAACTAAAACTATGCAAAGCAAATTTGATTTAATGTTCAGGATAGCAAATGGGACATATAATTTGACAGATGTAACTTATTGGATTGCAAATCATACAGAATAGAGATGAATGAAATGATAGAAGTCTATGACTCTGAAATGGGAAGGAATATTAGGATAATTACTTGTGAAGACGTAATGAAGGGAATAATGAAAGACATTGAAGAAGAGAAGGAGTTTTATTCAATGCTTGCGAGGATGTGAAAGTGAAAAAGAATTCATTTTTAACTTTAGGTGTAGTATTTTTTATAGTGGCTTTAATTGCAGGTATGGGATTTTTATATATTCCTGTTCCCTATGAAATAACTGATATTAGTGAGAGGTACTGTTTCAATCCCTACTGGGTTTTCTGATGCGCTGTAACCGGAAAAGAAAGACCTTGATACGATAATAGAAGAGAGTTTCAATCCCTACTGGGTTTTCTGATGCGCTGTAACGGAAGACATACCGCTTGAGACCTTTGCAAACCTATGTTTCAATCCCTA
>JAUWIL010000075.1 GCA_030605385.1 Methanobacteriota archaeon
CTTGCCAAAGAACATAATGCTAGATTTATTTTCGCCTCCACGTCAGAAGTCTATGGAGACCCACTGGTAAATCCACAGTCAGAGGGCTACTGGGGAAACGTCAACCCGATAGGGCCGCGAAGTGTTTACGATGAATCCAAACGATATGCTGAGGCACTCGTTATGGCATACAATCGACACTTCAAGGTTGATACCGGAATTGTCAGAATCTTCAATACTTACGGGCCAAGGATGAAGAAGAATGATGGGAGGGTGGTTCCAAACTTCATAAATCAGGCACTCAGCGGTGATGACTTGACTGTCTATGGGGATGGCTCACAAACGCGGTCCTTCTGCTATATATCCGATATGGTAGATGGGATATACGGGGCGGCTGTATCCAGCTTTTCCGATCCGATCAACCTCGGGAACCCAAATGAGATCAGTGTGCTTGAATTTGCAAATATCGTACTTAATATGACCAAGAGCGATTCGAAGATTGTTTTTAAGCCGCTTCCAGTTGATGACCCCAAAATAAGAAGACCCGATATTTCCAGAGCCATGGATGTTCTGAAGTGGAAGCCAGTGGTCGGGCTGGATGAGGGGCTAAGCAGGACCATCGAGTATTTCAGCCGTAATGACTGTGTATAGCAGGCTTATCGGCTTCCATAGTTAAAAGACCATTTGGTGTTTCAGTTAGCCTATTCTGATAACTCAAAAGGTTTATATCACTATATGCGTGTAAAGGGACTTAATGTCCCTACCAGAAAAAATATGGTCTATGTTCAGGGAAGCGGCGCCTGGCAAGCCCAGCAGAGCCTTGGTTGGTACACTCTTATTTTTCATATTCATTGTATCTCTGAGTATTAGAACCGTAATGCCATACGACAGTATTTTTAACACATTTCCTGGTGTCGTGAGGTTTGGCGGTAATGATCCCTGGTACCACATGCAGCTGGCCAAAAATCTGCTGTACGGCGGTCACTTCCCATACAAAATATTCTTCGATGCCTACACGTACTACCCATACGGCACATACATCCACTTCGGCCCACTGTTCACCTGGCTGATAGCAATATGCGGTCTGGTGGCGGGATTTGTTCTTGAGGGGGGCGTTCCAAGTCCATACCTGCTTGATACCGTTGGTGCATATATACCTGCATTCTTGGGCGCCCTCACATCGATTCCGGTGTATTTCCTTGCCAAGTGGGTTTTTGATGATAAAAGGGTCGGGGTTCTTTCCGCATTGATAATAGCGTTTATGCCGGGTCAGTTCCTGTCAAGGTCCATACTGGGGTTCACTGACCACCACATAGCAGAATCCCTGCTGATGCTGACTTGTATTGCGATGGTCGTACTCTACCTGAAGACCTGCCGTGACGTTTGCTTCGAGGATATCAGAAATATGAATTGGGGGGTAATCAAGAAACCAATTCTGTATTCAATTCTAATTGGCATTGCTCACATAACATATCTTTTTACGTGGCCTGGAGCTCTGATGTTTTCTTTTATTATTGCAGCCTTTGCATTAATACAGTATACGGCAGACCACTTAAAGGGGGTTTCAACAGATTATCTTTGCATAATGGGCTTATTTTCGTATGTCACGTCCTCATTGCTCTATCTGACCTATTTGCACCCCAAAATGGGGCTGGCTGGAGCCCATTATTCCATGCTGCCGCTGCTGGTATTCGGCGTTGTAATTGCAACATTTTTATTTTTAAGCGGACTGTCGTGGGCCCTGAATAAAATGCAATCAGCAAAAATCTGGTACCCAATATCGCTTGCATTCATTGGAGCGGGCACCATGCTCTTCTTCAGTGCTGCATTACCTGAAATATATCGCGCATTGACCGGGCACTTTGGCATTTTCTCTATTGCTGGCGGGCAGCTCACCATAGCTGAGGCATCGCCCATTTTCTCAAGAGGGTACGGCATGGTACACGGCAATTTCGCGTGGTATTTCATAGTGTCGATAATCGCGATTTTTATGCTGGGCATCTCTATCGTCAAATCTGCAAAACCAGAGAAGGTACTGCTGCTTATATGGTGTCTATTCATGCTCTTTGCAACCATATCCCAGAACAGATTTGCATATTACTATGCCGTGAATGCCGCAGTTCTTGGCGGGTATTTCTCATGGAGAGTACTGGATAATGAACTAATCGGGTTTGGGAAGGAAACAAAAACAGCGAAACCCGTGAAGTCAAAGATCAAGCGTAAAATGAAGAGTATAGAACCTGAAAAGCAGAAAGGAGTGCCAAGCCCAGAAGATGTTAAAAGGTTCGTTGAGTACAACCGACCATCTGTTTTCATGTGCACAATGCTAATATTGTTAACAGTAATTGCCGTCAACTATACCGTGGAAGGGAGCGATCCGAATGCAATTAATATCAAACTTCTATCAACAGCCCTCATAGTATGCATACTGCTGTTCATACTGGCACAGGCTCGCTTCAAAATAGGAGTCTGGCACTTCCTCATTCTCATTATGGTGCTTGGTTTGATCATTACATCACTACAGATAACCATTCCGGGGTCTCGCTATGGGGGCGGGCCAAACGGAGACTGGTATTATTCTCTGGTCTGGCTGGGCGAGAATACGCCAGATCCTGGACTTGATTACTACGGGCTATACATGGAACCCGATGTAGGGGGAGGCTGGGGAGTCTATCCATACTACCCCAACACGACTTATGGCGTAATCAGCTGGTGGGATTACGGACACTGGATCGAATGTATCGGCAGGCGCATCCCGAACGCAAATCCATTCCAGCAGGGCATAGGCACATTCCTGAATGACAGCAGTGTTATCGCCGGAGCTGCGCCTTTCTTCACCACGGATAATGAAACTCTGGCAGATTCAATACTGGATGAGCTGGATACAAGATATGTTGTTTCAGATATTGAAATGGCAACAGGCAAGTTCTATGCCATGGGTACGTGGGGTGTAGGTCCCGAGAATGTATCAAAGTACTTTACAGTGGTGCGCACCCCTCAGGGTCCACAGCAAACCTATTCTGACCTGTACTACCGCACAATGGAGGCACGCCAGCATGTATGCGACGGAATGGAAGTATTATTCTCCCAGAGCGGACTGTACTGTGGAGGCACAGGTCTGAAACACTACCGCCTTATACACGAATCGCCAAGCAGTGCCGCCAGTCTGAGTGACGGTACTGATATTAAATATGTCAAGACATTCGAGTATGTCAAAGGCGCCAACATCATTATCGATCTTTCGAATAACTCCTCGATTGACAGCGGCAGTATGACCATAGGATTGATGACGAATCAGGGCAGAGAGTTTAATTACGCACAGAGTCGGAGCGTGATTGACAATAAGCTAACGTTTACAGTACCCTACTCCACTGAGGGAGCTGTTCCGGGCGGCACACAGTTTGCCGTACTGCCTACAATAAAGTATGTCCTGTCCGCAGGCAACATCACCATGAATGTCAGTGTGAATGAAAAGCAGGTTATGAATGGTGAAGACATCTATCTAAGTCTTTAACGCGGAGGTTTACTGAATGAAAATACTGGTGACAGGCGGCGCAGGATTTGTCGGGAGCCACGTGTCGGAGTACTATGCCAAAAAAGGTGATGAAGTAATAGCGCTGGATAATCTTTCCAGAGCATCACTACTTGGGACGGATATAAAAAGCATTGATTACAACTGGAATTACCTGAAAGAGAATTACGATAATATAACCCTTGTAAAGGAAGACATACGGAATGTAAACGCATTGGAAGAATACGCCAGAGACGTTGATGCGATAATACACACCGCCGCTCAAACAGCAGTCACTTCCTCTGTGGTCGATCCGCGAGCTGATTTTGAGGTTAATGCGCTGGGCACTTTCAACGTCATCGAAGCTGCGCGAAAATCAAAGAGCAATCCCTGTGTAGTATACTGCTCAACCAACAAAGTATACGGTGATAATGCGAACAATATCAAGGTCATTGAAACCGATACACGATATGCCTTTGATGATGGCAGATACAGGAACGGGCTGTCAGAGACCTTCCAGACAGACCTGTGCGAGCATACCCCTTATGGTGCCTCCAAGTTCACCGGAGATGTCTACGTACAGGATTACTCCGAACGCGGTGAGATCGATGCAGCCGTATTCAGAATGAGCTGTATATACGGTACCAGACAGCTTGGTGTTGAAGATCAGGGCTGGGTGGCATGGTTCACAATCGCCACCGTCCTCGGCAAGCCCATAAAGATTTATGGTGACGGCAAGCAGGTGCGCGATGTGTTGTATGTTACCGATCTTGTATAGGCTTTTGATACGTTCATCAGACAGCGTGACAGAATACGCAGTGGAGTCTACAATATGGGCGGAGGTATGGACAACACGCTGTCCTTACTGGAGCTGCTTGACATGCTGGAGAGAGAGACGGGCAAGCGCTCGGAGATATCATATCATGACTGGCGTCCAAGCGATCAGAAAGTGTACATATCCGATATATCGAAAGTTCAACAAGAGCTTGGATGGAGACCTGAAGTAAACCCCGGAGAGGGTGTAGAACGAATCGCCCGTTGGGTTGAAGAGAATATCGGTCTTTTCTGAGATGGCTGCCTGCAATACCGCCAATTCCGAGGTTTGCTGCTGACTTCACAGAGCGAAGCTCTGTGTGTCCCGCGAAAGCTGTGCTTTCGCAAGATGTGAAGAAACACTGGTCAATAGACCAATGGCATGTATGGAAGCTCTGCTTTCATACGGTTGTGAAATCTTCGATTTCACAAACATCTAACTGGCCAGTGGTTCTGCACACTAATTCCACCAGTCAATAGAACTGGTGGAATGTCGGTTTCAATGAAACCTAAGGTTTTATCTACATCCTGATGTTATTTTTCAAAATGGAGAGAGTGGATTTTGAAAGTATCCTGCGTAATACCAGCCCACAATGAGGAGGGTAACATCGAAGTACTTGTTACGAGGCTTAGAGAGGTACTAGGTAGAGATGAGCTGACAAATGATTATGAGCTGGTACTCGTCGACGATAACAGCACTGATAGTACTCCAGGGATGGCTGACCGACTTGCCGCATCCAGCGAGCGCATAAAGGTAATTCACCGCCGTGAATCTCCTGGTTTTGGTAAGGCATTGAAGGCGGGACTCAAAGCCGCAACCGGGGATATTATCATACCGGTAATGGGTGACCTATCAGATGACCCCGAGGACATACCGAAGCTGGTTGAGCGCATAGCAGAAGGCTATGACGTCGCATACGGCTCGAGGTTTACGGAAGGGGGGCGAACCGAGGGCTACCCGCCATTCAAGATGTTCTGCAACCGCCTCTTCAACAATGTCGTAAGGGTGATGTTCGGAATCCGCCATAAGGATGTTACAAATGCATTCAAGGCATACCGCAGAGAGGTGCTGGAGGCAATCGGATTCGATAACATAGATGCGAGCGGGTTTGATATTACGATAGAGATTCCATTAAAAGCGCATATCATAGGCTTCAGAAGCAGTGAAGTGCCTGTGACGTGGCACGGCAGAGAGCGCGGCATATCAAAGCTAAAACTCAGCAGCAACGGCTACATCTATGGTCGGAGACTGCTCAGCCTTTTCATAATGGGCAACGCCGTTGCCTTAAAGGATCTTTTTAGAGCCGTGGTGCGCGGCTCTCCACTGCGAATTATTGCCGCAATTGTATTGGGTTTGACGCTTCTGATCGGTCTGTTCCTGATCTCCGGGTGGATGGAAGTATTCAAAATACTGTCCACCATATCGACAAAATACCTGCTGCTGGCATGCCTTGCAACGCTATCGGCATTCATATTCCGCACATGGAGGTGGAGTGTTCTGCTGCGCACGACAGGGCATGTGATTCCGCGCGATTTGATTTTCAAGTGCATAATGTTTGGGTGGTTTATAAACTGCCTCTTACCTGCAAGAGTTGGAGATCTGGCAAGGGGCGTAGCACTCAAGACGACCCGGGATCTGCCCCTGAGCGTGAGTATCCCCACCATCGTGCTCGAGAGGGCGATCGATATGATAGTGCTGGCACTGCTCCTTGGAATTACGTCAATTTTCTTCATACGCAGTGCGGATTTTATGATGGTCAATTTATTTGCTGCGGCTCTGGCAGTGCTGCTGGTGGCTTCACTGCTAATTGCGTACATATTTGACGAATTCCTCATACGCAAGCTAAAATCAAGGATTGGCAAGATAGAAAGTGCGCTGAAGACCTTAAAGGATGTATTGAAAAGCTTTTCAAATAACCTCTCGGCGCTTATCTTATGTTTCATTATAGCAATTCCAGTATGGCTGCTGGAGATTCTTAGCATATATCTGGCAGCCAGGGCTGTGCATTTTTATATTCCATACCCTGTTGCAACATTGGCGGGTATAACGTCATTCGTGGCTCAGGCACTTCCCCTGACGCCTGCCGGCATTGGAGTGCATGAAGTGTCTGTCGTCGGGGTGCTCGAGGTGTTCGATGTAAGGCGTGATGTCGGCACCGCCATAGCGTTAGTTGACCATTTTGCCAGAGTTGTGGTAGTCTACCTGTTTGGCTTTCTTGCCGCCGTTCACATAGGCTTTGAGTCGAGAGAGTATTTCAAAAGACTGAGTAGGGGTGATCCAAAATAGATTCACATTCCAGCTCATTTCACCAGCTTGTAGAATCGGTAAAAAGCCGGCTGACAGATAGAACTCACCTGCGTGTATTGATAATATTATCCTGTGCCTGCATATTATTCCTCATAACAAGGATCTACATCTCAACTCTCTCCTCATATTCCTTCTTCCACGGCTGGAATGAAGGTGAATATTCACTGCTCGCAAAAGGTTATTTCGAGCATTCACTCCTGATTCAACAGAGTGGGGGCAGTGTAAACTGGGCGGTTCCGCCTTTCTACTCATGGGTTGTGTTCGCATTCTTCAAACTATTTGGAGTGTCTGACCTAAGCGCAAGGCTCACATCCATCCTGGCCGCTCTCTTCGCAGTTCCCTTTGTCTATATCCTGGCAAAGGAGCTTTACGATAGGGATGTTGCCGTTCTCTCATCGCTGGTGTTTCTACTGACTCCCTGGGTTGTACTCCTTTCGGGAAGAGCCCAGACAGACATGTTGATGACGGCATTTATGGTTGGCTCCATATCCTGTTTTGTTTACGCATACAATAGAAAAACAAGCTTTATGCCATTCGGCATTTTGTTCGGACTGGCATTATTTACCAAGCAGCCTTCGATTCTGATACTGGTAATTGTGGTGGTATGGGTGATATTATCCGGTGATTTGGTCAAGGTTTCAAAAAAACTCCCGATCCCGATTTTAATAGGGCTTGCACCAATTACGGTATACGCGCTATATCATGTTATCAACGGCAGTGCCTCGGGTATTATGGAACTCATCTATGGTGAAGCGGTATACCGGACCCCCCTGTTCTCCAACTACAGAAACACCCTGGCAGGCATGCTCGTTGGCATCTCCCCACTGGTCATACTATTCTCATTCTATGAAGTCTTGCAGAATCAGAGATTCTGCGAGACTCGTGGAGCTTTGCTCCACGCTGTCTTGCGAAACAGAGTTCCGCGTGACAGACGAGGGCTGCGCTTTCGACAAGTATGCAAATCCGGAGATTGGAAGAACATATTGGTGGTATGGCTTGTAGTCTATGGTTTATTCGTGCTCGCAAGAACTCCGCAGAGCCATGAGTACTACATATTGCCCCTCTCAGTACCGTTTGCAATACTGTCATCAAAAGGCGTTTTCAGTCTTAAAAAAGCCACCTTATCGAGGCTGAACTCTAAAAAACGGTTCGGAGTTCTGATAGCCGTATTGCTACTGGCATCCACCATTCCCGTATCTTATGTGTTCCTGTCCTACACCGGCGATCTTGGATACACCTGTACAGAAGATGTCATATCCTATTTGAGTACGGAACGAGGTACAGAAGTCCTTGTGCTCACGCCAAACAGATATGAGCGGCAGCTCTGCTGGTATTCTGAGGTGAGAGGTGGTTCTGGTATAAATATTGCCAGCATCACAAATGACCTTTCCTCAGTTTCCGTAAATGACGTTGTCAATGTGTCTGAAAAAGCAACGCTTTTTCATACGGTTATGGAACTGCATTCCATAAACATGTCTAAAAAGCAATGCTTTTTAGACGGTTGCGGAATCTCTGATTCCGCAAACATATCTGAAAATACAAGCGCACCAGAGGTTTTTCTGGCAATCGATGATAGGGGCGGGCTGGATGCGGTACTGGATCAAATCGGATATGAAAAAACCTATTCATGCACATACAGAACGGCGCTTCCGAGTGTGTTTGGCTCCATTTATACAGGTGAAGAGAGTGGAAGTGAGTATTTCGAGCAGTGCCTATATGTTTACAGACTGAAATGATTTTATCTCCTTATCAATAAATTTAAAGCAATGCGCATCATATCTCTGAACTGATTATAATACTCTAAACAACACTCCAAACATGTTTAAAAATCTTTGATTTTTAAACGGTTGCAAAATCTTTGATTTTGCAAACATGTATGGAAGCTCCGCTTCCATACGGTTGTAGAACGTAGTTCTACAAACATGTCTAAAACACTGCGTGTTTTATACGGTTGTAGAACGTAGTTCTACAAACACCCGAGGTCGGCACCTATGTCATCATCCGGTTACGTCTACCATCCCGATTATTTGCGCCATAATACAGGCATGCATCCTGAGTGCTCAGAGCGCCTGTCCGCCATTATGAAGCTGCTGCAGGATAGTGAAGTTATTGCCCGACTGCATGAAATCGATGCCAGATATGCTACCGTTGACCAGATAAAAACCACACATGAGGACACGTACATAAAACATGTAGAGTCTATGTGTCAGAGAGAGGGGCATCTGGATATGGATACTCCAGTTTCCAGAGACTCATATAATGCGGCATTGCTTGCCGCTGGTGGATGTCTGAGTGCTGGAGATGCAGTAATGCGCGGTGATGTAGAAAATGCTTTCTGCCTTGTACGTCCTCCAGGCCACCATGCCGAAAGCGATAGGGGGATGGGTTTCTGCCTGTTCAACAATATTGCCATACTGGCTAAGTATCTTCAGAGCACACACGGTATTGGAAGGATACTTATAGTTGACTGGGATGTGCACCACGGCAACGGCACAGAACACAGTTTCTATGATGATTCAAGTGTGATGTACTTCTCCACGCATCAGAGTCCGCTTTATCCGGGCTCGGGCGGGATCGGCAGCGTTGGTAGAGGTGATGGAGAAGGTTATACCGTGGATGCTCCCCTCAGTCCCGGGGCGCATGATTCCGATTTTATGTACGTTTTAGATGAGATTCTTGTACCGATTTCTGATCAGTTCGAGCCCGATTTCGTTCTGGTTTCGGCGGGCTTCGATACTCATCACGCTGACGCCCTTGCCGGGATGAATATGAGCTGCAGTGGTTTTGAACAGTATGCAAAAGTGGTAAAAAAGATTGCCGATAAGCATTGTAACGGGCGCATAGTGGTGACGCTTGAGGGCGGATACGATCTGAAGGCACTGTCTCATTCTGTAATGGGTGTGTTCAACGCGCTGGGCGACCTCGGGTTGAAAGTGAGTGAGCCATACCCCGCGCCTCGTGACTCCTTGTCCAGCAGTACAAAAGAGCGTGTAGAACATATCAAAGCTGTGCAGCAGAAATACTGGAAGTTTTGATGGGGTAAAACTTCGCGAGACACTTGAGCAGAACTCCGCTTTTGTCATGTCCTGCAAAATTTCCAATTTTGCGAGACAGGTAAAATCCATGATTTTACCAAGTCTTGCGGAACGAAGTTCCGCGTGACAGGCGAATGTTGTACATTCGACAGGTCTGGTGGATTGGGAATTTTGCAAGACCGATGAGCTTTCACTTCAAAACGTCTCGCAACATAATCTTGTGGCTGCCGAGCTTGCCGCCGTAATTGCCTGCCGATATTCGC
>JAUWIL010000146.1 GCA_030605385.1 Methanobacteriota archaeon
AGGTCTGATGAATGCCCGAATGGGGATACTGCACGTCGACATAAACAACGGGCATAACAGATACTGCATGAGAGATGAGCACAGGGAACTCACAAAGTCAGTGCTTGATAACTATTAGTAGTACTTGATAACCTACTGGCAATCGACAACACTGCCTGATACTCTACTGGTACTTGATAACAATATGGGATGATAACCCCGCTCTTATGGGAGTGCGCTGTGCAGAGAAATTAGAATACCACTTTTCTCAGGTCCAGCAGCGCCTTGGGGTTTTGCTTGATCAGTTCAGCCATCAGACCAGATATTGTCATCTCACCTATGACCACATCCTTTAATGAGTGGGCAAGGTTGTCGAGCTGTGAATCCCTGAACTTTATGAATTTTTTCTTGATTGCTACACGGTTTTTGAGGGCTATGCCAAATGCGGAGCTGCGCCACTTCCGCTCATATTCATCAAGGGTTTTTGTGGACGTGTCACCGATAGATATGGCTTTGACTGCCACCCCTACGGCAGCCACTCCTGCATTCATGGCATTTGCAATACCGCCGCCCGTGATAGGATCTGTATGGCGGGCAGCATCACCCACAAGAATCAGACCGTTGGCTACTGACCGCTCTATCTGTCCTAGGACAGGGATGCCGCCATAGACGGTCTCGAGTATATGTCCCTCAGGGAATTTGCGCTTCACAAAGTTGTCAAGGTACTTGACAGCAGGCTGGTCGGTCATGCTGGAAAGCACACCTACACCCACGTTAGCCTGTCTCTCACCCTTGGGGAAAAACCATGCATAGCCGCCGGGTGCCAGATTATTGCCAAGATAAAACTCGCAGAACTCCTGGTCGACATCAATGCCGGACATCAGATACTGCGCACCCGCCTCCATGTCAGAGGCTTTCAGCGCGGTATCGATTCCAGCCCACCGCCCAACCAGTGATTCGACGCCGTCTGCACCAATCACGATATCGGATGACACCTCACACAGGTCTCCAAAATGCCGCATTATCACTCCCTTCACAAAACCGTCATTTGTGATAAGCCCCTTTGCAGCGGTCTTGGTATATACCTCAGCGCCTGCGTCAGCTGCCTTGTATGCGAGAGCACGGTCGAATATCTTGCGGTCCAGGACATACCCAACTTCATTGCCGGCAGCCTTCTCGGACATTATAACCTGGGTACCGTCCGGAGAGTGTATCCTCCCGCTCCCTGGCTCGGCTGCGATCCACCGTCGGTCAGGTTCAAGATGGTCTCCAAGTCCCATCTTGCTGAGTCCCTCGGCACACCTTACAGGCGTTCCTATCTCCTGGCGCTTCTCGATGAGAAGCACATCCAGACCCTTTTCGGCAGCCCTTCTTGCAGTTACCGAGCCTCCCGGTCCTGCACCCACAACAACCATATCATACCTGTTTTTCATCACTGGCTCGCCTCTTCAGGCAGCGAGAGCGCACCCACGGGACATACCTTGGAGCACACCCCACACTCGGTACACCCGTCCTTTATATCTATCCAGGTCTCAACAAGTTCAAGAGCATTGAACTTGCATACTCCAACGCATGCACCGCAGTATCCGCATTTATAGCGGTCTATCTGTATCATTCTGACAGCGCTCCAGTTAAGTTATATTTCCTTATGTTCACCTGATTGATTATATATGGATAACTCGGTAAATACCCAGATTCACGGGATGCAGTAAAAAGTAAATGTAAAATTCACACTCCACACTGCGCATTTCGAATCAAACTTATAATTTAAATGAAATTATGATATGTCTGTTACGAAATAAAGTTTATGGCTTTGAAGTATAAGTCGACAGGTCAGGTATATTTTTCTATGGTTCTGGTATAGTATGTGCAGATGGTGAATTTAATTAACCTGTCGAACCATAGTTAACCGATAGTAACCACCTGCCTGATAAATATTCATATCTTGCGAAAGCAAATCTTTCGCGGGACATGGCGGAGTAAAACTCCGCCTGTCTTGCGAACTGAAGGTTCGCGAGACAGACGAAAGCTACGCTTTCGACATGTTTACAGAGCGGAGCTCTGTAACCGTCTGGAAGCTCTGCTTCCAGACATGTCTCGCAGAATCGGAGATTCTGTAAGATATGTGGAATCTTTGATTCCACAGATATCTGAAGGCTTTACCTTCAGAAATATCTCGCAAAAACTTCGTTTTTGCAAGACTCCGCTTCCAGAGATAATTATGGAACTTTGTTCCGCAAACACCCCTAAGACACCCCCTTTCTTAAGAAAGCCGATGGATACCACGTTATCGACTATGATGTCTTTCTTTGCTCTTGGATATCTTGATTCATGGATCAACTTGCCCATGGAGGTATCTTCTCTGATTCTTTTTCCATCTGGATGTTATGTGGGGGCAGCCAGAGCTTAGTGGAACGGATGAAATAGTATGAGATTTGTGGATGCCTGCTCTCCACACAGTGGACAGGGATGTCAGATTTTTCGTTCATGATGTTCAGAAACCCGTTCATGCGGTGCGCTTCAGGCATGAAAGTCTGCACGACCTTTTTGCAGATAAGATGCTTGCTGTGAGTAATATTGGCGTATTTGGCAGAGAGCGCTTCAAGGACGTTTATGATCTTATCGTACTTGCAAGGGAGAAACCTGACGAATCCTGAGTGATGAAAAAGCTTGAGCTGATCGCTGAAAAGAGCAATCTGCACGCCGCGCATCTTGCGGAGCAAAGCTCCGTTAGACAGACGAAATCTTCGATTTCGTCAAGTATTGTGGATTCTTCGATAGAAACAATATCGTCACTCTCGGAACGAGCGTCTGAGGTGAGGGGATTTGCCAGCATGGTTTGCAGTGAAGGGGGAAAAATCGTGGAGAGATGGGAGGATGAGTGCAGCGGACTTGTGGAAATCCTCAGGAACCTTGCGAATACATATCCATGCATCCTGCCTCCTTAACACCACCTCAGTATATGCGGAGTTTGCAGTCCGAGAGAATTCGAGCGGAGATGAATGAGTGCAACAGCGCAGCCGATGTTATGTGCCAGCCTGTGTGCCGCTAGAAGCCGTTTTTTCTTCCATGACAGTCTTCAGGAGTTCTCTTCCTTTGGGCTGCGGGATCTCTCTTCTCTCCTGTCGGGCTGTTTCCAACCAGAGGTCTACAGCTGTTTTGACCTCTCCTAAAGCCTCCTCCTCTGTTCCTCCAAACGCGGAACAGCCGGGCAACTCCGGCACTACAGCTATATACCCCTCATCCTCTTCGCTGTAAAATATCTCTATTGCATACTTATGCATCATCATTCCCCGTCAGGAGTTTGTACTTGTCAATAATCTTTATAAACTGCCTTACCTGATAAGGCTTTGCCATTCCACCAACATTCTGAAAATTTAACATCTCCTTCACACCCTCACGCACATAAATCCTGTGACTGCCTTTGCCACCCCTGAATCTGAAACCAAATAACTCAGCTGCACCGCAAAGCCTCTCAAAACGCATGTTCTTGGATTTTTTCTTCAACTCATCATATACAGAGCGTTTACTCATCAAACATTCACAACAACGGAGCTAGATTAAAGCCTTTCAGACTATGGCATATGAAACGTTTCTAGTATACATACGCGGAGTTTGCAGTCCGAGAGAATTTGATTTTATCTATAAGTAATATCTACCTACACCCTCGAGCAGTCCTTTCTCTTGCAGAATACACACGGTACCTGTGCAGGCACCTCGTGCGCAGCCACCGCCACCGCAGAGATTGACTTTGAGGGCAGCATCACATAG
>JAUWIL010000055.1 GCA_030605385.1 Methanobacteriota archaeon
CAATTGCACAGTTTGTACCACCGGTATACGCATTGTTGCAGTTGTCATCCGCCACGTCTATCGAACATGGATCCGTATCAAAAGACTCGCATTCATTGTCGTATCCGTCACTATCCAAGTCGGTGCCCTGGTCTGTTCGGTCACATGCAGGAGCTGTGCAGGTATTACATGATCCTGCACCGTTGCAGTATTTTGTGCAGGTTTTGTCGGTGCTGGTATCGCACTTCCATTGTCCACTTTCACAGACACAGTTTGTTCCTGCTGTACAAGTTCTTGATGTTGAACCACAGGATGTGGATGTTCCATAATATTTACAGGCAGAATATCCAGAATCACAGTACTCGCAGATACCGCATGTGTCCACATTGGACTGCGATAAATGCATGTTGGCATCTGCTCCATTGCAATAGTAGTTGTTATATCTCACATAATTTGTCCCAGTAGGGCTGTTAGCTCCATTGCAATCATAGGAATCTGTGTAACCGGTCGGTTGACTACCAGAGGATTTGAAGTAGCATCCATCACAACAAGGTCCAGAAGAACAGTCACAAATGCCTGCACAGTTACCACTACCATCACATTCCTTGTTAGTTCCACAAGATGTCCCGGCAGCATAATTGGTACAACTGCCTTTCGTACTTCCAGTGCAGGATGATGAAGAAATATATTTACAGGTTCCACATTCATACTGGTAATCATCTTCCGAAGAACAAGTACCGCTAGAAGTGCAGTACTCATCCTTTAGATAGCAAGTCTCTGTGGTTGTGCTACCCTCAGTACCACTTTGGAAGTAATAGTCATCACAACCTGAGGGACAACAATATTTTGTCCCTCCCTGGGTTTTTCCCTCGCATTCGCCTGAGCAGCAATCTGAATCATATGAGCAAGTGCCACCATTTGAGGTGCAGGTTGGTGTTTTGCATTCTCCAGCAGAGCATCCATGACTACAATACTCTGCATTCCGGTATCCACATCCACCTATCCAATAACACGCCCCAGTGCAAGTAGGATCAGAGAATCTCCAATCAGGGTAACCCGAGTATTCTGATGTGTCTTTTCCACAAACAGAATATGGACAAGATGGTCCCTCCTCACAAGCACCATTATTACATCCGTAATCGCAAGACTCGGCATTCCAGTATCCACAACCTATCCCCACATCATCTATCCAGTAACACTCCCCAGTGCAACCCTGATTATAAAATCTCGTATCAGGGAAAGAACTATATTGTGATGTATCTTTCCCACAAATAGAATTACAACAACCATCCGCACATCCTATTGATGACGAGCACTCGGTTTTGCTAGCGTATCCGCATTTATCTATCCAGAAACATGCCCCAGTGCAACTAGGATCATAGAATCTCGTATTAGGATAACCACCAAAATATTCATCACAATAAGAATAACAACAGCCATTTGTGCATCCTGTGGGGCAGTATTCTGCGTTCCAGTATCCACAGCCATCTATCCAATAACATGTCCCAGTGCAAGTAGGATCAGAGAATCTCCAACCAGGCCACTCACCATCACAAATAGAATATGGGCAGGATGACCCTGCTTCGCCAGCTTTTGGACTTGGTGTTGAAGAAGAAGTTGGAGGGTAGTA
Source organism: Methanobacteriota archaeon (assembly GCA_030605385.1). Lineage (GTDB taxonomy): Archaea > Halobacteriota > Syntropharchaeia > JAUWIL01 > JAUWIL01 > JAUWIL01. Next base: position 1,610 of record JAUWIL010000055.1, read on the forward strand.
TACCGGAGTTGGCGTCAGCTGGATCTTTGAAGAATTTGTGCACGTATCACACCCTCCATCGTTTGAAGACGAACAAGGAGAATTACCATCGGTGGAAGAACTCGTGAGGATTTCATAAGATGTTGGGTTGGATGGATTGGATGAGTTGTGTGGATTGGATGGTGGATCACCTGCTGACATGAAATCAGCTACGATAGTTTCAGCGGTCCCAGAATCACCTGATAACGCCAATACTGCAGCACACTCGACCTTGAAAGCACTTTCATACAAATTAACATAGCTGAAGTCACCTGATTTTAGGGCGAGATTCCATGCGTAATCAGCCAGCTCTGATGCCTTTTCCTTGATTAGTGTCCAGTTTCCTTGGTCTATTGCATTCCTTGTCTCACTCTTAAGATCATTTAATATCTGAATTTCCTCTGGCGTTGCATCTGTTGTCATGCCGTTGGTCTTGTTTATGTAGACGGCATTCTTGAGCGATTTAACGTTCACAGTTATGAATCCGTTCATAGCCGTCAGATAGGCATCCTCCGCTACTCCGAATTTCTCGGAGGGTGTTTTTGTTACCAGCTCTCTGTTCTCGATTATGAAGACTCTAACTTGCTCTATTTCAGCATCGGTAAGACCTTGATCCCTGAACAGAGAAACTATTTCTGGCGTGAATCCATTGGCTTCTATCTCGTCAACCATTTCTCCCAGCGATTCCGGGGTTATCGTTATACCCTGTTGAGCGAATAGATTCATGTAGGCTTCACCCATTCTATGGTTTGCCCCTGCTAATCTGGCAAGATTCTCAGCTATAGCCTCTGCCTTAGCTCTTGCCTCCGGGAGAAGTGCACCCACTGCTTCTGGGTCCTCTGAAGCAAACGAGGCATTCAGATCAGAAGACAGATTCTGAATCTCCGGCAACTGGGCGTCTATCTCCTCCATGACAACCTGAGTGGTGTTTGTAGAATCGCTTATCTCGTGCATCTGCTCTGCGAGCTCATGCACGGATACAGATGATATGGAATAGCTGATCACCGTATTCTTTGACAAATTGATGTAATCGGGATCAGGATCGGTAGGAGCTGGTAGGGTGCTTCTTAAGATCATCTTCACATGGTCACCAGCACCGATTTCACTGATAAACGCCTCGTCCTTTGCAGGATCGTAAACGATATTTGCAGGAGAGATAATAACCGGATTTATGGTGGTGTTAGGCACCAAATCATACACCGTTACGTTATTTATCAGTCGATCGAACACGTTTGTAATCGTTATGTTAAACTCTAGGGTGTTATCCTTGCCAAAGATTATTCTCCTGGTGTTATTGTAAAGCTCTGCTGTCTCAGGTGTGATCAACCCATCATCCAGATATTGATCAATACTCTCTCTGTATGTGAGAGAGTTCCATTCCTCACTAATGTTCATTCTCGCCTCACCAGTGACAGTGTAGGTCGCTACGACATTCTCTCTTGGAACCAGAGAATCCACATGAATAACCTCAGGAAGATCGGTTCCCGAAATATCCTTCAGCGTGATATTTACATCCTCTATCACGTAATCCTCCTTATTGACCGCAACAATCTCCCCTGTAATTGTGGAACTCAGCAGAACACCATCCTCATTGTAGATTGCGGTCAGTTTTTCAACAGCCTTCGCCTCAACGAAGGAGATCCTCATACCACCCTGAGCGTCCTGTGAGAGCACTGATGAGGGGATGGTTGCCGTGAGCAGAATAATTGTCATCAGCACTGTCAGGATTTTATGCATCATCCGTATCACCCTCCACCACCTTCTTTCGAAGCTTTCACATCAATGCTGACCAAGATGCTGAGACTTTCTGGCTCGCCATGCACCTCAGCCATAGTTACCGTGGCATTGTAACCACCGCTTGCCAGATCCTCCGGCGGATTGGCAGTAATGATAAAATCTGCTGATTCTCCCGGGGCTATCACCGCAGGTGTCAGCTCTGATATGGTAATCCACTTTGCTCCTGTTATGTCTAGGTTGGGCTCAGCATCCACGGTGGAGCTATCATCACTGGTTATGGTGATGGTTTTGGTCTTTGTCTTACCGGCTTTGATGTTTGCGTTCCATGTGTCCTGGCTGAGGCTCAGGTAGACAACCTCTGGCTCTAGAGCAGAATCCATAACCTCCACATCAACATCCACATCGAATTTCTCGCTTCCGCTGCCGAACCTGATCTTCATGTTGTAGCTCTTCGCCTGTGCATCATCTGGCACGGTGATCGTTGCCGTTACATTGGTGTTTTCTCCTGCATCCAGATCTATAACGGCGGGGTCGAAGCTGAACCAGTCCGAGACACTGCCAATCGCACTGATCCCCATGTTCTCCGCACTCGCACTACCAATGTTCTCAACCACAAACATCTGAGACGTGTTCTCGGATGTGCTGAGTGCAATGCTCCATGTGTCTAGTACAACGCTTAGCTCGGCTTTCTTCTGCTGTCCCGGCGGAGTCGCTGGCTTGTGAGAACTACCGCTGCCGCGACGCCAGCTTCCAGGTGCCTCCCGCACCACAAGCTCCAGTGCCTGCGAGAAGTTATGCTCTCTGCCAATGACATCCTCACAGGTGACCATTGTGGTCAGAGTGTACGTGCCCGCCTCTTGGGCAGGCACCATGACAGAGTAGCTCACGCTGCTCGTGTTGTCCTCAGCCAGCTCGTCTATATTCCAGGCGAGACTTCCGTTTGTAAGCTGGAAGCTGTCCGGAATAGTCTCGTTGATGCTTATGTTGAATATGTCATGTGATGATGTGAGTGTGATGGTTATCGTGGCAGGCTTGGTAGCCTCACCATTTGAATTCTTCCTGGCAGTTATCACGGATGGAGTAACTGTCTTCTGGATGCCCAGATCAATCTCGCCTTTCGGCACGGCACCCATATCCAGTATCCAGCTAACAGCCCTGACGCTCATGTCAAGCCATGCATCCGCATCAACATCCTGCTGGTATGATGTGCCGGTGTCCATGCCGAAGAACACGCCTCTTCCGCGACCGTACTTTGAAATGCTGATAGCTGGCAGATGTTTCATCCAGGCGGGTTTGCCCAGAGCCTTACCCGGCATCTGATTCTCGAAGTATGCGAGGGCACTTGCTGAGTCTGGCAGCGTGCGTACGGCCCAGCTCACACTCTCCAGGGTGGTGTTCATCCAGGCCTTGGTTATGTTATGCTCCTGCACGACATCAATCATTCTGGGCTGGTAGTTCTTCTCCGACATGGGCAGCGATCCCCTGTAGGAGGTGCCCAACAATTCATCCAGGTCTGGAGCATATTTCAATGCGTACCCGCTCATGATAAGTCCTCGTCCAAGCGGCCTGCTTTCATGCACGATGTCCTTGATCTCCTGTATCTCCTCTGTGGATAGTTCTTCATCCCAGTCGGTGTTCGCGAAGAAGTACACGTTGTAGAATCTTGATCTGAACTCCTCTACGAAGTCCCGTTTGGTGTGCACGATCTTGAAGTACGTGTCCTCTGACATCTCAGCCGATATACCCTCCACAAACTCGTTGTTAGCCTGATCAGTGCTCCAGACGAGTACAGACCTGCCAACAATCTCAATACGAAGAGTGCCTGCTAGGCTGACAGTGCCGGAAGTGCTTCCCAATTGTTCCTCCACTAACACAAGATAATATTCGTTACCAGTTGTATCACCTGCATCAACACCAGAGAGCGTTGTGTTCACAATGTAAGTTGCAGTGGCGTTTATCTGTAGTATCAGTTCATTGTCCACCAAGAGCTCCGGATCCTCGGGACGGATATCCATCCACACCCCCATATGGAGTGTCTCATTGGGCAGTATGTCTCCGCTCCAGGTCAGCATCTGCTCATCAGCATGATACTCCAGCTCATCCGATCGTACAGCTATAATAGTGCATCTCTCTGTCAGGTTCTCTGAAATGGGTATGCGTATGAGTGCATTCTCCAGCTTATCCGGTGAGGTGTTGTTCACCGTGATGTTCAGGTGGAGTGTTTCGTTCCACTGGTACAGCAGCTTATCCTTGCTGAAGCTGGTGTTCCATTCAAGCCCCAGAGTGAGGCGTGGTGGGATGCTGACATCATATTCTGCGATGATATTCTCTCTTGGGCTCAGTGTGGGCATGCTTATGGTGCCAGGCAGATCGGTTAGACTGGTGTTCTCCACTGTTAGTTTGAAGCCATGCTTGCCTTCGTAGTTCTCCTGGTTGTGCATGTTGATGGTGCCGCTGGCAGACCAGTTCATCAGCATGGTGGAGTTATAAACAGCTTCTCCTGTTTCGTTGAACAGTATGCTGATGCTCAGAGGCTTGGTTAGGATTACGTTTTGTAGACTCTCATCCTGCAGCTTTATCTCGGCATGTGTCTCATATGTCCTGCTTTCCAGCAGGATCAGGTAGAACCCGTTGCCCACCACATCATCTATCCATATGCCGGATAGAGATTTGTTAACCCTGTATGTCACAGTGGTGTCTCTGCTCAGGTTCACATGAACATTGGATGGATCCTGGAATGCGGATGCGGGAATAACTCCGTTGATGATTATATTCAGGGATGTTTGTGGCAGCATATCGCCTATGATGATTGAGTCTGTATCTGCATCGTATGTGATGCTTGCGGGCTGAAGCACAGTGATGTTCACCGCAACCCCTGGCAGCGGACTTGATACGATGACATTCTGCAGCACATCCGAGGACGGGTTATCCAGGGTTATGTTAAATCTCACACGGTTATCCGAGCCATATAAAATCTTACTACCGTTTTTCATCTGACCTACAGTACCGTCTGAGATAAAACCTTCTTCAGCCAGCTCATCCATCATCTCGTCAAAACCGGTGTCGTTCCATGTTCCAGTAAGACGCAATCTGGGATTGGCATACACATCATAGCTAACTATATGATTTTCACCTGGAACCAGTTTGCTCACAGTTGGCATCGCTCCAGCAGCACCCTTCGTCTCATATGCGATGACAATGTCTTCCAGCTCAGGTGCTGCTCCAGTCGAAGAGAACAGCACCTTGCATTTCAGCAGCATCCCCTCAGATGTGAAGACATGCCTCACTCCATTAGACACATCTGCCCATGTCACACCACCGTCATTCGACAGCATCACATCTACCGAACTTCCTTCTGGAACAACAGCATTCCACACAGGCGTGGCAGAGACCAGATTCTGGGTGACGTTGAACGTGGATGAGACAAGCATGCCGGATGCCTCTGCACCAATTGGTGCTCCTCCCATCTCTGATGCAAAGTAGAAGTCATCAACCCAGAGCCACTTGCTGTGATCTCCCATGTTGCACCAGTGTGAGCTGTAATCACTCACAAACGCTCTCAGATTTACAGTTTCACCCGCCCACCTAGATACGTCAACCCAGAACTCCTGCCAGCTGCCGGTCATCTGAGCTGGCGTGTATACTTCCCCGGTATCCGGATCCGTCGCTGAACATAGGACCCTGCCATTTGCACTGTGACAGGCCAGCAAATAAATCATCTTGGATACCTCTGGCGAGTTAGCTGGCTTTGGCCCATAGGTCTCATCATCTATTCCCACCGCAGACCACTGACCCCAGTAATCTCCACTAGCTCTCGCCCAGAAGTGCAGATACACAGACTCTCCGTTGGGTACTGTCATCTCTTGGACCAGCCCACCATCGCCGCAGAATCCGCTCCCTCCACTGTAAACATGCCCGGCATATGGCGAGCTATGATAGTCTCCCGGATAGGTTGCTGAGCAGCTCCCAAGCGTATCAGTTGTCGTGCAGGAATATGTACATCCTCCGGTAAGGCAGTTCTTATAGCAATCCCAGCCGGCTCCATCTGGATCAGAGAAATCAGGGTTAACAATCAGGCTTGGGCTCTTCAGCTTGATTTTTCCATCGGCTATGCTCAGGTTTTGCATGGATTCAATCAAATCAGGTTGGTTGAAGTAATCAGAAATCAAGGAGCCGACAGACCAACCCCTTAGAACAGGACTCGCATCAGGACTAGATGTTTCCAATGCAGCTCTGAGCCGAATCTGCGGGTAGTCCTCAGCCGATAGTTCCTGCAGGCTGGCACCATTTGCCAGATCCATGTAGCCAGAGATCACCTCGCCTGATGCATCAAGCACGTCAAATGTTATGGATGCGTCTTCTGGCTCATCGTAATCCACGCTCAGATACCCATACGAACCTGGAATCAGAGGAGTGATTGGAAGCGATATTAGGGTGCCCGATGAAGCCTTAACAACGCTCTCCGGGAAGCTCATACGATTAACAGTTCGTGTCGGACCATACGAGTTGGTGGTGCCGCAGCCGCTGAGCACTATTTTTCCCGCGGGAGTGTTTTTGTATGTGCTCTGGCTGAGCGTACGCTTAAGAGCACCATCCACATAGATGTGCCATTCACCATCAAAATGGAACCTGAAGTTGTAGGTGGTGCCGGTGTTCATGGGGCCTATGTTCTTCGAGTATGCCGTATCTCTCACCCGCCACCAGGCTGCAGGTGTTGGACCGTCATATAGGTACATGGTATCCCCATGCCTGAACATTTCAAGTATTAAATTGCCATTTGCATCGTAAACAGTTGCAAAGTATACTGACCTATCCAGAGAGGCACCTGGATGGTAGAACTCGGTGTAAATGCTGGTGAACTCAATGTTTCCTGGCGGGCTGGAATACTCAAACTCCATCCAGTTGCAGCCTGCGCCCCACTGTGCTCCGCCCCAGTCCACGCGATCCGATGCCACTATTACAGTTTCATCTTCCAGCGTTGGATATGGTGCATTGTAACTCTGCCCGGGCGTGAGGGTGAATGTCTCACCTTCTTCTCCCCCAAGCTCCACTTTCCCGGATGCGATGCTCACGTTCTCACTTGCAGCCAGATCGATTAGATTATCCTGATTGAACCAGTCAGACAGGATTGTTCCGACCCGCCACTCATGCAGTACTGGTGTCACTGACGGGTCATCAGTGGTGAGCGTAGCCCTAACCTGAATCTGCGGATGTTCCCGGGTGGAGATGTTTAGATAAGCCCCATTCTGCAGGTTAGTATGGATGATGCCGCCAGTGACGGTATCCAGAATGTCAAAGCTTATGTTCGTTTGCTGCGGTGTCTCGTAGTCAAGGCTCAGATAGCCGTATGAGCTTCCCTGTGAGGTTATGGGCATAGATACTATGGTTGCAGACGGCTTGTAGCCGGTCTTGCCGCTGGTAAGCATCGTTCCTGAGCTGGTTGCAACCCAGACGGAGTCTTGCGGGGGTGTAATGCCTGCTGCCGCCTGCATGGTCGGGACGGAATTGTTGTAAGCAGAGTCTATGGATTCATTATCGTGGGTCGTGGTGTTGTTGTACAAGGTCCAATAATCGTCCTCATGGTCTGGCTCAAACACCGGGTCATCAATTATTACGTCTCCGTTCTGGATGGTAGCATTCGTGCTGGATGCTACCTCAGAATCGTCCAGGAAAGTATCTATAAAGGAAAAGGCGATGCTCCCCGCTCCTGCTTCAAGGCTAGTAGCATCCGTATTTGATACGTAGGTTGTTATACCGTATCGTGCCTCGTATCCTTCTTTGTTAACCTCGATTATTTCACCTGCAACATTACTGGCCAGCAGGCTTCCTGTATGATTGTATGCAGCCGTTGTTTCCTCGACTGCTGCGGCATCAACCTGCACTGGTTTGATTAAGGCTACCTTACCCAGTGTTATATCTTCCAGGATAATCTGGGCATCGGTATGATATGCTGTGTTTTCAAGCTGCACGCATCCACCCAGATCTTTGATTCTCACTCCTGACAGGGAATCATTCACGGTATATTCAATCCTTGTCTGCCTTGTGAGATTTGCAAAATCAGCATCCGGATTTGAGAATGTCGATGCTGGAATTGTCCCTCTCAAAACCAGATGGATTCTGTCTCCTGCAGAAAGCTCGCCAGCTGCCAGGGTATCGGATGAGTTATCGTAGTTAAGATTCGAAGGCATGACCAGCGCACCGTTCGAGACTGCATCAGGCAGCAGATCAGCGATTATTACATTTGATAAGGTGTCTGCAGACGGATTCTCAAGAGTGATGTTGAACTCGATGAGGTTGTTCTCTCCGAACAGGAGCTTGCGGTGCAGATCGCCTAACACTTCAATGTCTTTATCATTAACCAGATCATTTGCAAGTTGACTGCCAACATATTCCTCCAGCGTTAGGGTTTTCCATGATTCGGATACCAATAGTCTCGGAGCCTTGTATATAGAGTAGTTTTTGATGACATTCTCTCCGGGCGCCAGATCTACCGCATGAACCGTACTTTCAAGGCTCGTTGAATCAATGTTCTCTAATGCAGCGTCAACATAAGGAATGGTGAACTGCTCCCTGTTGGCTGCCAGTATCCTGCCTTCAACATCGTAGGATGTCGGGTTGCCAGCGCCGCTGTAGACCGCCTCAACCACTTCATCGGCTTTTGCATCGAAGAGTATTGGTTCTATGATTAAAGATGCGTTAATGCTCTCATTAGCTTCCGTACTTGCCTGTGACGTGGTTGTTACGCTGAAGTTGACGGTCTGAGGCTGCGTGCAGAAGGGAGGAGTTACCTCAATGGATATGTTAACCGCCTCACACGGCGCGAGTTTTGCAGGTGTCTGCAGAACTATCCACGCAGAATCGATACCTGAAGCGCTAATATTATATGAATCATTTACATTGCCCAGATTATGGATCGATAGAGTGTAGCTGGCTGTTCGGGTGGGCTTCACAGTGGTAACGTCAGGAGAGATTATTGTCCCGACCTCATGGAATGAAAGTACCTCCACAAAGGATGATGCGGCATCTGACACAGATGCATTACCTGTAGATGATGCAGTAATGTTAAATGAATATTCATCCGGCTCGAGTGCACAGCTCATGGGCGGTGCTGCCGTTATTGCAATTTCGGCTATTTCGCCGGGATTCAGCGCAACCGATGTTTTATCCAGACTGATCCATTCTTCTCCGTCCAGCGTTAGAGTGTATGTGTCTGCAACTGATCCCGTGTTGTCTACCTGCAGGGTGTATGCCAGGGCATCTCCAGGCTTTACCTGGGTGCTTGCGGGCGGTATGATATTGATGCGCACATCATGGTATTCAGGAAGAACTGTCAGATCAACTGACGAACTCAGGCTGTATGTCTTGGGTTCGGGCGTCCATGTGTACTCGCCCGCTATCTGCCAGCCGAACTTGCCGCTGCCTGAATCTGGATCGACTTCAAGTGTATTTATGGGCGTTGTCGGCATCACCGTAGAGAAATCAAGATAGTTGCTTCCCTGTTTCAGCCCTTTGAGAGGCAGAGTAACAACTCCTCCATCTTCTAGAGTTCCGATGTACCTAGTTCTCTGTCCATTTATCACAACAGATGGGTTTTTGTTTTTTCCTTTGATCAGGGAGTACTTCAACCCTGCATCCAGGGAATCCATTACATTCGAGCAATAATATTTCTTGCCACCGTACCACCATGAACCTGTAAGTTCGATCTCAACATTTACATTATCCTTGGATTCAAATAGTTCTGGGTCGATAGGGATATCTTTTTTAACCCAATAGTATGGCGTATCTTCCAGGTCAGCACTCCATGTTTCATCGAGTATTTCTTCTCCATCTACATTCATTATTATGTGGCAGTTTGGGGGTATCCTGCCCCCACTATCTAGATGGACAAAAACTCTATCCACGTATCCAATGTGAGAGGAGTCCGCTAACCCTAGATTGGTCTGGATAGGGGAGGTTCCCAGATCTCTGTTCATGGTCAGCACATAGTCTGAAGATACTAGATTCCTGCCTGTAAACCCTATCTGTGAGTTTGAAGGTTCTCCATTCACCTCTATTGTTGCATCAGTATCAGGACTCTCAGTATAGAGGTTGCCGATTATTTCATAATCATATTTACCTGGTGTCTCTGCATCAAAAACGAGCGTATTATCTCCATTGACAATCTTCCCATCAGCAACATCAATTATAAGATTTCCATGCCCTGCTTCACTGTCTGTATTATCAAAATTACTAACAAATTTTACTCCATTGATTTTTATGAACGGGTCATTTGTTGGCGAAATATCTGAAAACCTGTGACTATGCCCTCCTGCCTTTGCTTTATCGTGCCAAATATTCTTATAAGAACTACCATTATGCCATGAGTCTTGACCATAGCAATCGCCTGATTCACATCGACTACCTGTTGGCCAACCACCTTTAGACATATAATGAATACCAACAAAATTATGTGCATGGCTTCCTGCTTCACTGCTTTGATAGGTATAATCTTTTCCATTTTTGGTTATAGTTAGAGTATGCGTGTGAGTGCCAGCCACTTTTAGTTTGTAATCACAATATTTTGTATAGCCCGGTTCACTTATACTGTACCCATCATAATGCTCATGACTATGTCCAGGAGCATCGCTTGTTTCATATTCTCCAAGTCCTTCTAGATACACATGATGATGCATAGAAGGCACATCATTAGCAATAATAGTAGCTTCATTTCCTATTTCCTCGCATCTATATGTTTCCTCTCCGTGAGCGGAATCAACCGCTGTTGTTTCCACTGGCTTTGATCTTTCAAACATTATTCTCACATTCTTCAAAATTCCACCTGGGTTCAGGTTGATAGTTTTATAATCAAAAATCTCCCAGTCAACGTCTCCGTTGAAGTACAGAGTGTTACTTCCTTGCTGCACGGAATTGGAAATGTCGAGGATTGTTTTCATCTCCTTTTCGAGAGAGTCATAACAGTATTCATCTCCATTTACGGTGGCTGTGAAGTCTATTATATCCTCGTTTGCTGTTATCTCCAGGTAGGGATTTCTTATAGTCCAGTCTACTGTGGATATGCTTGCCCCCAGTTCCCATTCTGGTATTCCGTCGGCCCCTATGTCTATGCTTGGAAGAGTGGGATAGCTGCTACTACCAGTGAAATCTACATTTATATAATACCCAGCAGATTCTCCTGGATTTAATGTGTTACAATAATTACCTGTACCGCAATAAACCCACGTTGGTGGATAGCAGCCTTCTCCAGAACCTTTATTATCGCATGATGTCCCACCAGTGCATCCGGGATTGATTGCCATCCATTTATAATCATATTCCTCATCCCAGCAACATCTTGTAGGGCCACTATCAGTTCCTAAGGGCATTATGGATGCGTCTTCGCCATTACTGCATGCAACACCTTCCTTATAATTGGCAACTCTGTTAGATGTAGCTGAATTATCAACACTAAATTTGAAATAATCAGAAGAGGAAGTGCTATAATCTTTTATATCAAAGCCAATTAGATATAACTGGTCTTCTTCCAAATTATATGCTGTATCTAAGTCAATCGTGTAGATATCTGAATTGGGCAGTGCTATATTAGACTTCAATATTGTTTGCGCGCCAGTACATGATGCAGAGCCAGCATCTTCTGTATTTGTTTTACATATGATGATATCCATGTTGAGGCTTTGTGGACTGCCGTATCTTATACCATGCAGTATTAGTTTTTTAAACTCAGGAATGTTTTTATTCGGCTTGATAATAGTTTTAACATTTTTTGTACCATGTCCATACCTAGTTCCTATTTCACCATAATATGTGTCAGCACCATTACCCTCATCATTGGCTGGATTAAACTTCAATTCACTGCGTTCACCCGTCACGTCCACGCTCGCAGAACTAATAGTAGTTGTTTTTGGAATCATTATCATGATGACTTCATACCCTGGTTCACTAAAATCAACTGCCTTCAAGCCACTCCCGTCTGAAAATGTTGTTATAGTCCCGGTAGATGTCTGGATGTTTATGCTATCAAGTATTATTCTCCCTAGTGATTCCGATCGCACTTTTATTGGGATATAACAATAACTCCCGGATAAATAACAGCCTGTACAAGAACAGGAAGGTAATATCTCTCTCAACCTATGCGTAAACGGAACTGTCACCGTGTCCATTAATTTTTGATCTTCTGCTGGCGGACTGTAGCTCCCACTCACGGAATTATACGCCTTCCCACTTATGCCATAAGGCAGTGGATCCAATCCATAACTCCCGCTCTGCTCAAGCGCCTCGGTTATCGGCAGAAACGTTTCCGTGTATGCGCCTTCTGTTCGTATTGTAATCGTTTCAGGCTGAGCGGTAGAGGG
>JAUWIL010000019.1 GCA_030605385.1 Methanobacteriota archaeon
ATTCCATAGTGATACCCATGAGTCCGGCTATCGAGCCGATATCTGCTATTTCATCCAGATATGATATTACCTCTTTACCGCCCTCATGCAGCATTGTAAATACTAACGCTTGGGCGTATGCATATGGATAATCATCAGCGAAATGACCGTGCACACTTCTTGCGTGCTGGTTGTACGGATCAATGAGGTAGTCCTCCGAGATGTTCTTTATTTCCTCGGTTATTGAATCCAGAATCCTCTCTGCCTCAACGGGTTGAACAAGCTCTGACATCTTCACTTTTGCAGCAGGTAGAGCAAACATCATGTAATGTTCCAGAGCTTCATGAGTTGTGGGTTCTACAAGAAAGTTCCATGGGAAGAACTTTGACTTCAAGTAAGTATACGCTTTATCTATCCTAGCCTCCACATCCTCATTTTTCTTCATGCTGGTTGCCTCACAATACTCACCTTATGCGCACAGCCCTCTTTACACAGGATCCGACCATTACACATACAACGCGTTGTTCCCATTGCCCATTAGGATTAAACTAATAATAAGGAGTGTGGAATGTTTGGCTCTGCATGCGTGTCTGACGTTAATTATATCTATACTTTGTCCCTCATTATCTTGATGATATTCTGGAGTTTGCTCTTCAGATGATCTCTGCCGACCGTACTGCCGTAGTCTTCAATGCCTGGGCGTGTGGCTTGAGCCCTGGCGTCACCAAACCTCATTGAAGCAGGCATCCCGGAACTGCACAACCTCCACATCCAGACGCCTATATCGGTTACACGGTAACTTCCATTACTCTTATCGATGAGTGGGTACTCCCAGTTGCCGCGCGTAAGGTAGTTAATCCCGTCTTCAATGCGTTCATCATAAAGGTCTTTCATCAGCACTTTGTACTCCTCATCCTGTGCTCCACAAAGATCTTTTATCTCGCTGAGGGTAAGGGGACGCTTTGCATCTATGAGGGTGGAGAATGCCAGATATGCATACTCGCGCTCCCGGAGCTGCACCCATGATTGATTGAAGATGTTCTCCTGTCCAAGCATCCTCTTGGCAGATTCCTGGATTATCGTTGTTATATGGTTGAGAGTCCGGATCGCAGATACTGTTTCGACATTCTGCGCCTTAATTTCTATTCCGTTGCTGGACATTATGGCATTGCTGAACCCGATTGCAGTAACACTTCTGTTGAAGACAATGTCTGTGAATGCCATGAAGTATTCATCAGATAGCGCCTCTACATCACTATCGTATGCGATTATATTGTCCTGTATCGTATCCAGACTGGGGGCAAAATTCGCGACCAACTCAAGAAATTCCTGCCTCACGCGCATAATGCTGCTGTCTGCATCTTTTTTCTCACCGACAAGTGCGCGTAGGCGTTCAGCCTCAATCTCCAATTGCTCTCCCAGCTTGCCGCCCACACCCTTCTCAAGGAGCCTCTCAATCTCATTAAGCTCGGACCGCTTATCATCGACACTCCCGCCGATTTTATCCTTCAATCTGAGATACTCTCTTGCAATCTGGTTAGCCCTCTTGTTGAAATCAGGTTTATCTGCTGCTGTTTGCTCCCCTTTACCTGCTTTCATCATAGCGCTTTAACATATGCAACACACATATTTAAGCATATTCATGAGGGCAAATCATTATGTGCCAGACCATCAAAAGGTTATCTCGGCTCCGGCAGATGCAGTCCGCAAGACATGTCTAAAACACTGCGTGTTTTATACGGTTGCGGAACTGCGTTCCGCAAACATGTCTGGAAGCGGAGCTTCCAGACGGTTGCAAAATCTTTGATTTTGCAAACATGTTCGAAAACCCTTGGTTTTCGTACTGTTGTGAAATCTTCGATTTCACAAACATGTTTAAAAATCTTTGATTTTTAAACGGTTGCAAAATCTTTGATTTTGCAAACATGTCTAAAAGTGGAACTTTTAAACGGTTGCAAAATCTCTGATTTTGCAAACATGTTCGAACCGCTCGGCGTTTCGAACTGTTGCGGAACTGCGTTCCGCAAACATGTCTGAAGCTACCTATGCTGCCACACCCGCAGGGTGATAAGCGCTTTGCAGGACTGCTCACCCATCGCAAGATCGCATGGAACTGCCGCACACACACTATCGGATAAAACATCCTCATCTGGTGGTGTTAGGCCAAACTCCGCTTTGACAGCCCCGCTGCTTGTGTTAAGAATCGCAGTGATATTGTAGTCATATCTGTAGCCCAGCGTTGCGTTGAAGAATGATCGAAGCCCGCTATCAAGCGCGCTTGCATACTCATGCGCGTCACTATTGCCCTTTGATTTTATCAGCACATGCTCACACAGGAGGTCGGCTAGTGTGCGGTGATACATTTCATAATCCTCATCGGAACCCAATGTACTCCTTTCAGGGTTGCTTGTTGAATAATCGACCGCTCCGTTCAACAGCGCCAGCAGTGCGTTGGAGACAGCACTCTGATCCTGCGCCCCACCGATATAATTTAACTGTGCAGTACCGGTAATTGCGGGTAGTAGAATGACAGTGGCAGCTGAAACCATGACCAGAAAGAGAAGGGCATCAACGATGGACGAGAAAGCGCCATCATCAACGGTAAATCTTGCAAGACAGTCGAATGCTGCGCCTTCGACAAGAATTGATTGGCAGTTATTTCTTTCCCTCATTCTGTTCAACGCCCAATGCAGAAAGGAAGCGCTTCAAGATAGCCTCATCCGCAAGCTTCATCAGGGTATCGCGTTCTCTAATGCCGCTGAACACACCCAAAGGTATCTGTGCCGCAGCAGCAGTGGAGTGCCCCCCTGCGGAGCCCATATTACCGAAGGCAGTATTGAACAGCGAGCCTATGTCCAGCCTTATATCTTTATTTCTGCCAGAAACGTGTATGTGCTCCTCAGAGATCCCGAATATCACGGTGGTCATGATACCTTCAAGGTTCAGCAGGTAGTCCGCGGCCTGGGGAAGTGCATCCCGGTCAACGATGAAACCAACATTTGAGATGAGGTAGCTCCCCCTGACAACGCGCCTCTTGATAGCATCACCCAGAACGTCAAGCGTTCCTGTTGACATGGACGGCGTCTCAACCCTACCTAGAATCTCATGGTCGGCAAGTGGATACAGAAATGCGGCTGCCGTAAGGTCTGCGGGGTTTGTATTCCTCTTGAAGCCCTGCGTATCAGTGCGAATTCCATATAACAGTGCTGCAGAGAGCTTGTCATCAATCTCTATTTCCAGCTCTTGCAGATACTCGCTAAGGATGGTCGACGTTGAGCCCACATCAGAACGGATATCCACAAACTCGGCACTCAAATTCTTCACAGTCAGTGGATGGTGGTCGATGATAATGTCAACGCGCATATCATGCTGGAAACACTCACTATCACGCGGCGATATCTGATCTACCAGTGCGATTTTGCCATATTCATTTGCATCAAAAGTGTTAATCCGATTAGCATCCACACCCAGCAGGTTAACGAAGGCACGATTCTCCTGATGCCCGATATCACCATGATACAGAATCTCTGCATTGACCCCGACACTCTTCGCGATATGCTGCAGCGCCATTGCGCTCGCAATTGCATCAGGGTCAGGATTATCATGTGCTATGATTGCCAGTTTTTTCTTGCCCACAGCCTGCACGGTTTTGAGCAATCTGCGTGCTTTGCGTACAGATTCAGCTCTTTCGAGGACATTGATCGCTGCATCTGCGATTACACTGTATGGCAGCAGTACCACATCAGAACCTATCGTTTCGAACCGCTCCTGTTCAGACGGCTCTGATGCCATGGATACAACGTGGGCGTTGGGTACCAGTCTCTTGACCGTATACAGCGCCCTCTCATTAGCATCCGTGTTCGGGCTGAGTATGAGGGCAGCCTCCAGATCTGAAATATCCATACCACCAATAACGGTTTCTAGGTCCTCTGAACCGATATCGCAGGTCACCCCATCGAAACCCTGATCCCTCAGGGCGTCTATGCGGCTTTCATTAATGTCAACCAGGATAACGTTTCTATCATCCTGCCTCAGCCTGTTTGCAATCGTAACCGCCGTGTGACCGCATCCGAGTATCAGATACTGCGGTTTCAGCTCGTTCTTGGTTTTGCGCGGCTCAGGCTTCCCGCTGTTTTCAGACGCGGATTGAGAATTGGATTGAGAATTGATTATTAACTCCTCCAATAGCTGGATTTTGTAACATGGTGTGTTTGTTGGATAGTCTTCAGTGAAGTAATGACCATGAAACTCTACTGCTATATAGACTGTACTGCTATTGGCAACACCTAACTAGCAGCGCCCAACACCTATTGACAACCTGAAGCTCTAACAACTTGAGAAGCTCTAACAACTTGAGGCTTTGTTTAAATACAGTTTTAGGGTATTTAAATACAGTTTTAGGCGGGAGTATCCTTATAGATTTTTCCCTTATATTAAGATTTCCGATAGAGATTTACCATAAGACTATAAGTCGAACTTCAACACCTTCAGCTTCTTGGTCTTCATGCACCGCCTGCATATTGCCTCATGGCCGTGATTAAACCAGTCGTGTTTTTTGAACAGACATATCGTTCTATTGCGGAGCATGGCGAATGACTCACCAATCTTGAATTTCGTTCCCTTCTTCATAGCAATCACATCAGTCACATCTTGCGAATACGAAGTATTCGCGGGACAACCGAATACGAAGTATTCGTTAAGTCTTGCGGAATCGAAGATTCCGCGGGACAACCGAAAGCTATGCTTTCGTCAAGTCTTGCGAAGCAGAGCTTCGCGGGACAAACGGACTACCGTCCGTCAAGTCTTGCAAAACATAGTTTTGCGGGACAGGTAAAATCTATGATTTTACCAAGTCTTGCAGAACGTAGTTCTGCGAGACTCGTGGAGCTTTGCTCCACGCTGTCTTGCGGAACGAAGTTCCGCGTGACAGACGAAAGCTACGCTTTCGTCAAGTAATGGCTAAGCCATACGGCGCGAATCGTGCTGCTGCACATATTTCACAGCGCAACACGTATGTGCAACTATTATATTACGCTACATATTACGCTACAAAGGCATATTAGGTTTGACGTAGGTCTGACGTGATTGCGCTACAAATAGGTTTATATTATATTACACAATTGAACAGATTGATATGTAATGACCTTGCAGCCAAATACTACCGAAAACGGAATCAGCAGGGCTGAGAATGCGGCATTTTCATTTAACTCAAAGATACACTCAAAGATGCCGCTGCCAGAGAATCTGGATATAACCAGGTTTGCAGCTGCCATCATCATCGCATCTTCAGCCTACTTTTTCATTATGAAGCTGCCAATGCTGCCGCCGCTTCTGGCAGCCGCGTTATGTACCGCACTCATCATGGTATCATACCTCAACACAAAAGCAGGCGCTGCCGCCGCACTTATATGCGTGGCAGTACCAGCCGCATACCAGAATGCGGGTTATGCCATAATTCTAATAATTTGCGCTGGAATTGCCATATTAACACTCACGTGGGGTATGAAGTGCGATAGGGAGGAGAATATTGCAATAGGGCTGTACCTGTCGACCATACCATTATCCGTAATCTGCCTGCCGCTGGTACCGATTCTGGCGGCAAGCCTTGGCAAGGGGTATAAGCTGGGGATGCGCATTGCAGCTCTTGCAGGGGTAACCATGCTCTTCATCAGTGCCTCATTCGGTATGCAGGGCTTTGGACTTATACAGACCGCAAACATGTCTGAAAACCTTTGGTTTTCAGACGGTTGCAAAATCTTCGATTTCACAAACACGGCGCAAATCGCATCGTTCGAGCAGCCGCTTGTTACTGATGCCGGGGCTGAGTTGACAGCTCATGGAAGCTATAAAGATGTACTGGGAATCCTCATCACGTTTGCAAACTCTATTTCAGGTCAGCCCGCAATCATTGCCCAGCTCGGATGCATCGCGATTGCCGGCTTCATACCAGGTTTTCTCGTGGAGCGCAGATCCACAAGTTCGTTCAGAGAGCCATTCCTTCCGATAGGCAAGGACAATCGAAACATTCTTGTCATTCTCATCATCGCAGCTCTGATCGCAACCGCTCCTGCTGTAGTATCCTTCGTACAGGCGGGCAGTGTCGGTGGCATCATCCCAATCAGCGCCGGTGCCGTGGTTAGTGCTGCCGCAATATATGTCTGGTACGTTATCACGGTTGAGCCGACAGTGGCAGTTCCGCAAAGAAAAGCGCAGGAGGGGGGTAGGCGTAAGAGGCGGGAACCGGAAAGAACTGCCCAGCCCCCTACGGTTCGCGCGGAAGGAATCAGCCAGACCGGAACGCCGCATGCCGTTAACGGTGTTGGTTACTACGAACCTATCAAGGAAGTATATGTCGGCGGCGCCAGGCAGCGGGTGGTGGGCAGCGCATGTCCCTACTGCGGTGCGCTGATCAAGGCAAACAGCGAGATAGAAATATGCAGCTTCTGCGACACGCCGCACCACAGCGAGTGCTGGAGGGAGAACGGCGGCTGCACCACGTATGGGTGCGAGAATGCGCCTGATGCGGGGAAGTGAAGGATTAAAATCGCAAATATCAGCATGCACGAAACGCATGCATGATACAGACTTTTACCTAATTAATTATAGATCTACGCTGAGCACATTCTCTGAAATGTGGAGGTACTGGATGACAGCCGAGTCCGGCGGAAGAAACTCGATGTTCTTAAGGTTCTCATCGTATTGGAAATGTACATTGTTCTTTATATCAACAGTGTCTCCTATGGTAGCACCGCAGACGTATACGTTGTTGCTGAGTTCTATATCCCGTCCGGGAGCATAAATGACGCCGAAGAAATCATTGTTGTTTACTAGTTCAACAGTGCCGCCGTTGGAGTGCATCCACAATTGAAGCAGGTTGGTATTGCCGAGCGCTCCAGCAGGGGGCTCTTTCCCGCATGTACTGTCCCCTGACCCGGACTCTGTTGGGTTAATCAGCATACATACGTTGCTGCCCATATCAAGTTCAACATTGCTGCCGAGGTAGAAGCGGACCGGATTAGTACCAATCACCGAGATGTTGACGTTACCGTCAAGCTTGAACTGTGAGCCATCAAACACGGCAATGTCTATGGGGCCCGCAGAGGTGTCGAATATGAGGGCTTTGCCGCTGTCAGGGTTGTTTTTCATATACACTTTCGTGAAGTAGAGGTCTTTGGGCCCGGTGATAATACAATTTTCGTCTGGGCTGCTGATGCTGAGTTCGGTTCCAGTAATTCCACAATGTGGGTTGGCAGCAGCAGCATCATTGCCATTACTGCTGGAGAAACTACTTATCTTGCCGCTTATAGTGCTGTCGACAGAGGGCATTGACTGTGCAACCGCACTTTGCTGAACAGTTTCACCACAGATAGTGTGGGTGCCAAGTATTACGAGACTGCCTCTGCAGATTCCGCTGACTTCGGCATTATTGTTCAGAGTTACGCTTCCTGAGCTGTTCACGCTTCCTAAAACATTAACGTTATTCTTTAATAGGACTAAAGAAGCCGCGTAGATGTCTGCACTTTCGAGTGCCTCATCAGAAGGCCGGGTCGTTGTGGAGTCATAGCTTTTTGCATCAAAATTATTCCACAGGATAACGTTATTCGAGCTGAAAATAGCCTGTGTGAATGGATTGGTTATCGATGGCGTCACCAGCTTTATAAGGACTGTGCTGTTAGTGGCACAGTTATCCCCCTCCACGCTCACGGATGTCTGTTCCTCCATGTAGCTTTTCCATGCATTGCAGTAGTCGCTCCTGACCTTCACCCATACGGTGCCGCTGCTCATCGGGTTGGTTCTGTTGCTGTAGGAGTTCGGGAAATGGACTACTGGCTGGTTATCAGAATCCACCACGATTGTTACTGTACCGCTTCCACCGGATGAACCGCTACCTACCAATCGTATCAAAGGTAGAGTAAGCGTTGTACCATCGTAATGAAACTCGGGAGGTGAGAGCATAGTGGAGCCCAAATCACCATATTTCAGCCATATACCGCCAGCCTCATATGCGACCTGATTCCTGTTCAGCTCGTATACAAGGGAGTTCAGGCTGACATTCATGTAGGTGGTGACTGATGAACCATTCTTTAAGGTAATGTTCATCCAGCTGTTATTCCTGATGGAAATATTCCCGTCGCCAACCTTTATGTCGATGTACTGTTTTGGGGACTCACCTAGGGCGGCTTTGCTAATTCTCGAATCAAGGAGAGTAAAGCTCTGCTGAATCCTATTGAAGGTGGCAGTATCCTGCACATCCTCTATGATCGGGTAGCCTACTGCCGTAATTGCAGAGATTCCGATGACTGTTATGGACAGTATCAAAACAGTGCTTATGACCTCGCTCACGCCATCTTCAGATTTTAACAGGACCATTATTCCACCCGACTCTTCATCCCACCTTTCATGTACTGCTAATTAATACTTAATTATTTATTATGTAATTACTTGCTTATCACATTTTGCCTATCACATTTTACCATATCTACTGGTACCTAACAGCATCTAATGCTAGCTATACGTACTATCCATACGTATATGTGCATAATTACCCGGCAGTTATATCTGCACTTATATAATTAAGGATGATAAAAAGACTTGAACAATCTCCGAGATTCGCAACTACGCTGTTACCGGCGCAATCACCGCTTGTTGAAGCACCCAGATCAACCTCAAAATAATTCTTCCATCCAAGGCAGTAATCGCTTGTGACATTGACCAAGACATTTTTGACATCATTCTCTTCAATCACGGTCGGAGTGCCTGGAGAACGGACAGATATTCTTATCATGCCCCCCCCTCCAGCAGAGCTGGAGCTGCCTGAAGCCACAGGTATGGTTATGGTTGAACCCTTTCCGATTCTCGGTTTTAAGTGCGTTGCAACCCCTCCTCCAACATACTTTTCCCAGACTCCGCCCCCCTCGTAAGCGATCGTCCTGCCGCCCCGGGAGTGCTCTATTGTAAGCAGGTTAAAGGCAGTACAGTTCGGAAAGTCCCAGCAGTCGAAATCATCGGTAGAATTGGTAGAGTTTGTCCACGTGACGTTTATTGTGGAGCTGGTCCCCCCTTCTATATTCGCATCCAACGTCTGGATTTCAATTGATTGTGATGGCGTTCTGTCTGACATGATCCTGTTAATGTTGGAACCCAGGACAATAAAGCTCTGCTGGACATTATCAAAATAGCTAACTTTCTGCGTATCCCACAAGACAGGATATGATACTGCGTATATCATCCCTATCATGGTTATCATAATTCCGATTATAAGTAAAAACCCTATAGTATCCGATACGGCATCCCCCGACCGGGTCCGATTCTCGGTTTTATCATCCATGGTTTTATCATCCATATGATTAATTCCGTGCATTCAAGCCAACTCTATCTGTCTGGTTGTTGCATTATATGATATGGTGATTTCCTCTTGATAGCTGCTGAACTTTCCTGACCCTCCAGATCCAATCGCAGTTGATATGTTTAAGGGAGTTCTAACCTCGTTGATGCTCCCCTCCTCGGACCTGAGGATTACCTCATATCTGGGCGACGTTCCAGAGCCGTAATCTGTTACATTTATCGAATACTCCCGCCCTACAATCTCTCTGGGGAAGGCAAACTCTGTACTGAAACTCGTATCGAATCCGCCAGTATATGCGGAGCTTCTTATAACGCTGTCAAAGTTAGTGATTTTCAATGCAAGATTACTCCCTATAACGTCAAATGATTGAGTTGTCACCATATCCGAAGAGTCTCGCATGAAATTGCTGGAAGAAATAATCAATATAGCAAGCAGAGCGACTGATATGAGGGTTGTCATCATATACCCCATGGTGGCGGACACTCCTGCCTCATCTGCTATCAGTTTTAAGCCCACGATCAATCACCACACATGGTTGCATTGTAAGTATAGACTCCATCGGAAATCGTCACTACCAGATCTCTCTGTCCGAATAAGTTTAGAACACACCTGAGGTTATCCTTGAACAGCACAGTACCATCAGATGCAGATACATCTCCCTTCATACCAGGGAAGTAGTAGAATGTCCCATTCTTAATGCTGGATGCATCTTCTGTTACCGACGGTTGCAAATAATAATTGACACCTTCGCACCCATATGACCAATTATATGCCAGGACAGGGGCAAAATCGATATAATCACCAACATCAACATTCTTTAAAAAGTTTCCTGGAGACTTGACATTACCGGGCGGGTTAGTGCTTTTATACATCGTACAACCGACCATGGTATCATTTACTAGTGATCCATTGCCCGTTTGTATCAAGGTTCCTCCTAGCTTGAACCATTCATACAGTTTTGACCTCTGGGATTCGTTTAGATTTATGCCGGGGTCTTCGAATATAGTCACATTAGGCGGCACACTTGAATTAAGGGCGCCAATCAGGCCATCACAGTCACTGCTGTAGTTCTTATAGTCTCTATTGGGCTGCCTCTGATTCATCCAGCTCCATATGCCGTAGTTGGACGCATTGCCCGTGGTAGAATAATTACCGCAGTACCACACGATATCGCTCTCTTTGACTATACCATTATCACTTTCAGCGATACTGGCATTGACTGCAAGCACCCACTGTGCGGATGATAGTGACATACCCCTGCTGTAGTTTGCCATGTATTTGCTGAAGTTTACAGAGTCATTCTGAGTGACTAAAATGTGGTGTATCTCCTGAAATGTGAGGCGCTGCATCTGGGAGATCTCGCTCTGCGATGTATCCATGCTCTCGAGTGCAGCAGTGTTTCCGACATAGACAATGTTGTTCAGCATTATCGTCACCATTGCAAGGGCTATGGAAACTACAACACCGCTTATCAGTATGAACTGAGCCCTGTTTGCTTGCGAAAACTTCGTTTTCGCAAGACATGGTGGAGTAAAACTCCGCCTGTCTCGCGAATGCTTTACATTCGCAAGACTTGCCGAATACTTCGTATTCGGTTGTCTCGCAAAACTATGTTTTGCAAGACTTGACGAAATCAAAGATTTCGTCTGTCCCGCGGAGCTCTGCTCTGCAAGACTCGATAGAAGCCCCACATCACGTCCTCCCGCCATATCACATCCTCCATACTATCAACCTGAAATCAACTATGTTGTACAGGTCTGTGGAGGGATCAAAGTCACCGATCCCCGTACTCGTGCTGAAGGCGTCGGAATCTGTTATATCGGAGTTGTGCAGGACGATTTTGTGGGAAACTATCACCGCATTGTTGGACGGTTCCCCGCTCAGGATAACCGAGCGCTCGTCCAGGCATGATGTCCGGTTGTATATACAGTCAGAGTCACTTTTCAGAAAAACCAGCTCGACATTGTGGGCTATCCCCAATCTGACCAGGGTGAAATTGAGTGCGGTTGTGAGAGTATTGTTCATTGTATTACTCGAATTCGCCTGGCTCACATAGTGGGTGCCGTTCCATGTATATGTTGAGCCTGCCCATGAAAGCACGGCACTTTTTAAAGAAGAACCCGAGCCGCCGTAGTCCAGCGTATTTAGTACGTCATTTCCAATAAACTGCAGCTGCGCTTCAATATGCTCGTTGGCAGAAGATGACGTTAGCGGTGTGATGGATGTTGCCTGAACAGAGAAAACCAGAACCGATATCATCAGTGTCGAGGCGATAACCCCCTCCAGGGTGTAAATCTGCCCCTTCTCACACCGCATTAAACCTCTATTCATTTTATCCCCACACCCTTACAGCCAGTATGGCAGTTGCATTCGAGGTCGAGTTGATCAGGATAACTCTTTTTGTCTGGGCTATGTTTGCAAAGTCAGGTAGTTCAGTTCCATTCACCCTGCTGGTACCATTCATATATTTCAGGGACACGTTCAAGTTATATGATTTAACACTGGAGCGCAATCCGAGCTTATCTGCTGTGCCGGAAATATTGGAGCCGTCAAGCTCATTGTTCAGGAAATTATACAGTTTGGTCGTATTCACTACATTGGGACGGGACGGATCATCCACGAGGTAGTCCATGACCAGTGCTACACTCACACGGTCAGCCATACCCGTAAGCTCATCTGATGTGGACTGAAAAGGGAGCAACATGCCGGGTATGAAGGCTCCAACGTAGATGAATGTGATAAGGAATATGCTTACGCCGACAATGTAGTCTATGCTTAACTGCCCGCTATCATCGTGGAGCATACGACATAACATAAGATGTAGTATCGCAAGGAAAATATGTAAAGGTTTCTTATGCGGACCTAGGAACACATGTGCATGAACACCGATTTACAGGTATACTGATTCTATGTGTCTGCCGATTCTATGTGTCGTTACAATTGCACTCTGGGATATGAACCAAGTATCTTCAGAGTTTCGACTTTATCTGCCATACCCGAAATTGCATCTTTTACAACACCATCCTCCTCATGCCCCTCTATGTCTATGTAAAAGACGTAGTCGCCCATGGCGCGCCTGCTGGGACGGGACTCTATCTTGGCGAGGTTTATGTTCCGCTTGGCGAACTCGCCGAGCATGTCGTAGAGCGCTCCAGGGAGGTTGCTTTTCAGTGACAGAAGCAGCGAAGTTTTATCGCAACCTGTCGGTTTTTGCACCCCCCCGCCGGCGACTATGAAGCGCGTGACATTCTCATGATGGTCATGCAAATCCTCAAGGTCCTCAAGGAGAACGTTTAACCCGTATTTTTCGGCAACATCAAATGAGGCTATGGCAGCCATTTCCGTAAATTCCTGCGCAAGCTTGGCTGCATGGGCAGTGCTCCCGGTCTCGCGCGTTTCCACGTCATTGAACCGCTTTTTAAGCGTCTGCCTGCACTGAGCCAGTGCCTGCGGGTGCGAGAGTATGATCTTTACATCCTTGATAGACCCCCTTGCAAGGAGGCAGTGTTTTATCGGGAGCAGCATCTCACCCTGTATGCGTACATCAGTACTATCTCTGAGCTGGTCGAGTGTGGTCGTAATCGAACCTTCGAGGGAATTCTCTATCGGGATGACTCCCTGTTCTATCTCGCCTTTTTCTATGCCGCTTATAACATCAATTATACTGTCGTAGTATCTCAGTTTACAGTCCTGGCAGTATGTTCTTGCGGCCTTCTCAGAATAGGTGCCCTCGGGCCCGAGTACGCCAATTATCAACATATCATCCTCATATTTTCGTATATCTCCGAAACCCATGGTTTCAGGTATCTCGCAAAAACATCTGGTTTTTGCAAACATGTCTGAAAAACCTGCGGTTTTTCATACTGTTGCGGAACTTTGTTCCGCAAACATGTATGGAAGCAGAGCTTCCATACGGTTACAGAGCTCCGCTCTGTAAACATGTCTAAAATGCAAGGCATTTTATACGGTTGCAAAAACATCTAGTTTTTGCAAACATTAATGGTCAAATACTTATAAGCTTATCCGTATCTAATGGACTTCTGGAGTCGGTTATCCCGCGGAGTTTTACTCCGCAAGACTTAAATAATACTGTGTTATAATGTCACACATTAGCACTGTAATTATTTGACATCTTTGTGAACACCTGTCACCAGAAGGAGGTATGACATGTCGGAAATAGGTAAAAAAGTGCGTATGGAGCGAATAATCAACAGAAAGAGCAGGAATATGCTTATAGTACCGATGGACCACGGTATATCAATCGGGCCAGTGAAAGGGCTGGTGGAAATGACGGACACGATAAACAAAGTCGCAGAAGGAGGAGCCAACGCGGTACTCATGCAGAAAGGAATGGTGAAACACGGTCACAGAGGATTTGGACCCGACATTGGACTCATAGTCCATGTGAGCGCATCCACGTCACTGGGACCTGACCCTGACAACAAAGTTACGGTATGCAGCGTGGAAAGGGCTATCCGCTACGGTGCGGACGCGGTCAGCATGCACATAAACATAGCATCCGAAACAGAGGCGGATCAGCTGGTGGAGCTTGGAATGCTCTCGGAGGAATGTGACTACTGGGGTGTACCCCTTGTGGCTATGATGTACCCGCGCGGCAAAAAGGTGAAGAATCCCCATGACCCGGAGACCGTTGCGCATGTGGCGCGCGTCGGTGCAGAACTCGGAGCAGACCTGGTAAAAACCAACTATACTGGCGACGAAGATTCATTCAAAGACGTCGTTAGAGGCTGTCAGGTTCCAGTGGTGATAGCAGGCGGGCCCAAGGCAGATACTGACAGAGACATACTTGAGATGGTCAGGGGGGCAATGAATGCGGGCGCCCGCGGTGCCGCAATAGGGCGCAACATATTTCAGCATGAAGACCCAACAAGGATGACAAGAGCGGTGGCTGTGATAGTGCACGAGAATGGGACTGTTGAGGAAGCACTGGAAGTCTTGCAAATATAGCAAAATCATAGATTTCTTGCGAAAACTCTGTTTTCGCAAGACAGTCGAACCTCTGGTTCGAAAGTTATCAGGTCTAAGAGCTTTTGAATCCCGAGATGAAACGGGGTGTATATCAGATGGAGAGTAAGCAGGTATGGGTAAAGGCAGATGAAGGGGCATGGGAGGAGCGCAAGAAGCGCGTGACCAATGCCCTTGAATCAGGTGCAGATGTAGTTCTGGTTAATGAAGATGATGTTCTGCTTGTGCGCGAGCTTGGGCGCATAAAAGTTGCCGCATTCGTATCCTCCGCCGCATCCAGGAGCAATGATGCTGATGCGGACATACTCGTTGTTGGCAAGGAGGGAGAGGGAGACGGCACTATACCTCTGCCGGGAGATACAGCGTCATCGGAAGATCTGGGCAGACTGAAACAGCTTGCCGGGGACGGCAGGGGCAGTGCGTCATACGTTGTAATAAAGGGTAAGAAATACGAAACGTTTGCAGCCGAAGTTGGAAGTTCAGCAGACAACCTGATCGTAATCGGTACCGACTGGAAGGTCATACCTCTTGAGAACATCATAGCCGAACTTCACAAGAAGGACGTTAACATAATAGCAGGTGTCAGGGACGCCGAGGAGGCGAAACTGGCACTTGAGACGCTTGAGCACGGAGCACACGGCATCCTGCTTGATTCGGATGACCCCTCGGAATTAAAGCGCATAATAGAGTTTATTAACCAGAGGTTCAGCCCCAAGGCACAACTGGAGCCTGCGAGAGTTACGACCGTCAGGCAGCTCAGCATGGGCGACCGGGTGTGTGTTGATACATGTTCAATGATGGCGCCTGGAGAGGGCATGCTTGTAGGATCACAATCAGATGTGCTGTTCCTTGTGCATTCCGAATCTGAGGAGAGCCCGTATGTTGCATCGCGACCATTCAGGGTCAACGCCGGTGCAGTCCACTCATACATACTCGTTGGTGACAAGACTCGCTATCTTTCCGAATTATCGGCGGGTGACGAGGCGCTTGTGGTAGGATTTGATGGGAGCACCAGAAAGGCAGTAGTGGGGCGGGTCAAGATAGAGCGCAGGCCGCTGATACTGGTCGAGGCGGAGATTGGCGGTAGAACAGCCAAGATAATACTCCAGAATGCCGAGACCATAAAACTCGTACGCCCTGACGGCAGTTCGGTATCAGTTGCAGAACTCAAGGAAGGAGACGAAATCATGGTCCGTATTGAGGGAAGCGCCAGGCATTTTGGCATGAAGGTCGATGAGACGATATTGGAGAAGTGATACTTTTTGGTGCGAATAGGGGGCTGTGAGCTTGCCCGCGGCAGGGCGTGTATTGCTGCAACCGTAACAAGCCTTGAGCAGGCAGCACAGGCAGGAAATGAGGGGGCAGACATTCTGGAACTCAGGATTGACATGTTGAACGATCAGGATGAGGGAGGCGTGCTGAATCTGATAACCGAGATTCGCAATGCGGTTGGACTGCCAATCATCATTACGAACAGGTCGAGTGAGGAAGGTGGAAAATTCAGAGGCAGTGACGAAGAGCGCCTTTCCCTGCTGCTTAAAGCAATCCCACTTGCGGATGCGGTTGACATAGAACTCAGGTCAGACGGGCTGAATAAAATAATAGGGGCTGCGAAGAAAAGCGGCAAGACATCAATAGTATCATGTCATGACTTCGAAGCAACACCCGGTAGGGAACAGTTTTTCTCGATTGCAAATGAGATGGGGCGCAGTGGAGCTGATATTGGTAAGATTGCGGTTATGATCAGGGCACCTGAGGACGCACTCCTCTTGCTGGATGTAGTGCTCCATACCACAGTAGATCGCAAAGTGTGTTTTTGTATGGCAATGAATAGTGAGAGACTCATCGGAGAGAATATGAGGTTGGTAAGGAGGAAACTAAGCAATGTTTCGAATTGAGAGACAATATTTATTTGAATAATGACGTATAAACATTAGCATAGTAAATCTTAGTGTAGATTGAAAAAAAATAAAGCCAGAAATCTATGCCAGAAATCTATAATAATATTATAGCATTATGATATTGTAAATATAGCATTACAAATCTTGTATCTATTTGCCCATGAGACGTAACTTCATATAGGATTGGCGCTTTCTTAGATGTCTGAGCATAAAGTATTCGTACTATGCACATTGATTTTAGACTTGGGGGATGATACAGTCGATAAGGATAGTATCATCAAGCAACTTTTTGAGAGGAGAACGAATCACTCAAGCAGAAAAAACAAGTGCTGAGGGAAAGAATGCAGAACTCGAAGGACTCATTGACAATCACCATAGAGGCATATAGGTGGCAGGGAAAAGGCTTCTTCCAGGCTGGAGTGGGGCATATTCGAGGTAGATTTGGACTAGGTAAATTTGGGCTGCTAAAGGAATAAGAATATATTTAAGCATTAGGGTTGTTAACCGAGTAAGGGGAGTGGCTTGGCATGAGCATTCTAGGAGGTAAAAGTTCAGATAGTAGTGGAGCTATTAGAGATGTTGAGAATGGTGCGCAACTAGCAAGCTCACTATGTAGCGGAGACCTAATTGGAAGGGATACTCCCAAAGTTGTGGCTGTTGTTGGGGGGATGTCTGCTTTAGACTTGGTGGATAGAGCTGAAAGTGAGGGCGCGGATATATTGGAGATACGATGCGATCTCTTTGAGAATAATCATGATGTTCGTGGAATAAAAAATACGGTACGGGCTGTAGCTGGACAAACAACATTGCCATTACTTATAACGACTAGGCGGTTAGAAGAAGGCGGTCTGTATTATTCTTTTGACGGATCAGAAAAAAGGCGATATGAAATATTCAATAGTGCGATGGAATATGTGGATTTGGTTGATATAGAGCTGACCGCTGAGATACGTGATAAAGTTATCAGCAAAGCAAGGGAATTTGATGTAATTCCAATAGTGTCGCATCACAATTTTTATAGTACCCCACGGTTGGATGAACTAAGGGAGAAAGCCAAAGAAGCTTATGATACAGATGCAGACATAGTAAAAATAGCAACGATGGCAGATCACAAAAAGGATGTAATAACTCTGCTAAAATTGTTATTGGAATTTAATGATAAATATAAAAACAAGTCAATTGCTGCAATATCTATGTCTGATATCGGTAGAGTATCGCGTCTAGTATTTCCCATATTTGGATCATGCTTAACCTATGCTTATGTATCTGATGATGGACCTAACGCACCAGGTCAATTATCTGTGAGTAAAGTGCGTGAGTTTATTGATGAGCATAAGACGGAAATACGTAAGGTTAATGGAGATCTTCCGATTATTAGGAAAGCAATAGAGAAGAATATATCTCCATTTTCCACGGAAAAATTAGAGGCTATGCTGAAAGTGTAGTATACTGGTAGGTTCTCCTATTTTTCATGATGATACCAGATGAACATAGAACAGGAACTAGAAATAGTCTTAATGCATTAGATGAAGTTTCTGTTAAAGAGAAACTGATGGAGTATGGCTATTCATATATCAGGTTAGGTTTATATGTGTTGGCTCCTTCTGCAATTGGCGGATCCACCCTATTTTTCTTTAACATGCCATATCAATTTACGTTTGTTCCACTTTTGTTAGGTGTTTTTCTTATAGGATTTGGGATATATTGTAGTTGCCCATTCATAAAACTTGGATACACAAAACAAGTATTTAAAAATGCAAACGATGTCATTCTTTCGATAGAAGAGTCTATCGTTCCAGGCAGAGAAATTTTAGAAGGAGAAGAGCTAAAAAGTTGTATGAATGGTATTGAAAAACTGGAGAAAGGAAAAGCTTCGGGCAATATGAAGTATATTCTAAGTTCGATAGCTGAATTTGATCAAGCAATTGGAAAGAATCCACAATCGAAATATGCGTATTATCATAAAGCAAGGGCAATCATAGAGCTAAATAAAGAGTTAAAGAGTGCCGAGAACTCAGATCAAGCAAAGAGGTGTATAGATAAAGCACTGAGTATTGACCCCAACTTCAGAGAGGCACAAGAACTAAAGAAACTGCTAGATGAATCTTAAAAGGCAATAAGGAGAGCTAATAAGGATAGAGGCATAATAGTCGCTCTTAGCTTTGGTAAGGGGGCTTATGAAGAGGCGGCAAGAGTGAAACTGCACGATGGTTTGGATATTGAGTTTAAAACTGTTGAGGATATATTAAGGGAAGAATAATTTTAGATAGCATTTTACTATCTACTGATACCAATTTGCCGATGATCATGATCGGGATGGGAGATGCTGGAAGGCACACCAGGGTCGTAGCACCCCTATATGGGTCGGTTCTTACTTATGCCTGTGTAGGTGATGCCGTTGCCCCGGGCCAGATTAACATAAGCGAGTTAAAGCACGCCATAGGTATTTTATATAGATAAGCTACTAAATTTTAGTACTGTACCTAATATTGTAATATTGCGCCGCGACAGGCACTGTTAGCTACAATGTTTATGCTGTTGAGGCTTATGCTGTTAAAAATAAAAGCACAGTGTTGCACACATGTAATTGAGTCTGGAAACCAGTAAGAATAAACCAACAAACAATAAACCAACAAACCAGTAATGAACTCTAAAGGGAGGCTTGTGGTAATAAAATGTCATTCTGTCCTAAGTGTGGGGCGCAAGCATCTGATGATGCAGTTTACTGCGCAAGGTGCGGTACTCCCATACCGGGACAGAGGTACCAGCATGTGGAACAGCTCGACATCTCTTCAATGAACAGGGACAGTATAACTCGGGTTTTATCAGAGTCGGCATCCAAGATTAACATACCTCTTGAATTGAACCTGCAGATGCCGCCGGAGATAGATGATCTGGATCGAAAGCTTCTGCTGGAGGTTGACAACAAAATCAAGGAAGCCGACAGGTTTTATGAAGAGCTCACAGCAGAGCCGTCAATGTATATCAAGATAGGCAATCTCACGTTCTATGATGGGGACGCTAACAGGGCAATGGGCTATTATGACAAGGCAATAGCAATCGAGCCCGGCAACCACTACCCATGGAATAACAAAGGCATCATTCTCGTCCAGAGTGGAATGTACAAGGATGCGGTTGAAGCTCTTGACAGGGCAATATCAATAAACCCCAAATCATATTCTGCATGGTACAGCCGCGGAATTGCGATGAAGAACCTGCAGGACTACGGTGAGATGGTAAGATCGTTCGACAGGGCACTTGCAGTAAAGCCAGGATCTCAGGATGTATGGTACCACCGGGGAACAGCGCTCAGAATGCTTGGACGGTACCAGGAAGCACTAGAATCGCTGGATAAGGCAGTGGCAATAAACCCTGAGTACGGCAGAGCTCTCTACGAGCGGGGTATAACTCTCCGCATGCTCGGCAAATATGAGCAATCAGTAGAATCGCTTGACAGGGCACTAGGAATTGATAGCAGGGACTGGGATTCGTGGTATCACCGGGGAACAGCACTCAGGATGCTCGGACGGCATCGGGATGCACTGGAATCATTTGACAGGGCGCTGGAAATAAACCAGGAATCCGAGCACGTGGTGTACAGCAGAGCCATTGTTCTACTGCACCTCAAGCGTTATAGAGAAGCGATGAGGGCATTCGATACTGTAATAGCGATGAACAGCAGGTCGGAGGGTGCATGGTACAACAAGGGATATGCCCTTCAGATGATGGGAGAGCATGATGATGCAATTGAAGCCTTCAGCTCAGCGCTGGATGTAGACGACAGTGATGATAGGACATGGTATGCCAAGGGTGTTTCACTCAGAATTCTGGAGAAATATGAAGAATCGCTGACGTACTTTGATAAAGCGCTCGAAACCAATCCGGATAACGAGGTAGCACTGTACAATAAGGCAATATCCCTGCGAATGCTTGCAAGGTACGAGGAAGCTCTGGAGATACTGGAAAAAATCTCAGAAACGGGTCAGATGCGCCCCGAGATTTACTATAACAAGGGACTGACACTCAGGATGCTGGACAGACATGAGGAAGCACTTCAGGCATTTGATAGGGTAATTGAGTTAAAGCATGATTCAATGGACGCACTTCATGAGAGGGGCACTACCCTCGAACTGATGGGCAGGTACGAGGAGGCACTGGAATGCTTCAACGCGATTCTTGAAAATGATCCGAAAGCCATTAAATCGCTCGTAAGCAAGGGTGAAGTTCTGAGAAGTATGCGTCGGTGTGATGAAGCGCTGCAGTACTTTGATGAAGCCCTTCGCGAGGGACATGAGGAGTATGCACTTCTTAACAAGGGCAGGACGCTTCACGATATGGAGCAGTATGATAAGGCACTCGAATGCTATGATGAACTTATAGATAAGAATCCAGAGATTGCAGACGCATGGTATGAGAGGGCCGTGACCCTTGCAGAGGTACATGCGCAGCATGATGCCATAGAGAGTCTTGACAGGGCAGTCACTGTCAACCCCTACTATTACAGGGCATTTCATAAAAAAGCCGAGCTGATGAAATCACTTCTCAGATACGATGAAGCATTAGAGGCACTTGAGAGAGCGCTCCAAATAAGGCCAAACTACATTGACGCATTATACGGGAAAGGAATCATACTGCGTCTTCAGGGGAAATACGGCGACGCATTTGAATGCTTCCAGAATGTGCTGGAACTCGGTCCGCGGCATCCAGGGGCTCTTGTTTACAAGGGCGTAATGCTCAGACTGATGAACAGATATGATGAAGCCACGTCATACTTCGATCAGGCGGTTGAGGCAAACAGGGAAAGTGCGGACCTGTGGCATGAAAGAGGGGTTACACTGCTTGAGAGGGGAGGCATGGACAATGCATTAAAATCATTCTATAATGCAGCTAATATAGATCCGAACCACATCAGAGCATGGTATTACAAAGGCATCGCTCTGACAGCCCTTGGCAGAAAGGATGAGGCAAGGGAGTGTTACAGGAAG
>JAUWIL010000029.1 GCA_030605385.1 Methanobacteriota archaeon
AACTCCTATTAAGCGCAACTTTGCTTCGCTTATTGAGAGTTTTTCAAGTTAATGCGCATTTTTATTACCCCCTCTCCCCCAGACTTTTATTGTCTTCGGCGCTAAAAAAATTTCCTTGGACGAGCACTATCTCTGACCAAAAATCAACAAATCAACAACGCCCGATCACCAAATCGCCCAACAAACTTTATGCCCCAAAAATTATTTCTTGGACACGCTCTAATATTCTCATTTATTCTCATTTTAGTGCAGCCTTACTCTGCCTCCACCGACTTACCTGCAGAAGGGTGCTCCTTCACATAAGAGGATACCCATGTACCTACCAGCGCTATAAGTATGGCACTTATTATCGAGAAGATGAGTATCTGCACACCTTCCATAGGCGGGATAAGTTCAGTGTACATCGATAATATGAATTTGCTGCTGCCCCATAGTATTATGCCGGATGCCAAAAAGAAGAACATTGCCGGTATATGCCGCCATATCTGCTTATCCTCTAGATATGTGTCGATCATCCTTCCAAGTCCGGACAGCAGTCCAGCCCCAACATACCACCATATGGAATCATTGACGAACATCATAGCCAGGGTGACATAACCCGCCATTACGGGCTGGGTATAGTAGGTCCATGCGCCGATTATACCCATCATCGTTCCGATTATTACGAATACTACCGCAGTAACATATGTTATAAATGCAATACGCCCTCCATATAGGGACTGCTGCATGCTGTCAGTAAAATCATCGAGTACGTCATCCAGTCCAAAGCCCTTGAAAAGTATATATACTGCGAGTACTATGGTCGTCGTCGCAATCGCACTCTCGGGACGACCCACAAACAACCCGAGGGCATATACCAGCAGCCCCAGTCCTGTGGGCACGAGGAACGAACGCGCAATCTTTGGATCTTTGAATGCCTGTTTGATCTGGTAGTACGTGCTCTCGAGTCCCGGGTTCTGCTGGACTATCACACGCTTGACAGAATTAACCTTGACCCGCGACTGTATTATTGGAAGCACTGCCTCATCTTCAGCACCGTCAGTGACGACAATAGCGCTGTCAACATCCATCTTGCTTAGCAGATCATCGAACTCTGCTGCTATCTTCCGGTCGGATTTGATGCCTACATTCACATCCCCCGAAAGCAGAACAATCTCAACATCATCTCCGCTGCTGGAGAGTTCATCATAAACCTGGATGCCGCCAAAGATGGTGTTAAGGTCTGTATCCTCAGGGTCTGCAATGGCAAGTCTATTGGCAACATCAAGGCTGGCATCTCTACCGATTATGGGCGTAGCCATACCGACCTTACGGCCAATATCATCATCCCTATCCACACAAATTATCAGTGTCCTGGACATATCAGACCTCTTGCCAATCGAATAGCGGCAGATGGCATGTCGAACCCAGTCTGGCGGCTGCGAACCGGATTTGCGGACGGCATCCGAAAATCATGCCTCATTAACACCCAAGAAGAGTATTAATTTAGGCATATATTAATTTTGGGAACGAATCAGTCATCCCCATAAAGACAAAAATCAGATAAGTCTTGAGCGCTGAAGCAAAAGCAAGTCCTCTGTATCCAGTTTCCCGCCCTTTTTGAACTGGGTGTATATTTCCTCTGCACGCTGTTTAACAGCATTTTTCTCTCTGTTCTTCTCGGTCTCCCGCACCTTGTTGCGCAGTGTAACTATGACCTTGTCAAAGTCACGTATCTCCTTCATGGATTTTATGAACAGTTTATGCTGCCCGTCGGCCAGTTCCTGGGCTTTGACAAACATGGCATGAGCGTTATCGGCCTCAGAGCGGACCTTATCGACTTCTTTGAACGTTTCACCCATCCTCTCATGATACTCCTGTGCAAGCCTGGCATTTTCCGTCAAACCATCATGGTACTTTGAAGCCTCATCACGCAGTTTCTGGGCATCATTGAGGAATGCTTTAAGCTCCTCGTTGTTTTCAAACTCGCTCTTTCTTTGCTCGAGCTCATCCTGAAGCTCTGATATCTTGCTGACAAGAGCCCGTTCCTTGTCCGGTGAAAGAACCGTCGTTTGCTGTTTGAATTCAAGCTTGTCGATCTCTTTCTTCAGGTCCTTGAGTGATCTGGATGTTTCGGAACCGTTCTTCTTTCGCAAGCTGTCAATCTTGGCAAATATGTCATTGACTCCCTCGTTTAGCTGATCGCGCTTCAGTTTATTCTCGCCAACAACCTTGTTGTAGCCTTCTCTGAGTTTCTTGAACTCCTGGGCATTTTCAACAAGTTCCCTGGCCTTAGCGTTAAGTTCATCTCTGGTTGAGGCCCACCTGCCGGCTTCTGTGTTCTTCTCATCTCTTTTGGACTCGTACTTTTCAGCATCTATAATCAGTTTACCCCTCTTTGCTTGAAGTTCGTCCAACATTACTGTTTTTCACATCCGCAACCCAATAAGGCGAACCATGCACGCTAGCCATATTGTTGGCCATATTGTTGATATCACAGCTTATTCGGGTATTGTACCCTCTTAACCATATCTCTTGTTTATATAACACTGTTTATTTGCCAACACCGTATTTGCCGGAATATTTGAGCTTGCCTGCCCCATATTGAAATCTACTTTTCGTTAACCTCTAACTTAGATGAGTATAATAAATGTAAGTAAATATAACAGGTAAATATAACAGATGCAAAGTAATGACCGTAAATCAATAGCGAGCTAATAACCACATTTTATCACTATGACATCCTTTTTAACTTTTTCTAGTTTTAACTGCATATTTGCCCCTGCAGGCGACTCTTTTAGCGACCTCCCACGACAGTTCGCTGAGCCCTGTCAACAAACTCAATATATCCAGTTCAGAAATATGGCTAGCTAAACAAATACTTTCAGTTTAGTATTCCAAGCTCTATGAGGACCGCACTGGTAGTATCTGTAAGCCTTGACTCATCGATTTTGTCTGGGTAGAACCACAGTGCATCATCCACATCGGGGCCGATATTGATTTTACTGTTATGGGGCACACCTCTGAAACAGATTACAAGATAATGATACCTACCTGAAGTCCTGCGGAATCTTCGATTCCGCGGAATATGTGGAAGCAGAGCTTCCACAGATTCCACAGATGTATCTATTATATCATATGCTGCTCTGCCAGCCAGACCTTCAACCCTAATCTTGATGCCTGTTTCTTCAAGCACTTCCCGCACTACGGCGTCTTCCACAGTCTCTCCATATTCAACCACGCCGCCAGGGAGTGCCCACAACCCCTTCCCAGGTTCATTGGCGCGCAGTACAAGAAGAATGCGCCCCTCAACAGGCTCCTGCACAAAAGCCGATGCGCCAACAACTGGGTGCTTATACAATCTCACATTACTGCTGGAATCATCTTGGTTATTGTGCTGCATTACCTTTAGCATGGCAGTCATTTCACTTATGGTTAGCGGTATCGGATGCTTGCCTACTTGTATGTGCTGCGCTTGTATGTGCTGCGAATGCTGCGTCATTTTTTCAGTTTGCCCGTTTAGCAAGCATTCCATCTTCCAGAGAGTGATAGAATAGCATGATGAAAGTTATATAAGTGTGCAGGATAAGGAATCATGTGTGCCCTGCATATTCGAGGATTGTGCGACACCACACTATGTGGAGGATGAAACACAGCGCAGATGCAGGGGTACAAATTCACACCATACGTGTCCTTGCAGGAGTATAATGCCATAAGGCTGTTGCAATGACTGCGAGCAAACCCAGGTGTGATACATGTAGTTCCCCTTGCATGAGGGTAACTGGGGAGGACAGCGAAATACATTCATTAGGATGATTCTCCGGAGTTAGTGCAGGGGGATATCTAATCTAATATTCAGGGACATTGGACCTGCGGTTTAACAGTCTCAAGGGCGGTCAGCAATGACTGACGGGGTGTTGGCTGAACGAGATGGTGGTTGGCATTGATAGTTAAGCGAATTAAGGATCTGACGGACGAGGAAATGGACAGCCTGCTGGACAGAGAGAGTATATTGTTTGAGGTAATGCCTCAGGTCAGTGAGATAATCGGGGCGGTGCAGGAGGAGGGTGACAAGGCATTGTTCAGATACACCGAACAGTTCGATGGAGTCGAGCTTCTGGCACTTCAGGTAACCGAAGAAGAAATGCAGGAAGCTGAGGCTCTGGTGGACCCGGAACTTATCAAACATATGGGAAGGGCTGCCCAGAACATACAAAACTATCACATCAAGCAGTGTAGAAAAAAAATGACGATGGACAGATTATGCAAGGGTGTACAGATGGGGCAGCTGGTGATACCTCTCGGCATCGTTGGCGCATATGTTCCCGGCGGCAGCGCATCCTATCCAAGTACTGTGCTTATGACCGTAATACCTGCAAAGCTTGCAGGTGTCGATAAGGTCATAGTGTGTACCCCACCCAACCCAAATGGTAAGGTAAGTCCGCTAACTCTGATGGCGGCGAAGATTGCCGGTGCCGACGCTGTGTTCAAGCTCGGCGGGGCGCAGGCGATTGCGGCAATGGCATTCGGAACCTCGATAGTGCCAAGGGTCGAGAAGATCGTAGGACCCGGGAACGAGTACGTAACATCTGCAAAGATGCTTGTGCGCGACTCAGTGGAGATTGATTTCCCTGCCGGTCCCAGCGAGATAATGATAGTCGCTGATAAGAGCGCAAACCCTGATTTTATAGCGTGGGATATGCTTGCACAGCTTGAACACGGCCCCAAATCAACTGCGATACTGATAACCAACACACCTGAGCTTGGAGATGCAGTAAAAGCGGAACTTGATAAACATGTGAATGCCGATGAGTTCAACAAGTGCGCGATATTGACGGTAAAAGGGCTTGTCGATGCTGCCGATTTCGTCAATGCTTACGCCCCCGAACACCTCCAGATCATTGCTGCAAAGCCGCAGTTGATGCTGGGCAAAATACGGAATGCAGGGACTATACTGCTTGGCAACTACGCACCTGCGGCTGCGGCAGACTATGCCAGCGGCGCCAACCACGTACTCCCAACAAGCGGTTATGCGAGAATGTTCTCAGGGCTCAGTGTGGACCATTTTGTCAAAACAATAACTGTGCAGAGCATCGAGGAAGAAGGTTTGAGGGAACTGAAGGATACGATAGTGGCGCTTGCAATGGCAGAGGGGCTGGAGAAACACGCAGAATCAGTTAGAAAGCGCTTCGAGAAGTAGTGCACCCCTGAAACCTGAAGATGTTTACCACTTCACGGCATCGCCCTGAGCATACATATACTGGAATATTTTCTTGGCCCATTCAACGAATTCAATGTCATTACTGTACAGTCCATGGTTCCAGTCAAAGTTACCATGTGCATCCAGGAATAATATTCCCGCATCCCTGTTATCGACTACAATTGCGCCCATGGTGAAGTACTCGGATTTTATGGTTCTCATTTCGAGTGCACTCCCCGTCAGGTCTGCCAGATATCCGGGCATATCCGACAACTCAGCCCTCACTATCAACCTGAACTTGACATTTTTCTTTATTCTATCTCTGACAATTCTCATCATCACCTTTGGCGGCACCTGATCAACCACCGCCAGAACCTCGTTCTTTGAGCTTGATAGGAGATTGATTAGGTGTGTTATTACTTCTGGGGCAGGATGGAACGATTTTGCTCTGAGCAGCAGTCCCATGTCCCTGAGCAGTTTCGTAGGTATTGATTCGAGCATGCGGTTTTCCCACACGTCTTTATATCTGGCAACAACTTTGACCCCATCAATCGAGTTTATAAATATTCTGCCGCCTGCAGACAGAACAAACTCTTTTCCGTCGCGGGTTATGAGATTGGCATCCATCAGGCGCTGTAGATGCTTGTAGATGTATGTCTGTGAAGTCTTGAGTGTTCCAGCAAGCTCTTTTGCAGACAGTGGCTCCTTATCAAGTGCTAACAGCACTTCCATTCTTGCTTCATGACCTACTGCTTTGAACAGCTTTGATATCTGTGAGATCTCGTCTTCCATGCTGCTTCAAATACAGGAGGCGGGTTCATAGAATATATATTTTTCCAAAAAATGTGAAAAATGCCATGTTTGAATAATTAGGGAGTGCACGCTCTGCATTTAGGGTCACGATTGGCATCATATGGTTGGCATACATGGTTGACGCCATATAGCACTCTCGACAACTCTCAACCGCGGGAATCAGTAACACCAGCTTGCCCCCTACCTTTTGTCTTTTATTACAAGGTAACTATTTGCTGGAATCGTCTCACCATCTCGAGTGCGTCTATCCCGAGTGCATTTGATAAAAGTGCATTTTGACAATTCCGAAAGGATTATGAATGCTGCAGTACGCTTAGTCACACCCACATAGCTTCTGCGGAGCTGCGAGATTAAGTGCAAAAATGCGAGGTTAAGTGCAAAAATATAAGAATTAGTAGATGTATAAAGGGTGAGGTACGCCCGATTAATGACGCTCTATTAATGAGGGAATGAGGGAGGTAATTGAGGATGGCAAATCCAATGCATGTCAAATTTGATGTCCCTGCTGAACTCGAGGACAAGGCACTTGAAGCGCTTGAACTCGCAAGGGATACAGGAAAGATCAGGAAGGGTACCAATGAGACCACCAAGGCTGTAGAGAGAAGCACAGCCAAATTTGCACTCATTGGAGTGGATGTTGAACCTGCTGAAATAGTAGCGCATCTACCACCCCTGTGTGAGGAGAAGGGAATTCCATATATATACATCAAGAAACAGCAGGAATTGGGTGCGGTATGCGGTCTTGAGCTTGGAACATCATCTGCTGCGATAGTTGACCCTGGTAAGGCAGAGAGTCTGATGAATGATGTTATAAAAAAGGTAAGTGCTCTGAAGTAATGCACGAGCGTTTTTGAACTAGTGTTGGGGATTTAACATGGCAAATGATGCAGTTCCTGCAGAGGTCATAGAGGTAGTGGGCAATTCGGGTATGCATGGTGAAGTAACCCAGGTTAAGTGTAAGGTGCTTGAAGGTCAGAATAAAGGTAGGATTATCACTCGAAACTGTATGGGCCCCATTAGAATGGGCGATACACTCATGCTTCTTGAGACTGCCAGAGAGGCCAGGAAGATGATGAGAAGATGAGACAGCGACAGCTAGGGACATCTTCCGATAGGCAAGAGATATCTAACGCATTCAGGTCTTAGGTGAGTGAGTGATGATGGAAATACGCAAATGCTCATTCTGTAGCGAATCGATAGAGCCTGGCACCGGCAAAATGAGTATCAGGAATGACGGTACAGTATATTATTTCTGTTCATCGAAATGTGAGAACAATATGAAGCTGGGTAGAGTGCCCAGGAAAGTCAAATGGGTGACAAAAGAGAAGAAGGGCAAGAAAGCTCCTGAGGCTGCTGCAGAGGGGTTTGAGGAGGAAGAATTTGAAGAGGAAGAAGAGATAGAGGATAGCGCAGAGGGTGAAGAAGAATCCGTCGAGGCAGCCGGGGAAAGAGAAGGAACAGCTGAACAGGAAAATAAGGAGCAGATCGGAGATGAGTGATGGGAACGGTACAGAGCGCACGTTCATCATGGTAAAGCCGGACGGGGTAAGGGGAAATCTTACAGGCGAGATAATAAACAGAATAGAGAGAAAGGGCCTCAGAATAACCGCCCTTAAGAAACTTAATGTTGATGAAAAAACTGCGATGGAGCACTACGCTGAGCACGAGGGGAAGACGTTCTTTCCTGCTCTGGTGGAGCACATAATGTCCGGGCCTGCAGTTGCAATGGTCGTAGAGGGAAGGAATGCCATAAGCATCGTACGCGCTCTCGTTGGCTCGACCGATCCAGCCGATGCGGCACCTGGCACCATAAGGGGTGACTACGGCATTCGGATAACCCAGAATGTTGTGCACGCTTCGGATGCACAGGCAACGGCAGAGTGCGAAATCGGGATATATTTCACTGAAGGCGATATCTGCAAATCATAGTGCATTGGATGTTGTCAGGATTTTTATCGCATTCTCTGGCTTCAATTAAAGGGTGCACTCCCTTAATATGGATTCAACTCCTTTTAGTGCACCAGATATTTCACAAATCTTTAGACTTGTCGAATGCGTAGCATTCGTCACGTAAACTACTACAAACTAAAGTTTGTAGCGTTTACAAAATTGCTTGATGATGTGCTGCATTCACCCCCGTCTTTAAAGGCGGAGCGTTCTGCAAGCAATTTTGTAAATATGACAGCTACATTTAATGAAACTGATGTCATCATAGGGATATTATTATAAGGTAATATCTGATGAGTTAACCGTAAAGTAAGCGGCGGCACTGACTATGGCAGAAAATAAGAAGTCACTGAGGACACCGATCGTATGTGTCATGGGACACGTGGACCATGGGAAGACCACCTTGCTTGACCGCATCAGAGGTACTGCTGTGGTGGACAGGGAAGCGGGTGCGATAACGCAGCACATAGGGGCTACCGAGGTACCCATGAGCACTATAAGCAGGATATGCGGTGGGCTTATGGAGGATAAGAAATTCACCGTTCCCGGTCTTCTTTTCATCGATACTCCTGGACACCACTCGTTTACTACGCTGAGGAGTAGGGGAGGCGCCCTTGCAGACCTTGCAGTACTGGTGGTGGACATCAACGAAGGGTTCAAACCGCAGACTTACGAGGTTATCAAGATACTCCGTAGGTTCACGACGCCATTCGTTGTGGCGGCAAATAAAATTGACCGGATACATGGCTGGAGATCGGAAGAGGATCAGCAGTTTGTATTATCTTACAGGCAGCAGAATGATGGAGTAAAACAGATTGTAGATTTAAAGACATACGAGCTGGTCGGCAAACTCCACGAAGAAGGATTCAGCTCGGACCGGTATGACCGCGTCAGCGATTTCCGGAAGAACCTGGGAATCATACCAGTCAGCGCCAGGACTGGCGAAGGGGTCCCTGATCTGCTTATGGTGCTTGTCGGACTTGCCCAGAGATTCCTCGAGGACTATCTGAAAGTGGATGAAAAAATATCCGGCGTGGGTTCGATACTTGAGGTAAAGGAAGAGAAGGGACACGGCACCACACTTGACGTGATACTGTATGACGGAGAGATATCTATAGGGGATGCGATAGTGATAGGGGGTAAGAGAGAGCCGATAGTCAGCAAGGTGAGAGCTCTCCTCAAGCCAAAATCACTTTCAGAGCTGCGCGTTGAGAAGAGATTTCAGCGGGTTAAGAATGTCACGGCAGCAGCAGGGATTAAAATCGCGGCACCGGACATTGATGATGCCATGCCAGGTCTTCCCCTCAGAGTTGTTAGAGGGGGTGAAGATCTTGAGTGCGTGATAAAAGAGGTTGAATCGGAGATCAGTGAACTCAAGGTTGCAACAGAACAGACTGGTATTATTATCAAGGCTGACACACTTGGATCGCTTGAAGCCCTTGCCAGCGAGCTGAAAAATGCGGGTGTGCCAATCCAGAAAGCTGATGTGGGAGATATATCGCGCAGGGATGTTGTTGATGCGTCCACCAATAAGGATGAGTTTCTATCTGTCATAATAGGTTTCAACGTCGCCATCCTGCCTGATGCAAAGGATGAGATAATTAACTCAGATGTACAGGTATTCGCTGGACCGATCATATACAAGCTGCTTGAGGACTATTTTGAGTGGGTCGATGAGCGGAAGAGGCTCATTGAGCGGAAGCAGATGGAGGTGGTAATCCGCCCCGGCGCATTCAAGATTCTTCCAGACTGCATTTTCAGGGTCAGCAAGCCTGCGATTGTGGGTGTAAGAGTTATAGGCGGAGTCATCAAGAATGGTATCCCCCTGATGCGCGAAGACGGCGTGAAGGTCGGCACCATCAAAGGCTTGCAGAGCAAGGGCGAGAGAATTGAATCGGCGGCAAAGGGCGACGAAGTCGCTGTGGCAATAGGGGAGCCAACCATAGGCAGGCAGATAAAGGAGAATGATATACTTTATGTAGATATACCCGAGAGTCATGCAAAGGCGCTCGGTAAGGAGCTTTACGATACATTATCGGAAGATGAGATGAGCACATTAGAAACATTTTTAAAGATTAAAAGGCAGGATAAAGAATTCTGGGGTAGTTAATCAATGGCAAGTTTCAGAGTAGTAGTATCAGACCAGCAGACAGGTAAGGCATACCAGCTGGATTTATCTGGCGATAAGGCGAACAGGGTTCTAGGCAAGTCCATAGGGGATGAGATTCCGGGTCACCTGGTCGGGCTTTCTGGATACGGGCTGAAGATCACCGGAGGCGCGGACAAGGATGGTTTTCCGATGCGCAATGATCTAAGCGGACCCGTTAGAAGAAAACTGCTGCTGTCAGGTGGGCTGGGATACCATCCTAAGCACGACGGAAGAAGAAGGCGCAAAACAATGCGCGGTCCGGAAGTATCCCCTGACATCGTGCAGATCAATGCCGTAGTATCAAAATACGGCGCAAAGGAAATTGAAAAGC
This sequence comes from Methanobacteriota archaeon, assembly GCA_030605385.1. Classification (GTDB taxonomy): domain Archaea; phylum Halobacteriota; class Syntropharchaeia; order JAUWIL01; family JAUWIL01; genus JAUWIL01. The sequence goes on from JAUWIL010000029.1 coordinate 10,420, forward strand.
TTGTTGATAAGACTAAAAGAGGCGGCTGAGTAATCAGCGAACTATAGCCATCTTTTTTTTGGACTTTGAGAAGCGCTAGCTTCGATAAGCAGACGAACCTGTGTTCGGCGAGGTTTGAGAAGCGCTAGCTTCGATAAGCAGACGAACCTGTGTTCGGCGAGGTTTGAGAAGCGCTAGCTTCGATAAGCAGACGAACCTGTGTTCGCCCTCTAACTTCATCTCAATCTCTGCCCCTCTCACTAGCCGCTTTTACCTGAATTCATTGATCGGCTAATTGGCGCAGGTGCCTGTTTTTATCTTATCCAAACCCATAAATGAATATGTAGCTCACCCCAAAAACCAAAAAACAATGCTTAAGGCCGATTAAATAAAAAAAAGTGCTAATAGAAAGTTATGGGGTCAGATTGAGGGGGGACAATGGAAAGTCTGGTTGTAAACTCAGTCGAGTTCGATGACGAGTTCGTACGACATGTACCGGGTTGGGATGATGCGCCTGTGCCCCCATGCTTTGGAGGCGATCCGCGGGGATTGGCGTTCTGCTGTGACCCAAGGTACCCACTTGCCTATGAGTTTAAATGTCAGCGCGCAAGACTTCTTGAAGAGATCGGCATTACCGAGGAGGAGCATATAAGAATCAAACAGCTTTTCAGCAAAGAGCACGACTGGGATGATGAGCGCGTCTGCTTCAAATCACTGTCTTTCTGCTGCCTCCGCAGACACGGCTGCCCCAACAGAGACCCCGTAATAGCAGAAAAATGCGGCAGCATGGAAGAATACTACAGGAAGAAGCGTCTGCTCGCGTTAAAGATTCTCAAAATGGCGCGCAACAAGGAAAAGGTCCAGCCGTACATAGAACATGAGGAAGCCGTGCTGAGGGAACTGGGGCTGATCGAGTAGAAAGATTGGTTAAATGGAACTATTTTGTGGAACTATTTTGTTTATACATTCAACTTTCAGCTTGTAAAGGGGGCATAATCTCACGGTAAGGATCCAACCACGAAGGGAAGCATTCAGGCTCTTCGAAAACACCATCAGCACCACAATCCTTCCAATGCATATCACTACTTGCACTGCATGGATCCACAGAAGATGCAAGAGCAAAGCCAGATCGAAACTCATCAACAATTCCATCCATATCTCTATCAAAATAAACAAAATCGAGATCACCCTTATCCAATTTGTATATAATTACTGATATATAATCATTTCTATCAAATTTATGAAATTCAAACACTTTGTCACATTTTGGCTCCAAAGGATTCTTCCATTTTATTAAATCAATTTTCCATATGTCTTCCATAGCCGCGCCAACATAGTCAGCTTTTCCATCGCCATTAAAATCATATCCTGGCACTACACCATATGTCCAAACCGTACCTTGCAAATTCCAATTTGACACAGGAGCCTCTGGCTGGGTTTGCGTATCACCAACGTTTTCAACCTCAATAGAGCTAATAACATTTCCTGTTTTTGCGTCGCTAAACTGAACAGGACCAGCTTTTAAATCATCCTGAATATCATCTCCAACTGTCTTTGAAACCTGCTCTTCAACAACATCTCTAATATCCTGAAGAAGCATTTTAGTTAATCCATCAATTCCATGGTAGCTGACTGCAACACCGCCGCCTTGTTCTTTAGCTAAATTGTCCATATAGGCAACAGGTGTAATAGAGCCGGCTTTCAAAATACCTATTACATCAGGATTATTATCGCAATGATTAAGAGTTAGCTTGTCATAAACCACAGTAACGCCGTTAACCTCATACTGACTGCCGGCAATGTGCTTGTTTCCAAGCTCAGGAGATGTTGGGTCTATATGGAAAGTGCAGTCATCATCTTCAACAACAGCTCCGTTGTCATAAGTTCCTGATAGCACAGAAGGAAACTGCATGCTGTCAAGCAAGCCAAGCTGATATGCGCCAATGGCGCCCATGACGATTACAGCGATAGCAGCCAGCACGATTTTCTTTTTCTTCCAGTCAGACATACATCCAATCCTTATGAAGCCATACTCTATATAACGGTTATCTTGAATGTTGGTGTGCCCGGAGTCGGGCTAAGGCAGTTGGAACAAATATATTCCGTCTTCCGCAGATTCCACCTGTAAGCAATTTAAGTAAAATTCGGCTTCGTCACTGCCAATAATCTCGTCGCTGCCAATAGTCGCTACCAATAATCTGAATTGGCATAGAACATTTAAGTAGTAGAAAAACAGCCTTAACAATTGCGTGATAGGTGTGAAAACGTTTACAGCAGTGTTGCACAGGGAAGAGGATATGTATGTGGCAGAATGTCCTGAGGTTGGCACGGTCAGTCAGGGGAAAACCATAGATGAAGCTGTAAACAATCTTAAAGATGCTACCGAACTTTACCTGGAGGAGTTTCCGCTAAAGGAAGAGAGAAGAACGTTGATGACAACGTTTGAGATGGCATTCGGTGCCGGGGTTGGGATTCGAACCCAAGAGGAGCTGTTGACACGCTCCAGCTATACCCAGCAACCATCTAAAACCATAAATCTGAGATACCTACAATGACCTCAATCTCTCTAGCGATAGCTTACCAAAATCTGTCAGGAGATAAAATGACCTCTCTTTCTGCCCGCCTTCACCTTTTTTTGCGTTCTCAATTAAATCCACATCAATCATCCTGGTAAGATGTCTTGAAAGAGTGGTCGGATTCAAGTCTAATTCTTCCTCTAGGGTTGTGAACGACGCCTGTGGATTATGATCATCAAGATAGAGCAGTATCTTTAAGCGATCGACATTCGACATGCTTTTGAACCATTCACTGAAACGTTGTAGTTCTACTTCATCCATATAGTTGCCTCCTGACATGCGCCTATATACTAATTGAACCCCACTTGAATCCGACTTAAACCCTAATTAAAGTTACATAAGTGTAAGTATAAAAAGCTTTCGCTCAAAAACACCATAGTACCAGTACCTTGTTATCCACCGGCTGAACTTTGATCCTCTAGCTTTTGCAAGTGTAACGTTGCTAACCTGTATGCTGCCTTCTTTGCTACCAACACTGCCCTGTTTATCAAATCATTCTTGTCTTCATATAACCATATCTGCGGATAATACAGGTAGTGCGCATCCACTCCCATCACATCTTCAAAACACTTCTTTGTTTTGTCAACAAATAGGATGCTCTTTTCTTGATATTCCTTGTTTTTCATAACAAGCGCACTTTCTGATACTGTCCCAGCGCTTTCACCATCAATCATAATCACGATCTGAAACTCATTTAGAGCAATATCCTCTATCTGGAAAGTAGGGATATCTATTGTGTTCTCTGGTATATCTGCAATATCTCTTAGTAAACGAGCACATAGAAAATGGCTAGCCAACTTTCGTTTGATTTCTTCAAGTGTTTCATATTGTTCAGTATCGCCTAACAACAAGATTTTGAAAGCAGTAGCCGACTGCTTTATTCTTTTATCTCTATCTTTCAGTTTCTGATGGAAGCCGACAGCAACATCATCATAATTCTCTTTATCACCCATATCCCACCATACTCCGCGTATAAATGGATGTAGTGAAATATAAAAGTGTTGAAACTCAGTTATGCTATTTCCCAAGACGCTGTGCTATCTCTTTCTCAACCAATGCTCCTATATCTATCCTCATCACCTTAAGCACTTGATTTGTTCAGCGCCGGGGTTGGGATTCGAACCCAAGCATCCCGAATGGGATAACAGGTCTCGAGCCTGCCGCGTGTGAACTCCGCTGGAGCTTTTAATCTTCAGCCAATCGCACGGATTTGTCCGCTCTGCCACCCCGGCATAGGGTTTTCATTCTGGTGGAATGTCGGTTTTAATTTACCGCATGGCTGATTAAGCTTATCAATCTATCCATAAGAGAGTATGCTATTATATAAGTGTCCATGTAGATATCTTTGCAGTTGTGCAAGAATCATAAAGAGGTTTGTAAGGTTGATAGTGCTATCAGGCGGAACCGGGACCCCCAAGCTCCTGATGGGTCTCATCAGGGTCATGCCGGAGGATGAACTGACAGTGATAGTGAACACCGCCGAGGACCTGTGGATATCCGGAAACCTTGTATGCCCTGATATTGACACCGTGCTGTACACACTTGCGGGCATGATAGACGTGCGCAAATGGTGGGGCGTGCAGGACGATAGCTTCACCACCTACCAGCATCTTCAGGGAATGGGGCACCTAGAGAAGCTGATGCTCGGCGACATCGACCGCGCAGCGCACATAATGCGCTCTGAACTCATAAGGAGCGGCAAGACATTGACTGAGGCAATACTCGAGATGGCGCGCAGTATGCACATACGCGCGAGAGTGCTGCCCATGTGCGATGAGCCGCTGGCGACGATAATCCACACTCCCGAAGGCGAGATGCATTTTCAGGATTTCTGGATAGCGCATGGAGGGGAGCCCGAAGTCACCGGAATCAGATTCAGAGGAATAGAGAATGCCATGCCATCACGGGAAGTAATGGATGCACTTTCTTCAGAGGATGCTGTGTTGATAGGTCCCAGCAACCCGATCACGAGCATAGGTCCGATACTGGGTCTTCCTGGCTTTAAGGACGTTCTCAAGAATAAACACGTTGCTGCCGTCTCACCCATAATAGGCAAAGCTCCCGTGAGCGGTCCTGCGGGAAAACTGATGAAGGCAATGGGCTATGAAGTATCTTCCAGAGGGGTGCTCGATTGCTACGGAAGCGTTCTTGACGCACTTTTTGTTGACGGAACTGACGACACAGACCTTGGAGATGCCGGCGGTATAAAGATTATGCACACCAACACAATTATGAATGGAGTTGAAGACAGCATCGGGCTGGCTCAGAGTGTGCTCAATTACGCACGCAGCCAATGAAGTAAAGTAGTTTTGCAGATATCTGTGAAAGCTGAGTGGGTTGATAGGGTGATTGATAGCGCTTATTTCATGATGACCACTATAATATTATCGACATTAAGTACGTCAACGTCTCTGCCTGCGGAAGTCACCGTAGTCTGTCTGTCAACGCTGTCATTACCAAGCTTCACGGATTCGCCGTCGATATCCAGCGCGATATAACCGCTGCTCTCCAGCTTGGAGGCCGCCTCCTGAGCGTCCACGGCTCCCAGTACATCCACTATCTTTTTTGCCTGCCCTTTGAATTTTGGTCCGATAACACCCATCTTCGGCTTGATTGCAATGGTCTTTACTTCAAATTCTGGTCTGCCTGCAATCAAGCTCACGTCTGCGTTCACAGCACCTGCGATGTCTGTCACGTCAAGGTCTTCGGCATATATCTCTACCCTGCCGAGCGGTGCATTCAGGGCAATGCCGTTATCTGATTTGTACCTGCGGATCTCGCTGGTGATGTCTTTTATGCGCTCCCCATGCATTCTATCCGAAGCACTGCACAGCGAATCATCCTGAACCGGCCAGCTCTGGACATGTATACTGCCGCTGTCAGGCATTATGCGCGAATGAACTTCCTCAGTGAAGAACGGTATAAAAGGTGCCAGCAGTTTCATCAGAGCAACAATGACGGTTTTTAATGTAAAGCGTGCAGAAACCTTACCGCTTCCATCCTCCCCGTAAAGCCTTGATTTAACCAGCTCTATGTAATTGTCCGCGAACGTGCGCCATGCGAAACCCCTTATCTCTTTGAGTGCGGTATCGAAATTGTATTTATCAAGCTCCTTCGTTACGGTCTTTATCACTTGATTGAGTTCGAACAGAATCCATCTATCCAGCGGCATCAACTCAGGCGTTTTCTCGCAATCAAATCCGATTATATGGGGTGCCGAGAATCTGAATATGCTCCACAGCTTCTGCAAAAATCGTGATGCTGCAGTAATATCTTTCCATGTGAACTGTACATCAGAACCCGGTGAACCGCCTATGGCTGCCCACTGGCGGAAGGCATCTGCACATTCTTTTGACAGCACTTCATCTGGAGATATGGTATTCTCCCTTGATTTGCTCATTTTATATCCATCTTCGCCGAGAACCATTCCATTGATCAGGATGTCATCCCACGGCTTCATGTCGACAAGGGCAAGTGAGCGCAGTATGGTATAGAATGCCCACGTTCTAATGATATCATGACCCTGTGGACGCAGCTGGGTAGGGTAGCGGAAGTGATCGGTGAGCCACCCTCCAACCGAGAGGGTAGATATTGAGCTGTCCATCCATGTATCCAGCACGTCATATTCTGGTGTAAACTCTGCAGAGCCGCACTCACAGTGTTCATGCGGACTATCAACAGTGGGGTCGACCGGCAGCCATTCTTCCTTTGCAACCATAACTTTTCCGCACTTATCACAGCACCACGCAGGTATGGGTGTGGCGAAGATGCGCTGCCGTGAGATGCACCAGTCCCACTCCATGCTTTCTGTCCAGTTCTTCAGGCGGATGTACATATGCTTGGGGTACCAATTTATTTCCTGCGCAGCCTCTATTATGCGCTCCTTGTCAACGCGTACGAACCACTGGCGCTCCGAGAGGATCTCAATTGGCGTATCACACCGCCAGCACAGTCCTACATTCTGTTCGAGTTTTTCCTGCGCGAATATCAGACCCGCCTTTTTCATATCCTCTAATATCGCTTTCTTGCACTCTTCGATGCCCATACCTTCATATTTGCCTGCAATCTCTGTCATCCTGCCGTGCACGTCTATGGCTTTTCTGAGCGGCAGGTCATGCTCCTTCCACCACCTCACATCCTGTTTGTCGCCGAATGTGCATATCATAACTGCCCCGGTTCCGAACTCGGGGTCGACCTCGGGATCGGTGAAAACAGGCACTTTGTACCCGAATACAGGCACTGTCACCTCTGTTCCAACTTTATTCCTGTAGCGCTCGTCATCAGGATGGACCGCGACGCCAACGCATGCAGGCAGCAGCTCGGGTCGGGTGGTGGCTATGCGCATATCATCAAATGGTATGGTGCTTATGACGGTCTCGCGCTGGTCGTACTCCACTTCAGCGAACGCAATAGCCGTGCCGCAGCGAGGGCACCAGTTAACGGGATGTTCAGTCTGATATATCATGCCTTTATTGTACATTTTCACAAAGGAGTGCTGCGTCCTCACGTAGTAATCGGGCTTCATTGTAACGTATTCGTTACTCCAGTCTATGGAGAAGCCCAGATCCATGAGCGTCTTGCGCATGCTCTCTATGTTCTTCGAGGTGAGTTCTTCACAGAGTTCTCTGAACTTCGTTCTTGAAACTTCGTTCTTGGTTATGCCGTGGGTTTCCTCTACCTTGACCTCCGTAGGCAGACCGTGACAGTCCCACCCCTGCGGGAACATGACATTGTAACCGCGCATGCGCTTGTATCTGGCTATAAAATCGATGTAGCACCAGTTGAATGCATTGCCTATGTGAAAATCGCCTGTGGGATATGGCGGAGGCGTATCTATTATATACTGAGGCGACCCGGATTCCCAGTCAAAATAGTACATGGCATCACCCCATTTGCCCCTCCATCTGGACTCTGCCTTCTGGCGGTCATATTCCTTGGGGATGTCAGTGTCGGTCATTTTCCCTTCGCCCTATCCGGAAGTTACTGTATGTGTGGTATGTTGTAACCCTTATCCATAAAATACCGAAATACCAAATCAGTTTCGATAACTGGCTTATTGGGGTTCTCTTATTGGGGTTCTCTTATTGGGGTTCTCTT
>JAUWIL010000048.1 GCA_030605385.1 Methanobacteriota archaeon
CGTCCACGGGGTCGAATATGATCGTGCCGGCAGGAGATCTACAATCGCTCGGAAACACGCGGTCTCCGTACTCCTCGGATATTATCCTTGCACATATGTCGCGATTCGCCAGAGCATCTTCAAGTGCGTTCTCAGCCACGACGTCTATGCGCCGGGTAACGTCACCCTCGCGGTAATCGACAACTTCGGCGTAATCGGACTCCGACACGAGGCATTTTTCTATCCTTATGCAGATATCATTGGTAATGTCTATCAGCGTGTTAGCGCCTATAGGTTTATCAGGTTTCATAACAGAGCATCCAGATGAAATATAATAACGCACATACGCGTTCAGTAATATTAGAATAAAACGGTATGGATATTAACCTTACTTGTGTTGGCGCAGCGAGGCGTGTGCAGACATGTGCAAACTCACAGAGAATATATTTAATGTGGTGGAAGCAGCAATAGGTGGCGAAACATTCGATAAACCATACAATATACGCATCCGCAAGAACGGGAACTATACGATCGGTACTACAAACATCTATCCCGCACCAGAGAGCGTTAGCGAGCTGTTCATGAAGGTATCGGGCGCAGTAGAAAGATATGCAAGCGAATATGCGCGAGAGAACGGGGAGATACAGATATACCGCGTGGAGAGCGGCTCCAACACCGATCTCGGAGTCCACCAGTCAAACATAAAACAGGCGCTGATAATCGAGTTATACTGCTACAAATGCCAGGGGATAACTATCGTGCGCATACTGCACGAGGAAGGGCTTTACTACAAAGGTGAATGGATAAGCGTGGATGTGGATGAGCACCTCGGCGCGCCTTGGTTTGAGGAGGATTGAATACTGGCGCTGTGGGGGTGTTTGAAGGATGTGTGGTGGATGATATCTGGACCTTTTTGAGATGGTTTGTGATATATCTGTGGCGCCTTGGACATCTTCCCTGGACCGTCCGCCAACTCGTGCATGGATCCACTGCCATACTTCTTGACCAGTTCCCTCAAGATGAAGCCCCCATTACTATTTCCTCCATGATTGCTTCCGTATCAGAAACTCCCTCTTCTAGCTCTGGGATTTCAAGCTCTGGATACCTGCCCCTCATTCTAAAGAGGAGGTTGGAAATATCTTCTCTCAAGCCCCTCCTGGATGCATACTTTCTGAGCATGTCGACGTTCAAGGGTTTGGTCTTGAGGATGTTGTAGAGAATTCGACCGAACTCGTCCGGGGGATGGGGGAACCCAAGGCGCGTAATATAGAAATAAAGGTCAACAACCATCCTCTCCGGTAAGGGAATCCTTACCCTGTTCTGCGTGACGGTGGCATATGCTTCTTTCCGCTGGAATATCACCAACGGCTCCTCCAGAAGCGTGAGTAGGGGTGAATAGTTTCGCCCGCAGTGGACGGTGAATAACTAGTTAGACTGATGGCAATCACTCAGCCGCCAAAAACAGATTTTTAGTCTTCTAAAAGATTTTTAAAGACATTTTTGATAGTTTCAGCGTTGATCCCCAGGGCGGTTTCTGCTTTCTGGTATAGCTCATCGGATTGTAGTTTTGGTGCTATTTGATGGATGTTTTCAACTATTTTATGCAGCTCATTTTTCAGATTGGTAAAATCTTCATAGGAATACCAGCTGAGGGCATAAATATCACAAATATCCTTTATCAGTTTTTCATCTTTTGACCTGTTTGGAGCACTTTTAAGCTTGGTGGCCAGAATTATTTCGGGAGTTGGCAGCCACAGGAGCTTATCAAATTCTTTGAGCTCTATTCGATGTTTTTCATTTTGAAACACCTTGGACAGCATTGGCTCGTCAACAGGATGGAATCCGAATACTTCTTTGAAAGAGGGATGTATCTCGTTTACTATTGGGTCCACATACATCCGGAAGATATTATAGATAGGTATCTTCGCAGCTTGTTCGGATGTCAGCTCTTCCCTGGTTTCAGCGTTTATATCTTTGTAATATCGGAAACCCAGAGGTTTGAAACCCTCGGCTTCCAGCAAGTCAATTGACTTGCCGATTGCCGTATTTCCGAGCTCTCCTTTATCCAGACTTTTATTGATGTTGAAACCAAGGTCAACATCTCTGGATCCAAGATAGTTTCTCCCCTGTTCTTTTTGAAAATTATTGTTTACTGTTAAATAAACTGCCCAGCCGCCCAGAATACATATCGGTTCTTCCAGTATTTCTACAACTTTTTGTAGATAGTCATAGGAGATTTCCGTTTCAAAACTACTGTATAATGCCATGGTACTTCCTTTCCATCAGTTTTTGTGCGGCTTCCACTGCCACACCTTCCTCCCTCAGCAGATCGAGTATTAGCTGGGGTGTTGATACGATTCTGAACTCTTTCTTCTTAATGTTTGAATAGAATACATGTTGATCGTCAAGCAAAAGCCTGAAGTTGCCTTTGCCCACCAATCCCTTTTCTGCCAGCATGTTATGCCATTCAGCCAGATCTTCCTCCAGGATATACATATCGACTCGTGATGGAAACAGATAATTCTGGGTGAGAAATTCCGCATGATATGTTGTAAGAGCGTATTTTAACCTGGTTTCCTTTAGAAGATCAAGGGGTTTTTGGATATTATATTCTCTAAACGGTGGATAATCACTTATCTCCAGCCAGTAAGAAAACAACCCTGGCACATCAATTACCCTTGTTCCCTCTACAAGTTTTTCCCGCTCTAATCTCCTTAGAAAATTAATCGCCCAGGGATGAGAGCAGCCTGCCTCCTTTGCCAACCGGTATATGGATAGGGAGCCATCGGGACGGCCAAGTAAAACTCTTATCATTCTCTCTCTTTTTTTGCCCTTCACAGTGTTCACAGTGTTCACAGTGTTTACAGTGTTCACAGTGTTCACAGTGTTCACAGTGTTCACAATATCCCACATCCCTATAATATGTAGTAATAAAAGCATATATATAAACCTTACCTACATGTAGGTAAAAATAATACTATATAAATGTTACCCACACATCTGCGAAATCAAAGATTTCGCATCTTGCAGAACAGGGTTCTGCGAGACATGCTGCAATGTCTGCAGGTGGAACACCCTCACTAACAGCGGACGCCGAAGACGTATCTTGCGGCCGGGTGAGCCCTGGCGGGATGGACTCCGTTGAGTTGAACGGGAGGGTGCGCAGGGAAGATTATGGATGGGGTATTTTTTCCTTCTGGTAGATGGCGTTTGTTTTTTGGAGAAGGATAAGATGGGTGAGAGCGGGCGGGGTGGTGATAGGATAAAGGGTGAAATATTCACAGGTAATGTTATTCTTCCAGCATCTTTCGGATAGCTTCCAGAAATTCTTTTGCAGATGTTATTGCAGTGTTTGCATCATCTTCTTTGAGTTCTATCTTCTCCAATCCATAAAGGGTTTCATGGCGTTCGATTCGATAGGTATCAAGATAATGAATATGCCTCTGGGCAAGTTCACCGCTCTGGACGTAGTTATGCTTCAGGTATTCGATTACACAGTAATGGCTTCTCTCGAAAATACCGTCTTTGAACAACAGGGCTCGTGCCCCCTGAAACATGGCAGTATATGAATAGAGTCTGGCCTGCTCATAGAACCCATGTTCCATGAGCCTTTCAGCCTGTATTATGGCATCGCTCGCCATATCCACGGCTTTCATACTTTTAAGCCCGTCAGGCCGACCCCTTTTCAGCAGCCTCTTTTCATAGCATTCTTCCAGGTTCATTCGATCACCGGTCTTGTTCCGAATAAGACAACACCCTCTGTAATGACGTCAGTGTAAAAAGCCTTGTTCTTTTCAGCCTGCTTTTTCCATTCCGAAGGCGTAAATATGATTAGGGTGGTTTCTTTTCCCAGGAATTCATTTAGATTGTGCCCTCTTTTTTCCGAGGATGAGGATATTGCAAGAAGGTCAATGTCGCTATCCGCATCATTCTCCCCTTTCGCAAAGCTGCCATAAAGAACAAGAGAACTCAACCCGGGGAGTCTTTCTCTCAGATAATCCACAATGTTTTTCTCCTCAAGCCATGCAAGGTTATAAGCTGTTTTCAGATGTTTGAAGGCAGCGCTATCCATATTGGCCCTGTAGAGTATCTGGTTTTTATATTCTTCCCTGAGTATCAATCTCTCATGGACAAGAATATCCAGAGCACGTTTCACCGTCATCGGACTTATGTCCAGTATCCTTGAAGCCTCCCTGAGATAATACCGTTCATAAGGGTTTTCGATGAAAAGCTCCAGAACACTCAACTGTTTAATTCTACGATACAACTGTATCATAAAATAGACAGTTGTATCAGATAGTTAATAAGCTTTTAGGTCTCTCCGACGAGCACCGCACGCTCAAACATGTTCTGAGATAGATGGTGGAATACGTTCACCCAACAGCGGGCGCTGGGGATGGATGGGCTCCGTTGAGTTAAACGGGAGGGTGCGCAGGGAAGATTATGGATGGGGTATTTTTCCTCTGGTAGATGGCGTTTGTTTTTTGGAGAAGGATAAGGTGGGCGGAAGCTGTTGTGGATGGGCAGTGGGTGGGATAAGGTGTGGGATGGATGTGGTGTGGGATCTGGGGCTGTTGTTTGCTGTAATGGCTTTGATAGTACGAAGGTTTTATGTAGTTTAGTTGTATACACTTATATAACAAGGTGATTGCATGCCTGAAGCAGAAACACGGCAAATAATTCATTACCCTCAACTGGACACTGTTTTGATGGTGGAGGGATTCATTAGAGAGCACAGCGGGGAGTTTAAAAAGCGCGCACTATGGGAGAGCCTTCCCAAGAAGATGATGTATCAAACATTCTGTGTGGTACATGATTACTTACTCGAATCCGGAAAGATTGCCGTTGACCGTGAGAAAAAAATCGCCTGGATATGGAATCCAGAACTGGTGAAACGCTACCTGGAGAAAAAGCACCTTTTTGTACGATAACTGATAAGCTGAAGCCATGAAGTCACGCGTAGTTTTCGCCGACGAGAAAACAAAAGAAGCATATGATAAACTGAAAGATCCCAGGACAGAAGATAAGCGCCTATATGAATGGTTGAACAGGGCTTTTGATGACCTTGCAGAAAACGCATTCTGTGGAATCCAGATACCAAAGAAACTGATACCAAAAGAATATGTAACCAAATACGGGATAACAAACCTATGGAAGTATAATCTTCCCAACGCCTGGAGACTCCTCTATTCAGTAGCAAAGGATGAGATAATAATCATATCCATAATAATAGAATGGATGGATCACAAAGACTACGAAAAGCGCTTCGGATACTGAAGTATCCGCAATGTCGGCGATCTTTGCTATTTCTCTACAACACCATCATCCCACCAACAGATCCCACCCACAGCGGATGCTGGAGATGGATATGGATATGGTAGGTGGGTTATGTTGTGGAGGATGGGGATGGATAGGCTCAGTTGAGTTAAACCGGAGGGTGCGCAGGGAAGAGTATGGATGCGGTATTTTTTGGTAGAGGGCGTTTGGTTTTTTGGAGGGGATAGGGTGGGCGGAAGCTGTTGTGGATGGGTAGGTGGGATAAGGTGTGGGTGGGATGCGCTTATGAACAAATGATTTAAATTCACTATAGCCTGTCCTCAATAATACCGGCATAAGTGTTTATTTCGGTTATATCCTCGGCGGTTATACCGCTGAGTCGCCCGTAATAAAGTCGGACAATAACGTTGGTTTTTCTGTAAGTTATCTCGTGTATAACATCATCCATACAACCTATACCCTCATCACCAAATTCTATAGATGGGCACGCATCGTAAGATGATCTGCCTGATATATTATAGACGTCCATGGCGCTTTGCGCATCTTCTCTGGTTGAATATTTTATAATCTCACAATACAAATCCACACCAAGCTTATCCTTATCCTCAAACCAAACAGTATATTTGTCAGGATCTTCGGCAGTGTGGGTGCGCGTTTGTTCCCAATTAGAGGATACGTCTCCCACCGCCAATGCCATCTCCATCGGAGATTTTGTTATCATCGGTTCTGATGTTGGCGCAAGTGTAGGTGTGGATGTTGGTGTTGGTGTTGGTGGTGGCGTAATTGTTGGATTTACTTCGCTCTCAATCCTCATCAATCCGGATTGCTCTACACATCCGACAAAGAACACACATCCAACCACTATCAAAACAACCAAAATCCAACGGTTCTTCATGTTTATCTCTTGTGTTGTAAGTGTGGATGATATATAAAGCTTACAACGTCCTTTGTGTGGTGTGTTGGGGTTTGGTGGTGAGTTAAATTATCTTTAATTTCTTTGTTATCTTCTTTGCCTTGTCTAAACCCTTGTCACAATATATTGCTCCAAATAATGCTTCAAGAGCCTCTGCATTTATTGTTGTATTCCCTTCAACATCATCTGGACGATTATCATAAGTTTTTCCGAATTTCATGGATTTTACTATTTTAAGGTTGGATGCAATATTGGCAAAATTTTCATTTTGTTCTATTTTGCATTCATCAGTAAGTCTCCCTTTATCCCAATCAGGATGTTCTCTAAAATAATGTTCCCTTATTATCAGCTTTAGCACTGAATCTCCGAGAAAAGCAAGCCTTTGATTATTGGGCAAACCATTACTACTATGGGTCAATGCCTCATTATATAACTCAATTTTCTCAGTTCCAAAAGAAAAATTAGTATTCAAAAATTCCTTTATTTCTTTTTCCCGTGTATCATTCATTTATTTTAACTCCTATGTTCTAAGTCACTATACCTCGCTCATAGGCACTAAGCCAGACACACGCTATCATACGCCATTCGCAAGCTCATTTAGCCGTTTTTTAATCTTTTCAATCTTTTCAGGTTCTTTTTCTAAGGTCGTTAGATCAAGCCCCGTTATACCATATTCTTTCTCAAATATTTCTTCATAAGTTACCCAATTAATCTTTAGCAATTTTATTCTATCTTCTAAATCTCCAGGGTAATTCCAACCCTCCTGATACCTTTCTAATATTGAGGACAACTTAATATCATCCATTATATTTTTTGGATTTTTATACTCACCCATCTTATAACCGTAAAGCTTCGATTCGGGGTTCTCTCGGAATAATCTTGGCGTCAATAAAGTGAAAAATAAATCTTGGGGAAATTTTCCATCCTTTTGAAAACAAAGTAGATTTTCTATCACTCTAATGATTTGATTTCTGAGGAGGTCATAACTTACCCTTGTGCTAGAATCTGAAAGTAACTTCCCTTCCACAAAACATACCCAAGAACCTTTTCTCTCTGGATCATATTCAATACCAGATTGAGTATTTTTCCTAAGTCTGATATTCCCAAATGCCAAATCAAGTTTTGTATTTCCTTCCGATTTACCAGATTCGCCTTTCCTTGGAGGTATGGGTTTCGATTCATACCATACATCGAGATCGGAATCGATTCCTATCTCTTTGTTACAAAAAAGTTCTATGTAGTGATTTCGATTCAAACTATTTGATAAAATGTTTGCCACTAAAAAAGTCCATACCTTTTCATCCCAATAAAATTTATTTGATTTAATTTTTTTTCTGATCTCGGCTTTTTGGGCATCGGTTGTGCGTATCAATTTCCTACCTCCCTAGCTTTCAAGTATGTACCTACAATATATTCCCCCAATATCGGTTTTCATTCTTTCACCTACTTTTCATTATTATACTGCACATTGCAGATAACGTTTTGGTGAGGGTGTGGGTGAATAGTTTCACCCCGCGCTTGCCTGTTAGTATATATACTGCCTGGGATAGATTACTGATCATATGGATGATATCCTACGTGGTTCTGGGCAAAGTGCATATCACCATCGCTCCTCTTGTTCCCAATAGTTACCGGGAGAGAGTATATAAACAAAAAGCGACATAGGCAAGCTATATGCTTAAGTGTAGCCTGATATAATGTCTGTTGAGGGTGTAGCTCCATGCGATTTCTGTTGGATACGAATGTATTCATTTACAGGGAGGATGATCGTGTTCTGTCAGATGATATGCAGCAGCTATTGAGGACACTAAACGAGATAAAAGCAGAGATACTCACTCATCCACTATCTATAGAAGAATTGGAAAAAGACCAAGATAAAGGAAGGCAGGAAATAGTACTCTCCAAACTTCAGACCTATCCTCCTTTGAAGTCGCCACCGGACCCAGGAAAAGACCGCAAATATTTGGATGCTGTTGGACGTGAAACCGGAATTAATGACAGGATAGATAACGCTATTTTGTACTCCGTGTATAAAGATGCGGTTGATTTCCTAATAACTGAAGACAGAGGGATTCACAAAAAGGCCAGTCGGTTGGAGATAGACGATCGCGTTTTTCTTATTAATGATGCCTTACAGATTTTTAGAGAATACCTACCAAAAGAAAAGATGATATCCCCTCCTGCATTGAGAGAAGAACCCGTTCATAATTTGAATCTGGAAGATCCGATTTTCAATTCCTTGAGACAGGATTACGGCTGCGAGGTATTTGAAGACTGGTTCAGGAAAGTATCAAGGGAGGGGAGAAAATGCTTGGTACACTTTAGAGATGACGGCAGCATTGGAGCGCTTCTTATATATAAAGTTGAAGATGAGCCAATAGACTCAGCACCTCCGTTACCAAAGAAAAAGAGGCTTAAGCTATCAACGTTTAAAGTTACTCATGTAGGTCACAAAGTAGGAGAGTTGTTTATAAAACTGTCCATTGATCTTTGCATTAAAAATGAAATCTTAGAGATTTACCTAACCCATTTTACAGAGACTGAAGACCGCCTAGTGGAGCTAATTTCTGAATATGGCTTCTATAAAGCTGCCGTGAACCCAAGAGGGGAAGATATCTTCATAAAAAGGCTAGTCGTAGATGGGGGAGAGACCGAGTTACTATCTCTTAAAGAAGTTGCTGATAAATTTTATCCCAGTTTTAATGATGGAGTACGAGTAAACAAATTTATTATTCCTATTCGTCCCGAATACCACGAGATGCTCTTCACAGACTTTCAGAAGAGACAGACCAAACTGCGCGAGCATTCTGGCGATTTTATTGTAGAAGGAAATACTATAAAAAAGGCTTATCTCTGTCATGCAAAAGCCAGAAGAATGAAATCAGGAGATATTGTCCTATTCTATCGGTCAAGAGACTTAAGAAAGATAACTTCTCTTGGGGTTGTTGAGACGGTATCCACGGGAATTAAAGACTGCAATAAGATACTAAGGCTTGTTGGAAAGAGAACGGTGTATTCTCGAGATGGAATTGCGGAGATGGCAAAAAGACCGGTCACAGTCATCCTATTCAGACATCATTTTCATCTGAAAAATCCATTAAGTTTTGAGGAGTTAAAAGCGATGGGGGTACTGGTGGCGGCTCCCCAGTCTATAATTAAGATACAGCATAAAGGTTATATTAAAATAAAAGAGAGAGGCGAGATAGATGAACGTTTTACTGTCCATTAGACCAAAATATGTCGAGGCAATAATAAAAGGAGATAAAAGATACGAGTTCCGCAAAACAATCTTTAGAGATAAAAGTATAGAAAGGGTCTATATATACTCTACGTCCCCTGTGAAAAAGATCGTGGGGGCTTTTAGAATTGGAAATATTATTGAGGACCATCCGGAACATTTGTGGGAGCAGCTTAAGGAATTCTCGGGATTGAATGATATAGAATTTTTCAGTTACTTTAGCGGCAATGAAAGGGGTTTTGCAATCGAAATCGAGGATTTGGAAGAGTTCAAAAACCCTGTGGACCCGAGAGATTCGATTCCTGGATTTGTGCCGCCCCAATCCTTCTGTTATATGGATACCTCCATAGTTCTTGGAGGATATTAGGGGTGAATGAGATTCCCCTGACTGATTAGCAGTTTAGCCTCATGTTTATGGTTTTTAATGACCTGCGAACACAACCTAAAAATCCTAAGGTTTAGTAATTACAGATATGTTGAGTAGTTCTGGCGCCTCAGAGTAGATTGTTTTCTCTTGGTCCAACTCCTTCATCACATGGAATAGCCTTTCAAGTGATTCTTGAAGATGTCTTTTATTTTTGAGGGGGTCCTATCACCTATTACCAAGATCCACCAATACCCTGGTATGTTTAATGGGTCATCGACCTTCTTTTTGTGTGCCTTTCTCACAATCTCAGACCATTCTACATCTGATATTCGATGTTCTGGATCTAATCTACTCAGCAAGAACACAATTTCATTTTTAGCATCGCTAGAAAATAGATTCAATATATTTTCTAAACGGAATGTACCATATCTAGGTAATGTTGGGATTTTTCTTTCAAGATATCTTCTTCGAATCATCTCCTCTGCATCTAATCTTAATCTCTCAAATGATATTTCTTCCTTCTCCAACTCAGCATGTACCCCCATTTTAAGTGCGGTATCTTGTACCCATGAAAGGTCATCAAGAAATGTTAGATTATCTTCTTCATGGAGATAAAACTCGGATCCAGGAAGGGCTATATAATGATGAAATAATGGTTTTTTACCCTTTTTCATTCTTAATATTCTACCCATTCTTTGAACTAATTGTAGACGAGTTTTTGATGATGACACGTTTATTCCAATCTCAGCGTCAGGGATGTCGATACCTTCCTCTAGCATCCTAGCACCAACGAGTGCACCATGTGAGGCTTTCTTAAAATCAATAATGCGTCTATTAGCATCTTCATCAATATCTGAGTGAACTAAGAAAACATTTACCCCGTCTTGTTCCAATTCATTCGCTATCAAATTACAACTATCAATGTCCATAGCAAATACGATGACTTTATTTTGGAGAGCGAGGTGTTTGGCTAACTTAATCGCATGTTCAAGTTTAGGTTTACACCTGTGAATTATCCATCTTCTTTGAAGTACAAGTGCCTGTAATGTCCTCCAATGTTCAGGTAATTCGATGCCTTTATATCTCGCCTTCCCGATGAGTTTTATAAATTCATATAAGTCCTCTATACTGTCCCTCCTTCCGTCAGAGATTTTTTTAATCGTTTCCGCATCATCCGAGATACGTCTAAAGAGCTTGCTGATTCTCCTCGAAATTTTCCCAAACTCCTCTTCCTCCTCGACTGAAAGATATACTGTATGGAGTTTCCACTTGAATTTTGGTAGCACTCCCTTTTCAAGCGCTTCCTTAAGCGAAAATCTATAGACAATCGGACCGAGCTCTCTTTTCAATATATTTGTGCGTTCTTCCCCCTCGATTGTTGCTGAGAGCCCCATCTTC
The DNA here is from genome assembly GCA_030605385.1 of Methanobacteriota archaeon. Lineage (GTDB taxonomy): Archaea > Halobacteriota > Syntropharchaeia > JAUWIL01 > JAUWIL01 > JAUWIL01. Next base: position 11,173 of record JAUWIL010000048.1, read on the forward strand.
CAATTACAGTTTATTGATAGTGCTTTGCGAAACTCAAACGCCGCTACATGATGGACTTCATCCACGATCAATAGGTCTGCTGGAAAATCCTCAGGCCTTTTATATACAGTTTGAAGCGTGTTAAAATGTATTTTCAGACCATTGCAATATATTGGTTTTCTATAGTCACTTTCAACATTTGATATAAGTCCCAATTTATCTATTGCCTCCCTCCGCCATTGATTTAATATTGCTCTCGAATGAGTGAAAATTCGTACAGTCGCATTGTTTTTTGTTTGTGAAATTTTTTCTATAGCCATAAATCCCAGTAATGTTTTACCTGTGGCTGTTGCCATTTCCATGATACCGTTAAAACTGTTTCTCTCCCAAGCTTCAAAAGCCTCACTTTGATGATCCCAAGGTTTTAATAGAACCATTGGTATTCTAACCAGTTCTCTTGCATCATTCTCCCTCATCACACTTACCTTGTTCTGAAGATCTAGGAGGATATCCTCATCTTTCAAAAGGGCATATAGCTCAAGGAAAAACATGGCACTACCTGGAACAAACACATTTCCAGCAACATCTACACAATCTGGCACAATACCTAAGCCCCGGATTACTTTCTTGAAAAAAATCAGTGTGGGGGTTATATCGGCCGTGCCAATATATTTCTGTTCATTTCTACTAAAGGTCATATCCAAGAGGATTTCATTTAGGCGAGACATAAATTTCGAAAACTCTCTTTCGATTGTTCCATAGTTCCCTTCGTTCAATGCACTTGAGTCAATTGTGAAAACTCTATCTCTTAGCACCTTGAAAAAGCATGTTGAAAACCATTTTTCTAGTTTACTATGCTCTTCCCGATAGCCTGTCGAGCCATATCTCAGTGCTGGTTCGAACATCCCATCCGTACTTTTGTAATATGCATATTGCAGCAATACATCATCTGCTCTATATATTGCTTGCACATCTGGCACGCCCTTAAGATGTTGCTCACTAAATTCTTCGAAGGATGGCTTTTCATCATCTTCCCATGGGAGACCTTTTGAACATTGTTTACATAGACCACCTACTTTTGCCTCACGAAGGCCACATTTATAGCAAATATCCATTTTTATCCCCCCAATCTGGGTCTATCTTGCAGTCTTTAGCGACTTATCCACCACCTTAATTTCCTCATCCGTCAGCCCATACAACTTGTACACTATCTGATCAATGAGTCTATCTGTCGCATCTATCCTCCCTAGCAACGGCTCCAGCTTGCTCACCGACACATTATATTCCTGCTGCACTTTCTCCTGAAACTCTCTCCTATTAGGGTCGGGCTTTATTATCTTCTTATTCTTCTTGAACACATCTAACAGCGCATCAAAATCATGTTCATAGTATGCCTTTATCTTGGTCTTCAGCTTCAGATCGTCAATGGGTGCGCCTGTTTCTCGCTCCAGCCAGCCGAGGAATCCTTTTATCTCCGCCTGCTTCTCCTTGTTCGTCTCTATCATCTGCTCGGCTAGGAATGCGAGAAAGTCATGTACGACATCGGATTTCTCCTGCTCGGTGATGAAAATGCCCTCCTCGTCTTGGGGGAGATATGATTCGACTCTGGAAAGAATGTCGTCAAAATCATTGGCGCCATACAGCTCTTTTAGCTCGGAGACGAGGCGGGAGCGCTTATCCTTGGGAGTGGTAAAGGAGATGCGGCGAATGGGGAGCAAATCTAAATGTTTTATCTTGGTTTCTACGTAAAGGATTCCGATTCTCGGCGCAATCCGTAATCGGAGAAATTTCTGTAAGAGATTTGAGTTTAAGAGGCAGCACAGATATTCATAACTCACATCTAATGCGGAGTCTTTTCTGCGAAAAGAACTGAATAAGTTGTTGCTAAGGTATAAGTGCTTATGGTCAATTGCGGTTTTAAAATGTTCACCTGTGCGAACAATCACTAACTTAGATTGGGTGAACCACTCCTCGTTGACAAGGTCTGGAGTCATCCCCTTTTCGTTGGGAGTGCATAAAGCGGGATCGTAGTTTACGTACCGTCCATCCCATCTAATATAATATGGTTCTATAACGTCACCAGATTTTTCACCTATAAGCAAGGGCTTGTACAACGGTGTAAGCTCATCTATTTTTTCTGGGAAAATATCAGCACGTCTATGGCGGGTATGAATGCCTTCATGCGTCTCACAGATGAGCCGGTACTGTACTCCAATGCTGTACAGTTTGTTGGATAGTGCTTCAATTTCTTCGTCCAATAGTAAGTTATAGCGAAACTCTAGCTGCACATCATTCCAAGAATCATGACTAATTCTTTTGGTCTTGAAACTCTCAATCTCGGTTGACCCCCGTGGGATGATTTGGCATCCAACAAAATCCCCCTCACTCTTACCAGCCTCTGCATGTAGAATGATGACATCATGGTCTACATCTTCAAATGGTTTAGTCAGATGGATTATTTCCCTTAATGTATGATAATCTAGAAGATATTTACGTGTACGTGGGTACTCCTTGATAAGAAGACTGTCTGGTAAAACCATAGCGAAATGACTGCCGATCCGAAGCAGGTTTAGGCCAACGGCTATAAAATATGGATAGTAGTTAAGGTTGTCTACTTTTAGTCCTCTTAGATAATCATAGTCAGCCTTTGTCAACAGAATTTTCTTTCCCCCCCATGGCGGATTCCCAATCACTGCATCAAACCCCGGACTCTCTTTCCGCTGCCCTTCCTCGTAAAATATTTCCGGGAATTCTAGTTCCCAGTGGAATAGTCGCTTTTCTTCGGCAATTTTCTGTGCCTTCTCAAACCACTCCTCTTTTGCATATTTGTTCCATGTTTCTTCATCATCCTGCATGTGGTTCTGCATCTCCGCATAATCCTCATCAGGAACTTCATTGCCGAAGTACGTGGAGAGCCATACGTTTGCAAGCTGGTGGAAGCGCCGATTAAGTATTGATTTTTGCAGCGCCTCGTACTTTGCCTGTTTTTCCTTCACCACCGCCAGTTCGTCGTCTGCCATCTCAGCGATCTCACCATAGCGCTGTATCAGCTCATCGAAGTGCCGTTTCACATTGAAGCGGAACAGAGGCGGCATCTTTTGCCCCTCTGTCTTGACTTTTCTCTTGCCCTTGACATCGGGCAGCACCACGAGGTCTTTTACATTGGCGCCTATCAGGCTGTTCCCGCACTTCAGATGATGGTCCAGGAACGAGAGGGGTTTGTTTGCCGCCACGGTGGTCAGCCACAGGGAGAGTTTCGCCAGCTCCACAGCCATGGGATTCAAATCAACCCCGTAGATGCATCTGCGCACCACTTCTCTGCGCGCCCAGTGAATATCGTGCTCTTCCGTTTCTTCCCGCTCAAGCTCTTCAGGTCGGGCTTCAGCCCAGGCGCGAACAAGCCAGTTAGCCAGGTGGTCTGTTGCTTCAACAAGAAAATGACCACTGCCCATGGCAGGGTCAAGCACTTTTATCTTCAGCAGATCCTCCATGAATGAACGATCCATTGTCCACGCTTTTCTTTTCTGCTCCACCACTGGATCAATGGTGTTGCGCACGATATACTTCACAATATAATCAGGCGTGTAATAGGAGCCGGTGGCTTTGCGCTCCCCTTTATCAGTGGATAGATACAGCTCTCCAGGATTAACAG
>JAUWIL010000149.1 GCA_030605385.1 Methanobacteriota archaeon
CTGGTGGAATTAGTGTGCAGAACCACTGGCCAGTTAGATGTTTACAGAATCGGAGATTCTGTAACCGTATGAAAAACCGTAGGTTTTTCAGACATGCCACTGGTCTACTGACCAGTGGTTCTTCACACATATCAGAATTCATCATCCTGCACGTAACTGCGCCTGTATCGCAGCGCAAGTTCTGCCTTCATAAGCTCTCTCCCAAGGTATGCTGCGTGATCTGTGCGTGAGACTATTCCATTCTCAAGCAGGGTATCAAGAACCTCTTCGGCAGTATCTCCCACAACCGCACCGGACTTGTGCTGTGCTGCAATCTTGTTATCGCTTATGAATATTCTTATGAATCCTTCAGGATCACTCTTCCATTTACCCTTTGCTCTGGCTTCTATGACCTTACCGTCCGCATCGATTGACCGCTCTATCGCGCGGCTGTGCTTCTCTTTAATCCAGAGCAGGTCTATACCAAGGTCCTTCGGACTGCTGTGCCTCTCACGTGCGAGAGCCATCATGTCGGCAGCTTTCCGCAGTTCACGCACGCTTCCCCTGCATTTATGGCTGCGCTCAGGCGTGAACAGTATGCCTGCGCCAAGCTCTGACGCGATACCCGCAAGTACGGCATTCACGCCAACAGAGTCCGCATCTATAAGTTCGGTTACATTGCCTGCGCCGAAGAACAGCGGCGTTGAAGCATCCATCTCCCTGAATCTGTAGTGCCTCACTATTGATTTGGTCATGCCGTATCCAGCAGGGGAGAGCAGCGGGTCTGCTATAATCTGTTTTATGCCCGCCTCACGGGCGGTACTGATGTTTTCGACAAGGCTCTCGAGACTCTCATCATCGGGCACGACAACTGCAGCCATTCCATATTCAGCTATGCGCGCTCCAACTTCGTGCATGTTTCCGGCGTTAAGGCTGAATATAATATCAGCACCTGCCCCGGCACCTGCCATAATCAACCCTGCATCCACCGTGTAAATGCTGATTGGCGCATCAGTAGCTTTTTTAGCCACCTGCACAGCCCTTTGAACACCTCCGGGCTCAGCCTCCAACCCAATGCCAAGACCGATTATGTCTGCACCTTCGGAGAGGTAGTACCCTATTCTGGCAGTGAGCTTCTCCTCTGCCATACTGTCCGCATCCACGACTTCTGCCAGAACCTTCATTCTGCTGTTTCCGCCAATCTTCAAACCCCGTACGTTTATTGGGGCACTGGCGGATTCTTCAATCTTCCTGAGACTCTTCAGGGCATCCTCCCTGAGCCTGTCAGCAATCAGCTCGCATGCCGGCACATCTTTTGAAAGTGGAACCTCATCTATAAACTCCAGCACTGTTCCGATGTCGTGTGCATGTTTCGGGCCCAGACGTATTGGTATGCCGAGTTCATCTTCAAGTCCGTCAAAGTTCGCATTTGTCATGCCAGAAACCAGTATCAGGTCATATCCCTTGAGTTCGTCGATGCGCTCTCTCAGTTTTGCAGCAGTGGTGAATGCGGCTACATCGACATCAAGTACAAGCACTTCCGCCGTGTCAGCTACCGCTCCTCTGATCGTCTGCTCCGCGAGTCTTCCGGTGACCGCAAGAATTCCTGCCATATACACAACATATATCTCATGATAACGTTTAATACTGTTGCAATGAAGCTGAAGTTCGACCTGCACGTTCACACCAGTGCGTCTGCTGACGGACAGTCGGGGATTGAGGAGATAATCAATCGTGCTGTGAAGCTGGGGTTGAAGGGCGTTGCGATAACTGACCATGACGAGATCGGCATGGTTGAAGAGGCAGAAAGGTATGTGAGAAGGTTGGGAGCCGATGGAGAAGACTTCTTGATCATACCCGGTATAGAGGTCTCGACGAGGAGAGGGCACCTGATAGTGCTGGGCGTGCGGGAGTTGATACAACCGGGCATGGAGATAGACGAGACTATCAGAGTCGCGCGCGAAATGGGCGGCACGATTATAGCTCCCCACCCATTCCATCCATTCAGGCACGGAATTGGAGACATAAGCGGAATGGATGTGGATGCAGTCGAGACCCTTAACTCACGATACATCACAGGTTTCTCTAACTGGCGGGCCGGGCGGATGGCAGACCGCCTTGGACGTCCGGCAGTATCAGGTAGTGACGCGCATGTGGTTGATACTGTGGGGTTTGGTACGACCGAGGTCGAGGTTGACGGCACGCTCTCGGTTGATGGCGTACTGAGTGCGATACGCAGCGGGCGCGTGAGGGCTGCGGTGAAAATGACCCCATTGCGAATCTACCTGCGCCAGATGTACAGAAATGCAATCAGAAAGCTCAGTCGGCTGAAGGGTAATTAAAATGTCCGATTGCGAAGTTGACACCAGGGCTGTAAAACTATCCAAGATGGGCATGCGCGTGCTTGGCATATCCGAGAGCTTTAAACGTTCGTATAAGCACTCGGTGCTCTGCGGCACGGTCATGCGTGGAGACCTGCAGGTAGACGGGGTCTCGCTTGCGCACATAACCGTCGGCGGTCTGGATGCCACTGACGGCGTTATAGAAGTTTTCGAACGGCTTAACCGGGAGGACATCAACATAATTATGCTGAACGGCTGTGTTGTCAGCTGGTTCAATATTATTGACCTGGGGCGGGTGCACGGCGATCTGGGTCTACCGGTTATCTGTGTTACTTATGAGGATTCCCTTGGTCTGGAGGAACACTTCAGAAAGTATTTCGAGGGAGATAACGTTGAGGAGAGGCTGGAACTCTACTCCCGCCTCGGGGAACGGAGCAGGTTCAAACTGCATACAAACTACGAGATACTTGCGCGCGTGGTAGGTATGGATGAGCATGATGCGCACGTGGTTCTCAACCGCTTTACATTACACGGCAAAATTCCAGAACCTCTGCGCGTAGCATCGCTGATTGCGCGTGCAGTGCTGCGCAGTAACTTTCATCAAAGTAATTGAGCTGTAAAATAAGTTAATTTGGGAGGGGTTAAAAAGCGTACCCCTCCGAATGTCAGATTATTAATTGCTACTTATCAGTCGTTACCGCTGCGCGCGATATACTTCTACTGTATTTTGGCGAGTATGTTCTTGAGTACCATCGGCACCGTAACGATTCCCATGACTTCCTCTCCCTTCAGTACCGGCAGCCTCTCAACGTTGTTCTGGAGCATCTTGTGTATGATTTCACTTATTGGCGTATCTTCGGTTATGGTCGTAAGATTCTTCTTTTTTGTCATACTGCCGCCCACGTTTATGGGAAGCCTATCTGAATGCGACAGGTATATGTCAAGCAGTGTAATGAATCCTACCAACCCCTCGCCGCTGCTGATTACTGGCAGTCCGCCTATGCTCTTCCTGATCATTATCTTCAATGCCTTGGGTACTGAATCATCGGGTGCTACGCTCACCAGCCCCTTTATAACAAGCATGATCTCCGATGCATTTATTCCGCCTATTTTGTCGCTGTTTCTGAGTACCATCGGCACCGTAACGATTCCC
>JAUWIL010000015.1 GCA_030605385.1 Methanobacteriota archaeon
ATTGCATCAGCAGGGGGGCACCCCAAGGATGTGAACCTGTATCAGGCACAGAAAGCTCTTGATAACGCAAAGCATGCGGTTAGAGGGGGAGGTACAATCGTGCTTGCAGCCGAGTGCGCGGAAGGCTTTGGAGATGCCGCTTTTGAGAAGTGGATCATGGGGGCAGGGTCTCCGGAAGAAATCATAGGTAGGATCGAGAGCAGATTCGAGTTAGGAGGACATAAAGCCGCGGCTATTGCGCTTGTGGTGCGCACTGCCGAAGTATATATGGTATCAGGTATGCCCGAGGACATGGTGAATAAGGCATTCTTCAAACCGGTAAATTCGCTGCAGGAAGGTCTGGATGCGGCTTTGAACAGGCATGGTGGTAGTGCCAGAGTGCTCGTGATGCCGTATGCAGGTTCTACATTGCCATCATGTCTGGAAGCGTAGTATCTCTGGAAGCATAGTCTTACGGAATCAAATAGATTCCGCAAACAATCAAGAACGACTAACGGTCAATCGTAATGGTCAGTTATATTACAGGCTCATATTTATGGGTAGGCTCATATAGGTAGGCTCATATTGGCTCATATTTCCATATCATAGGTGGGCTTCATATTGGCTCATATTATAGGTGGGCTTCATATTATGGGCGGCGAGCGTGATTAATAAAAATGCATATTAGAATCTTATCTGGAAGAGTATTCATAAATGATGTTAATGAGTTTGTAAAGAGGCTGCAGGAGATATCGGCAAAATACGAAATAAGCGCTCAGGCGTTCGATGCAATGAAAATCGCCGGACGCCACCACCTTGAGCTTGCTGTGAAAAAAGCATTGAATTCGGTGGAGGGGGGCAGGAACATCTCCCGCGACCCGTCCATGGAGGCGCTCCTTTATGCTTCCGGCAGGAGACATATCAGCAAGGCCATAGAGATGGGGGCCAGAGAAGGTGAGAACAAACTCGCAGTAATGTTCTTTGGGAATAATGTCGGCAACCTGAAGACGGCGGAGCCAGAAATGAAACAGTTATTTGATGAACTGGATGAAAGCTTGTTGGAGCTGACACCTGACAAGAGATCCTGCATAATGGGGTTCTATAACATAACCGATGAAGAGCTAAAAGTGTCTGGTGAGGATAAACTGGCAGATCTGGTGAATGAACGCGTGGTCCTTTTAGAGCTGTCCAAATGACTGTTTATAACTATCTGAAATGCTATCTAAAATAACTGTTCATATTGTTCATATAACTGCTTATAACTATCAACTGTTCACATAACTGTTTGTAACTATCCAGATGATAATCCAAAATAACTGTTAACTGTTCAAATGTAACTATCCAGATAACCGACGATAAAGAAGTGATAACAGAATATCTGGGTATTTGAGGAAAGGATTGAGGAAATGTTCACATGCCTGTAGTGGTGTACTCAAAACAGGATCCGGCAGGGATCAACATTGCAGATCACCTGAAAGAAAGTGGGTTTGAGGTAACAGCAGCCGAGGAGCGGCTCCTATACTATGATGGTGACCCGCAGACAGACTTTGTAGTTTTTGCATCCCGTCACAGGTCAAAGAGTGGAAAGCCGACCTTCACCGTACATGCAACAGGTAATTACGGTGCTGCCGAATATGGAGGTATGCCAGCTCAACTATCGCTAACATCGGCAAGAATGATAAAAATACTGCTTAAACAAATAGCAAGGAATGTTCTTGAAGATTATGCGGTTTCACTTGAGGTAACGCACCACGGCCCTACTGACTTGAGAATGCCCAGCGCTTTTATAGAAATAGGGAGCAGTGAAGTACAGTGGTCTGACAGGGAGGCTGCTGCCTTTATTGCGGAGTGCATACAGAACGGCATACGAGAATACCAGGAGGGTAAGTACCTCAATGATGATACAATACCGTGCATCGCATTCGGGGGTACACATTATGCACCGAAGTTTACAAGGTACATGCTGGAAACGAACCATGCCACATCGCACATATGCCCCAAATACGCTGCCGATATCCTCACTGAAGACCTCATACACCAGATGATAACTAAGACCGTTGAGAGCGTGGAGACTGCACTAATAGACTGGAAGGGGCTGCGCAAGCAACAGCGGGACAATATAATAAATATGCTTGAGAAAAAGGGCGTGACGATCGAAAGGATTTAGAACAGCTCCGATTTAGCCCACCCTACATGCATGGTTTTATGTTATGAGCCCGGTAAATGTAAATTAGCAGACCAAGTTGGGTTGGTAAACCCAACAATATACAGTACCTATACTGGGTATATGTCGCATGATTCGCGATATTTGCGCAATCGGTTGTGGTTTTCGCTCAGGGTGGTGTGTTGTAGAATGATAGAACAGATATCAGTATTTGCGGAGAATACGCCCGGCAGGCTGGCAATGATTACCAATGTGCTGAAGGAGAATGGAATCAATATGAGTGCCCTTACGATAGCTGAGACCGGAGAATTTGGGATAATCCGTTTCATCTCCAATGATTCCGAAAAAGCTTACAAGGTTCTGCATGACAATGGCTTCACGGTCACAAGAACCAACGTTCTGGCCATTGAGATGGAAAATGTGCCTGGGAGCCTTGCAGATATCGCAAATATCCTTGGAGACAATGGGGTAAATATCGAGTATTGTTATGCTTTTGCCATTCAGGATAAATCAAAGGCGGTCCTGGTATTGAAGATTGATGACCAAGTTAAGGGAATGGAGATACTTGAGGGTGCAGAAAGAAGGTTACTACATGCCAGAGACATATCATAGAGGTGGAAACTTATCCCAGAGGCCTGTTTAAGTAGGTCTATCCGGGTAGGTATGGTCCACGCAAGTAGGTATGATCACGGGCATGAGATACAAGTGAAATGCCAAAGTATCACTTTTACCAGGCTACCACTTACCACTTTTAGATTGTTAATCTTTATACTGGAATTATACCAGAATTTTAGCCGCATAGTTGGTTTTTAAGTCCATACATCGCCATCAGGCAGGCTGGCAAGAAATATCACGAGCAAGAAATATCACGATAAACAGTAATGGTTATATATCTATAAGGCTATTTTTCCTTTCATGAAATACGATGATAAGGTTACTTTATATAATGATGAGGGGAAAGTTCTGGCTGAGGATGTTCCAATAGAGGCCTTAAGCCCGATGAAAAACCCCTACATGGGGGAAATGTACGTCACTTTCAAGCGGACTTCTATTATTGATCTGGCAAAACTCGAGAAGATCCTGAGGGATGGGACAGTTGGCTGGATGACGACCGTAGGTCAAGATGAAATAAAGATGCCGTGGTACGGCTTTAGGGTGAAGCTCATCGAGGATGCGGGACACATAGCAGATGAACTCAAAAAGATGCTGCAGACGAAAGATGATGACGGCACAGAGGTGACCCTCATAAGTGGTGGAAACGCACTTATAGTACAGCTGTCAGAGGAGATGCTTAGAAGGTCTGCAGACTATTCTCCTGCGATAACGTCCACAGGCGTGGCCCTCGGACAGATAGTATCAAAGATGGCAGATCTGAGCCCTATTGACCATCCGCACAGACTGGGACTCCTTAAGGCGGCATTGTTCGGGAGATATCCACAGACAGTATCAACATCACCGGGTAATGTGGTATCTACGCTGATAAAGCCGCCATCGGCTCTTGAAGGGATGGGTACGGCGTTCAGGACAATGATGATAAATCACGTTGTAGCGCTTGCAAACCACAGGACTCTCGATGCTGTTGCGCTGGCAACCATACTTGAGCAGGGCGGACAATACGAGATGGGTAACAGTATCGGATGGTATGAACGCAACCAGCTGCTCACATCAGCATTTCAGGGTTTTAACGCGAACAACCTGGTTCTGGATATGATAAAGGAGAATGCCAGTGGTACGGTTCAAGACGTACTGGTCTACCTCATAGGGCGAGCGCTAGAGGATGGCGTCATAACATTGAAGGGGGACCGTTATCCCTATGTTCAGCCATCTGGCTATAAACTATACTCACTGACAGACTATCCAAAATGGAACGCATATGCATGTGCATCGCAATTGGCTGCCGTAATAGTGAACTCCGGTGCAGCCAGGAATGTTCAGAGTTCAAGCGCGGTTCTGGCATACTACGGCGATATGTTAGCATTCGAGGCGGGTGGACTGCCTGACCCTGATGCTGGCAGGAGCATGGGAGTTGGACTTGGATTCGGATTCTACACTCACGGTTTGTATGGCGGCGCCGGTCCGGGAGCATTTACGATGGAGCACGTAATCACAAGATCGAATTCGGGATTTCTTACACCGTGCACGGTGGCTGCAATGTGTCTTGACGCCGGAACGCAGATCTTCAAACCGTCGGTAACATCGGGGCTGTATTACGTACTCAGAGAGGCAATGCCGCTATTGAAGGATCCCCTGAAGAAAGTTGCAGAGGCGGCCGAGAGCGTCAAGGGTGATATCTAAACATGAGGTGAAACAAGAATGGCAGAACCAGTCAAGAAGGCTAAAAAGCAAAGAGGCAAAAAAGGGAAGAAGGCTAAGTACAAATCCCAGATATATCCTGGTGCAGATAAGGTATCGTACAGGCGCAGGAGGGCATGCGATAAGACTAAAAAGCTCACCAAATTCAGATCGATCCCTGACGATAACCTTGTATTGCTGCTTGGGCACAGATTCAAGGGAGAATCATATGTCAGTGTTCATCCGCCGCTTGACGAACTAATCGAGAAATACGATCCCATCAAAGAAATCGTTCAGCCGACGCCTGGAGCACGTGCCGGAGATCGCATACGATTCGTTCAGTTCACTGATTCCATGCACTATCCACCTATGGCACCCTGGCTGCGTCCGAGGATGTACTTTGCGCGTTTTAGAGGAATTGACACAATGGTTTATTCGGGCCGCCAGCTGCTTGAGATGCGCGAGAGAGACCTTGAGGCAACAACAAAGCAACTACTTGAGTCAGAAGTATTCGACCCCGCCAGAAGTGCGGTTAGGGGTATCACTGTCCACGGTCATGCACTGAGGCTGGATGAGGACGGTCTTATGTTCGACGCAAGGAGAAGATACAAGCTGGATAATGAAACCGGTGAAGTCGTATATACCAAGAACCAGCACGCTGATGTCCTTGATGTGCCGCTATCGGTAGGAAGACCTCTCACTGAGAGGGAAGCCAGAGGACACGATGTCACATACAGATGGGATGTAGCATCATTCAAGAGCAGAACAGAAGTTATGTCAGTGATCAGCAGGTACAGCACTGCAAGGATTATAGCTGGTTTCAATCCAGATATGACAGAGCTTATAGATACCTTATGATGGTAGGTGATAATGATGGTAAATTTAGGAGAAATCACACCAGCTATGGAAGAGGAGCACTACAAGGCGACCGAGCCCCTCCCAGATCAATGGTGGATTGATGAGGACTGGATCAGCCTTAAGGATAAGGAGCCCACACCATACGTGCTGCTGTTTGACTTTATAATAAATAAGGTAACTGCCAGCCCGGAGTGTATCATCACATCATCAAACTTTCCACCGAGATCTATAATCTTCGAGACGACGCATCCAGTTCGTGGTGTAGAATATGCCAGGCTCAGAATATCTCCGACTTCAGTGGTCGAGGGAGCTCCTGAGCCGGGTTCGAACATTGAAGTGGATCTCATCCTGAAGATGGATTACTATGATCTGGCAAAGATGCTTATAGGTACAGAATCGGTAATGGCACCAATAGCTGATGGCAGGACAGTTCTGATAGGAAACCTGACAGCAGGAATCGACCTTAAGGATATTGTTGACCTTGCCAATGGAAGACCTAAAGAGGGAAGGGCGATGATGTGGCCCGACGGCCACCCCTGAAATATCTGTGAAGGCAGAGCTTTTATCTACCCTTGCGAAATTTCCAATTTCACGAGACCTGCGAACACATAGTATTTGGCGGGTCTCGCGGAATCTGGCTCTGCAAGAAATGAGGGGCCTTTGCCGCAGTCTTTCCTTCGATTTTTATATTTTATTACGTCAGTTACGAATAGGCGTGAGGCTGAATCTTCGAGTTATTCAAAAATCAGCCAGAAGAATGCAATCTGCCTGGTACACCTTACAGCACATGTTTTAATAATGGTTTAACATATTTGGGTGTAATAATGGTTTAACATATTTGGGTATTATTGAACGTTAATGCGCTATAAGACCTAATAGGAACTGCAGGGCTGCACATGATGCAAATATGGGTGAATGATGAGCGGGTTGAAGCGAGACCTGGTGTAACAGTAGAAGAATTATTATCAGAACTTGACGCCGACTTTAGTGAAAAATCACTGATCGTAAGCAAAGAAGAGACTAAAATCAGGGCGGCTAGAAGATATGTGATCCTTACAACGCGTGGAAAGTTGGCTTTAGATATAAATGAGAGTTCAACTCAATTTTTTGCCTCAAATTACAGCAAACTGAGTGCTGTGCCCGTGGCATGGGCTAATCCCGACATGGTGGCATTTGGACCTGTGGATCTGTCATCAGAAGGGTTACGCTGCTCTTCCAGTAAGGTTAGGCGCGAGAAGAATTCACTATTCATAAACAGTTCTGACAATGAGGGGGAAAATGCGTATATATGCATATCATTGTCCCCTCGGGAAGAGATAGCAATAATCCCCGAGAATATTGAAAACGGCATTCTGGGCAGGATAACTCTTGGTGAACACTTGATACGCAACCTGGAAGAGGGTGATATCCTGAAAGAAGTTATGATCGATTACAAAGCAGAGAAAACTCTGAAGAGGGTAACTCCCAATTCACCTGTCACCGAGGGCATGAGATTATACTACAAAATGTTATTATCACTATCAAGTGAAGCTCCAAGGTCAGTCGAATTCCTGCTGGCATACCTGCGCAACAATAAAGGAGTGCTTACCGTCAGTGAGGATACAAGCTCTTATCTGCGCTCGGAAAATCCAATAACGTTCGACCCTCCGATCGAGAACAACAAATACTTCCGGGAACGGGGGGACATAATGCTCAGGAATGTGGGAGGCAGGAAGAATTCATTATACATTTACAAAGAGTACCGGATGCCTCAATCAAACCTGAATAATATCGGGCAGGTTACCGGCGGCATTGAACTCGCTGACATCTGTCAGGAAGGGGACAGAATAACTGCTGATGCCGAGCCGCCCCAGATTTTCGTGTATGGAATGACGCAGTCAGATGCGGAGGGGCATCTGGATTCACTTAATATATCGCACAACCGTGCCGGAAGTACCGGAGACAGCGATATCATAGTTGCCCAGGATCCTCCCAGTACCATGGAGGTCTACGCCAGGGGAGCCATTACAACAGTAGGCATACCACCGGATAAACTCTTACATGTAGAATTTTTTGATGATGAGGCGCCGCTTACGGCTAAATACGTTAGAGACACGAGCGGTGTTTTCTGGTCATACCCGATAGGTCGTCTGGACATGGTTGCAATGGCTGGCAACTTGTTCGTATTTAGCGGCATGGGTAAGAGGGAGGCAATTCTGCATGAGAATACTCCAGAAGATGTGGAGTTTGTTGAATCTGGTATGATCGGTGTCACGAACATCAGCAGGCCGCAATATGGTCTGGTGGGTGTGAGACTTGAGAGAAGCGAGACGTTCGGTCCTACGGGCGAGCATTTCGAGTCAACCAATATTGTGGGCAAAATCATGAAGAACTCGGAATCACTGTTAGATATGGGGGGAGGAAAAAAAATCGTATATTTCAAGGATATTACCGTAAAGTCAGGAGAATAGTTCAGATTAAAAACTTGTACGAAAAATAGGGAGATAATGCTTGACTGTTTATGTCGAATCTGAGGATGAATTGGGCGCCCTCGCAATGAAGCTGCTTACGGAAGACGTTATAACCAATCTCGCAATCTCAAGGTCGGTTGTTGATGTTCGAGAGTACATTGACCTTGAGGTGCCAATATTCTACATCGAAGTTGTTCCAACAAAGAGGATTCCCCGGGTCGAAGTTAAAGACGTGCTAACCGTCAAAGAGACTGGTACGGGTTGCTTTGATGTTGAGATTGTAAATGAAAGATACGCACCCCAATTACTCGAATTGATGTGGTCTGAATTTGGAGAGGATAACGTACACCAGATAGAGCGTAATCGCCTCAAGCTGACCAAAATCAACCTTGAAGATATCATGAATCTGCCGATAGGTGAAATGAAAAAGAATGAGCTGATGACGGTAATACGCGATATGATATTCAGGATAGTGCCTATCGGATTCAGGGTTATCAGAAATCTGTCGAATGATGACAAGATTGCATATATCGCATCGGAAAACCCCATACTTGACGAGCAGATCCAGTGGATCGAAGATAATGTATTATCACGGCAGCCCAGAGAACTGAGCATAGATAGGACAGAGTTAATTCCCGAGAGGGAGACCAAACCCAGAAGAATCGTTACCTATAAAGAAGACATCATCTGAGAAATGCTGGATTTGGTATTCGATATATCTCTGAAAAGCAGTAGCAGACAGTAGACCGTTTTATGAAAAATATTTTATGAAAAACATTTAATAGCATTAATAACAATCAACATTAACTTCAAAACATCAACTTTAACCCGTGGTTAAACGCTGGTTATTCAGTGCCAGTGCTTAATATTTGGCACTTGAGCGAACATGACGATTCGGAGTGTACAATTCAAAAAATCCATGCCATACGGTATAGGTGAGTGCTGATGTACAGTAATTATACTTTTGATGGAGGGTCCTACAGGCATAAAGAACTCATAGAGTTGGTCGAAGACCTTGGGGGATACGTAATATCAAAATATATTCTGTCGAATGAGGCAACCATCACCTTCACGGTGCCAAGCCCTGATATGCCTCGCATAGAGGTGCTCGCTAAAGAACTGGGCGGAAAAATCAAAAATACGCCATTACTGGGAACTGAGATTGCGGTGGTAACGCCTACCCTCACAAGACACCACCTGCCTCATCCGCTATGTGACATTGCCGAATTTCTGCGTCGCGGAGGCGCGAACACCAACATGATCGGACTTGCACGGGGGACCGGAAGGAGAACGGCACAGATCAGTCAGAGAGAGCGCGATCTGATAGAAGAACATGATGTTGCAGTCGTCGCCCTGGGAAACTTCAAGAGATGCATAGATGAAAAAATCGGTATATTCCTTGATTTGAACGTTCCGCTGGTTATATCGGCTCTGCCATACCCGTACGAGGTGAGCGGATGTGAGTATGTGCCGCGGATGGGCAAGTTTCCCTACAAGTTCAAGCAGATTGGAGAACTGAAGATTCTGGATGAAATAAGCAGCGCCGTCGAAAGGTGTCTTAACCACAGGCGTGAAGAGATCATGCTTGACCCTCCGGTAGTGCCGCCGTTTGTTGTTAAAGACGAGATAGAGCAGCAGGTGGAGGAAGCGAAGTATATAATGTCACCCGGAGGGATTGCACTTCGCCTTAACGGATTGAGAGTGAAACTGCCTTTCGATGTCTGTTCTGATGCGATACTGCAGGTACGGGTGGCGGGTTTTACGGTTGGTGAGATTTGCACGATAGAGAGATCGAGACTCCACAACCACATTCTACTGGATATGAGGCCGCGGTCCATGGTCGAATCTGCCTTTGAAAGTACCATGCAAGCGGAGAAAATATCAGTTTTGGGGGAGGTATGACCGCCCATGCCGCAGCAAAAAGGAAAAATGCAGTATACTATAATTGTGGAGAGATGAGAGATTGCTGAAAGGTAGTATAAATATAGAGTGATAAGAGATAAAATATAGAGCAATAAGGGATAACTGTTTACAATAGTTGCTTACTGATGCCAGATAGAACGTGAAGATAAAAGTTATGGTGTAGGGTGTTTAGCAATCAAACATTGAGGATAGGGGGTTTGGAATTGAACAATGGAGATGTTTTTAGCATACATGATGACTACGGCAGAGTGCTCGCAGAAAATGTGCGATTGAATGCGGTCAATCCGTATATCAATAAAGCCATGACAGAGATACTCAAATGTATGAAGGGTACTGCCATAATCGACCTCAAAAAACTCCAGGATATGCTTAAAACTGGAGAAGTTGGAGGTACGATGCTGGTGGGATGCGAATGTCAGGTGCCTGGTAGAGAGGTGGACCTGCCTCTGGTAAAGAATGCAAAGGATATTGCAGAGGAAGTCAGGAAGATGGTGGAAGTGACTCCGGGCGATGACACCAGGGTGCATGTCGTGGGAAGAACACTGCTGGTAATAAGACTGCCTACTATAAGACTCGAGATGGCATCAGACTATTCACAGGTGTACCTTGTATCGGCTACGGCAGTAGCATATGCCATCATCAAGGTATTCCAGCTTGGAATATTCGATGGTATTGATATGGTAAAATCAGCCCTTCTGGGAAGGTATCCACAGACCATATCACCAGCAGGCGGGGCTGTCTCAGCATTCCTGAGTTTTCCGTCCACGCTGGAGGGTGGAGGTGTGGGGTACAGGACGGTCATGGTTAATGATATCGTGGCAATCACAAACAAGCGCACCTTTGATGCAGCAGCTATAAGCTCAGTTCTGGAGCATGCATCTGCAATCGAATCGGGTAAGGCACTTGGACCATTTATGAGATATCACCTGTTGGGTCTGGCATACCAGGGGCTTAATGCCAACAACATGGTATATGAACTTGTAAGAGATCATGGAAACGGTCTTCTGGGAGATATAATAGATGCCGTTGTTAAACGAGCTGAAGAAGACGGCATAATAAGAGTTAAGGAGAAACTTCCTTCAGGATACAAATTGTACACAACCAATGACACCGCTTTATGGAATGCCTACGCTTCAGCAGGGCAGATGGCTGCGGTAATACAGAATGCCGGCGCATCCCGCGCCGTGCAGGGGTCTCCGTCTGCAATCATGATCTACAATGACCTGCTATCGGTTCGGACCGGATTGCCGAGTGTCGACTTCGGGCGCTCGTTCGGGAATGCCATAAGCGTTGAATGGCTCACGCACTGCATGTATGGTGGGGGAGGTCCGGGTGTATTCACAGGTGAGCACGTGGTCTCAAGATTCTCCCCGGGTTTCTTTATACCATGTCTATGCGCAGCCATGTGTATGGATGCGGGCACTCAGACATTTTCACCCGAGATGACATCGAAGAACAAGATGAAACTGGCAAAGGTGCTGCCAGAGCTGGAAAAACCCATGGAGCGCATTGCCGATGCAGCAAAGGAGTTGGAGGGATAGGCATATGGACGAGGATGTGAAGACGAACGATGAAAGGCTTGCTAACAGCCTTAAAATACTGAAAAAATGTTTCGATGTGGAAGATCCGAGAGAGATTCACACAAAGTTCTACGAGTTTGGGGGCTGGAGACAGTCAAAACGCAAGACGGAATTCGTTAATCTGGCACAGAACATAGCAAAAGAGCGCGGATTCCCTGGCTATCAGGGCGACCGGGACGACATGGGCGTGCCCCTTGGTCAGAGGAAATTGGAGCCGCTCTATATTAACGGCACTGACGTTATCTGCGAGGGGGATGACCTGCATCAGATAAACAACGCCGCTATGCAGCAGATGCTCGATGACATCAAACGCACTGGTATAAACACACTTGACATGCCCCACATGATACTTAACTTCCGGGTTGGCATTACCGTCACACCCGAGACCATAAACAGGTACCTTGAGATGATCAACCACACAACCATGGGTGGGGCGGTAGCCCAGGAACATATGGCAGAAATTAATCCTGGTCTTGTGGGAGATTCATATGTTAAGCTCATAGTTGGTGACAGTGATGTTGCAGACCAGATAGACAGGCGGTTTATCGTAGACATTGAAAACAACTTCTTTGACTGGCAGACAGAGAAACTGAGACAGGGTATAGGTAAGCACCTCTATCAGGTAGTGCGGGTGCCCACAATTGCGGTACGAATAGCTGACGGTGGAATTGTGCATAGGTGGGCCAACACCGCTACCACACTTGCATTTGTTGCTGCCTATAATCTTGGCGGAGGAAATTCGGTACTTTCAGACTTTGCCCTGGCTGCAAAGCACGTCCAGTATATTTTCATCGGCACAAGCACGTGGCCGAGAAGGATACGCAGCCCGAACGAGCCCGGCGGAATCCCGTTCGGCTATATCAGCGACATATGCCAGGCCGACTCGGTCGTTGATCCCCACGATGAACCAGCGCATCACGTTATGGAGACAGGCACGCTGGGCACCATACTGCAAGAGCTAATATGGTTTGGGGGCTACATGGCAGGTGGAATAGGGCCGCCCATAGCAACATCCGCAGCCTACACCAATGGAATTATTGACGACTTCAGCGATTATGGCAGAGACTACATAATGGAGAATTTCGGTGGATATGCCGTAGCAAAGCCGACTTTGGACCTTATAAAGAGTGTGACGCATGATGTGTCGTTCCAGATTATGGAGGCATATGATGAATATCCGATACTGATGGAGCATCACTGGGGCGGACTGGTACGGCTGGCTGTGCAATCTGCACTGGCTTCGGCAGCCGTTGGACTTGCTACAGGGCACTCCCTTGCCACCCTTATGGCATCCACATATGCCTTCTGCCATGCAATGAAAGAGGCATGGGGACGGACCGGATTTGGTGGTATGGAAGCCACCGAGCACGTGATGCTTGCAAATGCGGCATCACTGGCACCCGAGGAGGGGCTTCTGCCTGAACTGAGGGGACCAAACATGGCAACCTATTCATTCCCCGGACACGTGGACTCGGCAATAACCGGATGTGCCGCAGCTCATGCCGCCAGGGGAGATGCATGGGCGCTCAGCCCGGTCGTGAAGGCAGCCTTCTCGGACCGTGATATGGTATTTGACTTCAGGAAGGTTCGCGCCGAGATCGCAAGGGGCGCTATAAGAGAATTTATGCCCGCTGGTGACAGAGAACTGATAAAACCAGCTTTGGGATAAAAGGAGGAGATATAAGATGCCAGAGAATGATATTAACCTATATCCGGGGTCAGATCGCGTAGCCGAGCGCCGCAGGTTCATACTTAACCCCAAGAGTGCGTTCAGGAAAATGCGGGGGCTTTCTGATGATGACCTTGTGCTGCTGCTTGGACACCGCGCTCCCGGGAGCAAATATGAATCGGTACACCCGTCTCTTGATGAATTGAACTTTCCCGAGGACCCCATAAAGTATCTGGTTGAACCAACTGCGGGCGCCAGGGCAGGTGATAAGTTCAGGTACCTGCAGATGACTGACTCGGTCTATTTCTCACCGCTCACACCGTGGTTCAGAGCCAGACTGTATCACTCCAGATACAGGGGTATTGATACCCTTATGTATGCCGGCAGGGAGTTGCTTGAAGCGCGTGAGAGAGATCTTGAAAAATGCGCAAAGGAGCAGCTCGAGACAGAGCTGTTCGATCCTGCGCGCACATCTGTACGCGGCATCACCGTGCACGGACATTCGCTGAGGCTGGATGAAAACGGCATGATGTTTGATGCAAGGCAGCGGTGCATGTACGATGAAAAAAGCGGCGAAGTGATCTACACCAAGGACCAGCAGGTCAAACTAATGGATAGACCGGTATCAGTTGGCAAGCCCATGGATGAGGGCGAACTCAAAGATAGGGCGATAGTATACAGACCCGACACGGTGAGCTACAGGGGAGCCGAGATATGGGACGTTATGGACAATCTATTTGACCATATCATAATTGGGAGCTTCGATCCCGATCTGAACGTAGAGGATTTCAAAGAGAAGATGAGAAGGGAAGATGAGAAGGGAAGATGAAGAATAATATTGGGTATTAAAGAGAGTACAAATTGATTGTGGACAATGGTCATAAATGTAATATAAGCTGGTCAGGTTATGATGACTGATGATATTGTCAGCACATCCCCGGGCAACACGCCAGTAAGGCATATTCCTGCCGATTACTACCCGCAGGGATGCGGTTTCTGGTTCAAGCAGACTCTGGGGGGCAGAAGGTCAGAATATCGGAGTGAGTATGCTGTGCGGTGTCTGGTGCCCGCTTGGCAAGAATGATGTAATAGACCAATGGGTTGAATACCTCCCACAGCTCAAGGGCAGCATTCATGTTTTTGAAGGAGTGGCTCACTTTGTCGAAGAAGTAAAACCAAAGGAGATTGCGGCAGCTATACTTGACGGGATTGTGCATTAAGTATGCTGTGGCGGCTGCTTTTCATCATGCCTGATGGCTTATAACTGATATCAATCGTTAGAACCATTAGCAGCAAAGAGTACGAACACAAACTATCGCTGCTACAAACTATTGCTACAAACCATTACCGCTGGTAAGATCGCATGAATTCGAGGAAACCAAAAAAGATAGAGGGCAACACGGTCCTGGGAGAACTCTCAAGGAACTGCGAGCTGTGCATGCAGGGCGCAAAGCTGGTCTTATTCGTCACTGGGCTGTGCGACCTGAGATGCTACTTCTGCCCGATATCCGTAAAGCGCTGGGGGGTTGATACGGCATGGGCGAACGAGCGCATGGTGAACTCGGATGAGGACGTACTGCTGGAAGCGCACCGTATGGATGCGCTTGGCGCAGGCATCACCGGAGGGAACCCCCTAAAAAGGCTTGACAGAACGATCCGCTATATAGAGCTGCTGAAGGATGATTTCGGCTCCAATTTCCTGATCCATCTTTACTCTGCGGGCACCAATGCAACCGATGAAGTGCTTGAAGCCCTGTCGGCTGCGGGACTTGACGAGATCCGCTTCAATACATACGAACACGGCGCATACGAGACTGCGATGAAGTATGATTTTACGGTTGGATGCGAGATGCCTGTCGTACCCGGTGATGATGAAAGACTCATTGAGCATGCCAGATGGCTCGATGAGCTCGGAGCATCATTCATGAACCTTAATGAGTTGGAGTTTGCGGAGCGCAACGTCGATGCCATGGAAAAGCGCGGTTTTCAGGTCAAATCAGACACCTCGTGCGCGGTTCTCGAAAGCGAGGATGCGGCGATGCGCGTGATCGAGGAATGTGCGGCGAGCGATATGAATTTGGGCATCCACTACTGCCGGTCATCCTACAAGGATGCCGTACAGCTGCGCATGAGGCTGATGCGGACTGCACTCAACGTTGCGAAGAAGTATGAGAGGGTAAACGAGGATGGACTCCTGGTAAAGGGCGTGATAAATGTAGCTGGCGCCAGTCTGGATGACCTCGAGTCAATGAGGTCCAGCCTATCATCCATGTTGAGAGTGTCGCCAAAACACATATTTGTAGATAACGAAAAGATGCGTTTGGAGACTACAATCAATATTGCCGCGAGGATTGCCGGGCTTGGTATGGCAGGCATCGAATGCTGCATTGTGGAAGAGTATCCAACAGCGGACCGGCTTGAAACCGAGGTGGTACCCATACCATAGCCGCACCTAATCGCACATCTCATATAGAAAAACAGTAAGACTGCTATACATAGTGGTTATAGTGGTGCGCAATAGTGCGCCGCATGCGCCATATGTGCCTACATATGCGCCGTACGCCGTAACCACACATATGCCATATGTAATAATCATATGTAATAATATAATAAGCAACTACAATAACATAATAAGCAACATGATGGTAAAACACAACAATCATAGCCAAATAAGACCAAAATCAATATGCTATCCAACATCTGGGCTTTCCGGGGGCATGCAGCATGAAAAAACTTCGAGATATCCTGTATGAAGGCTATGAGCATACTCTTCTGAAAGAGGTGCTGAAGGGACCGATACCACAGCACGTAGCAATAATAATGGACGGTAACCGGAGGTATGCAGCCAAAAAAGGAGAAGCTTTGGAGAAAGGACATGCTGATGGAGCCGAGACCACGCGTAAGGTACTTCGCTGGTGCAGAAGTATTGGAGTGAAGCAGAGCACGGTTTATGCGTTCTCCACCGAGAACTTCAAGCGCACGGAAGAGGAGAAGGCGCACATATTTCATATTATCGGCAACAAACTTGAGGAGATTACAATCGACGAAGAGGTTTATCAGAATAGACTGCGCATCAGAGCCATAGGCAACGTAACAAACCTGCCAAAATATCTCCGCAGGGCAATAAACTATGCAGAAGATAACACCAAAGAAAACGACATGTTCTACTTCAATGTAGCAGTGGCTTATGGTGGGCGGGAGGAAATAGTTGATGCAGCAAGACAGATCGCAATGAAAGTGAAATTGGGAGAACTTGAGCCAGAGGACATAACTCCGGAGATCGTCAACCTTCATTTGTATACCTGCAACCAGCCTCAGCTGTCAGATGTCGATCTTATAATACGCACCGGAGGGGAAAGCCGCACAAGCAACTTCCTGCCGTGGCAGGCAAACGGCAATGAATGTGCTGCATACTTCTGCGCGCCGTACTGGCCAGAATTTAGAAAAATAGATCTTTTGCGCGCCATCATGACGTACCAGCACAGGGTGAGTGAGGAAAGACAGCATATCATAAAGCGCGGAGTCATGCTGCTCGGAGAGTACGGCAAGATTGAGGTGGAGGAGATTCTCAACCTACCGGTCAAACTGGCAAAATACACGCGCAGAGAAGCAATCAAGACAATAAATGAACTCAGTAAAAGCAAGATGGATCCGCAGGAGATAGTTGCAGACAAAAATTAACGACCTCTGCAACACAACCTCAATCTGCACACGCCTCCACAGCACAACCTCAATCTACACACATAACCCACAACCAGGAATTGTGAGAGTTTATATTTTCCACGCCGCAACCAGTAGCAGGAGCGTTATCAAGCCGCATAATGCAAAAGCGCTGCTATAACCCAGTATGATTATAACGCCAGAGAATAGTATGGGCATCACTGACATACCCACATATGTGTAGGCATTGAACAATCCCATGGCTTTACCCTGCTCGACTTTCAGGTAGGATACTATAGAGGTCACACCCACCAGTGCAAGCCCTGAGGCAAAACCAAGTA
The DNA here is from genome assembly GCA_030605385.1 of Methanobacteriota archaeon. Lineage (GTDB taxonomy): Archaea > Halobacteriota > Syntropharchaeia > JAUWIL01 > JAUWIL01 > JAUWIL01. Next base: position 16,917 of record JAUWIL010000015.1, read on the forward strand.
CAATGAGGGCGAACGGCGAGAATATGATCATAAATGTGCCCACACCGGCGACCATACACCCTGCCAGAACTAGATTCCTGTTACTTGTTCTCAGCCGTCCTGCGAGAAGGCTGCCGAGCATGGTTGCTGCATACATGCCCCCCAGATAGAGTCCTATCTCGGACTTGGATAGCACGTTGCTCGAGAAACCTGGGAAGTGGGTGATGACTGCGCCACTGCACCCAAATAATATGAAAGTAATAACCGCTATTATCATGAAATCCGGCAATCTGAGCATTGCAGCAGTCGCTCTTAGCTCACCTGCAACGTCCATTCTGCCATTCCATGCTCCACCAAAGAAGTGAGTTATACTGCTCACACCAGTTTGCATATCATATTTGGCTGCCAGTAACATCATGAGCGGTACAACCACGAACACGGTGAATACGGTTACACCTGCCAGCAGCCCCACACCTGCAAGCAAACCCGATATGACCATACCTCCCGCGAGTCCGCCGTTAAGCATGAAGATGAACAACCCGAATGATTTTTCTCTCTCGGCTTCATCGGAGAGCATTGCAAATGCAGGAGACAAGAATATTCCACAGCCGAATCCTTCAAGCAGTCGGGCTGCCATCAGCAAGCCCACATCGGATGAAAGTGTTACAATCATGATGCCTGAAATGACGGTCATCAGCAGTCCGATTATCATCAAGCTGATTTTATCCGTCCTGTCTGCCAGTATACCCGAGGGTAATAGCATGACGAGCGCTCCCATAAAATAAAGTGATACGACTATGCCGGATGATACCGGACTACCAACAATCTCTGGCAGCACAGGTATGACGGCATTGGAGAGAGCCATAACCCCAAAAACACTTAGCATCAACCCCCAGTAGTATCCGCGCAAATTCATTCACCATTGTACCGTAATAAAATTGCAAAATTCTTATGCCTATCGAACTTCCAGTTCGGCTATCGCGGACTGCATCCGCTAGATAAGCCGTGTTGTCTCCAGGTTCATCGGAGCCTTTGCATCCATTTTGAACTTGCGCTGTACAGCCCCTGCCAGCTCCAGGCACGTACTCCTGTCACCGTGGTTCATCATAACCCGATTTGGCATGGGATTCATACGTCTTACATAATCCATTAGCTGCTGGCGGTCAGAGTGACCCGAAAATCCGTCAACAGTTACCACCCTCATATTTAAGCGCACGGTCTCACTCTTGCCATTTTCCGTCATCCTGGCCGGCATGGGAATCTCATTTCTCCCTTTCTGTATTCTGCGTCCGAGAGTACCCTCAGCCTGATAACCCACAAATACCAAAGTATTTCGCTCATCAGGTGCAAAGTGGCGGAAGTACTCCATGATAGGACCGCCGTTCATCATGCCTGCGGTACTGAGAATTACACATCTGCGCTCCTCAGCCATTATGCGCCTTCTCATCTCGGATGATTCCACGCGCTTGAAAGAATCTGATAGGAAAGGATTCAAACCCTTGTGGAATATCATATCCCTGAGGTTGTTGTTCAGGTACTCGGGGTAGGTCGTGTGTATTGCGGTAGCCTCCCATATCATTCCATCCAGATAGATAGGTACATCATCTATCAGACCTTTGCGGATGGCACCCTCCAGTACTATCATTACCTCCTGGCTTCTTCCAACAGAAAATGCAGGAATGAGCACATTCCCATCCCGACCAAGGGTTTCCTTGATGACCCGCTGTAGACCCTGTTCAGCCTCTCTGCGGGACGGCTGCATATCGCGGGATCCGCCGTAGGTACTCTCCATGAACAGAGCTTCAAGGCGCGGGAATTCGTTAACCGCCGGATTGAACAGCAGCGTACGCTCATATTTGAAGTCGCCTGTGAAAACTATATTATACAGCCCATCCCCAATGTGGAAGTGCACCACTGATGAACCCAGTATGTGACCTGCGTTGTGAAGGGTTATTTTCATATCTGGTGCTATATCCGTAACATCCCCGTAGTTCAGAGTGATCGTGTGCTTTAAGCCTTCGCGTATGTACGATGAATCATACGGTATCTTCTTGCCTTCCCTGCCCGCTATCTCTATGTAGTCAAGCTGAAGAAGTACCATAAGATCTCTCGTGGGAGGTGTCATGTACAACGGCCCATCATAGCCATATTTGAATAGTAATGGTATGAGTCCACAGTGGTCAAGGTGTGCATGAGTTAGCACTACAGCGTCAATCTGATCCAATGGCTGGACTTCAGGTATGTAAAGATATGGTGAACCTTCATCTCCGGAGTCGACACTCACGCCGCAATCTATGAGCACACGCGTCTCTGGTGTTGACAGCATCGTGCAGTTCCGGCCCACCTCGCGGCAGCCTCCGATGGTAGTCAAACGGGCCCACTGATCCTTTGATGTCATATCGCGGTGTATTCTCCTGCCAATTTCCTTGAGTAAAACCTTACGTTCTTCCTTATGTTTGCGAAGGTAGTCCCGTATATCCCTAACAACATATGATTCCAGAGGCGGCGTCCTCACAACCTTCGGACTCCAGCCTATTACCTTGGTTATCTCTCGCAGTGTCGAGCCATGACGTCCTATAACCAGACCAGGCTTCTCAGCCTCTATTAAAACCTCTCCGGTATCGGCATCAAAATATTGGTTAGTTACGCCGCTCTCATCCGGGACTATCTCATTTATGCGTCCGACTGCATCCTCAGGGTCCGCCAGCACTGAAGGGTCAGGTCTGACCACTATTCTCTTGCGCAGATCCTTCGCAAGCCAGCGTATCATATCTCCGTTGTCTGCAAACTGCCTCGGCTCCATGGTATATATAACCAGCTGGGGCCCCTCAAACTCCAGATGAGATACGGTTATGCCCCTGGGCAATCTATCCTCTATCTTCTTTTTAAGATCACTAAGCAGATCTTCTATAGTCATAGTCTATTTTTTCACTCCCAGTTTCTTCTCCAGCCGCATAACGGTGCTAAATTTTCAAGTAAACTCTCTGATCTAACTGCATGAGTAAACGCCACTCCAAACGACAGGTTATAGAATAAAACCTATTCAAGTAACTGCCAAGAGACTCTATTGATAAACCAAATGCGATGAACTGAATGCAGGTATAAACACCAGTGGACGCATAACGTCAGTCTAACTCAGTCCATGGCAGTGTATCATGATCGTGGTGAGTGAACTGCTGCACATTTTGAACTTTACAGCCCACCACATAAAATGGGGGTTTAAATCCCCTTGATTGTCCCCCTCAATTAAGAGTCAAAGTTCCAGAACAACAATGGTCAAAGGTGTTCTGCCAATATTCTATCAATTCGGTATTTAATCGATTACGGTTCACATCAAGGATTGTAAGATTGATTGTAAAATCATATCTATGGTTATGCCCTATCCCCGCGCATTAGCCATATTAGCCATATGCCTAGTTCAGATTGGATCTGATACTTCTCACTTCTTCGTCAGTAAGAGTGTAATAACTGCCATCCGTAATCTTTACAACCTCTACTTCATCTCCGGATGCCGCATCGCGCTTCATGGCAGTGTGAATTGCTCTAACCGCAAGCTCTGTACCCCCATCCATGGACATTCCATCCGAGTACCGGTCCTCGAGTACGCCGTATGCTATGGGGGAGCCGGAGCCAGTTGCGGCTGCATGCTTCTCCTCGATCATACCTCCAAGGGCGTCCAGAGAGTACATTGATGCTCCATTCTTATCAAAGCCGCCAGTCAGCAGCTGCACATAAAATGGAAAGTACCGCTGACCGCTGAGTATATTCGATAGGAGGTTTGAAGCAGCACGAACCGTCATGGACTCCTGCCTGCGCATCTTATATATTCCCGCTTCAACCTTCATGACCCTGACAAGCGTCTGGGCATCGCCCACACCACCAGCAGTCGTCATAGCTATTCCATCATCAATCTGGTAAATTTTCTTGGCTGTCCTGCTGGCTATGAAGCTGCCCATGGTGGCCCGCTTCTCCGTTGCCAAAACCACACCCTTATCACATATTATGCCAACAGTCGTGGTTCCCTTCAACCGCTTATCATCTTCCATTATATCATTACCTCTTATTGCTAAATTATCGTTAAATCACAGAACTGTAATATAAGTCAGATGCAGCAAGGTGCACCCGCCTGATAGAGTCTAACTCCACAGGAAATTACAAATAGGACTGAAGCGATATGGGACTTATACGTAAACCAGTATATATGTTTTTCTACTTTTCACAGTAGATCGCAAAGTATGAGTTTCTGATTAATAAGCTTTGTCTTGCTCTTTTTTCAAAGCGAATCTACCTGCTTTTTGCTTGATCTTTATTTCAAATTCAGAAAAAAATCCAGCTCGACCCAATAACGGTGGTATTTTACTATCTTTATTCATCAATATTTGGACAGGGATTCTAAACCTATAATTCTCATGTGCGTTTTTAATATCAATTTCCATACTTGATAGGGTTGTATCAACTTCTCCTCCAACACCTCCGGATTTTTCAACTGGGTTTGACATATCAAGACCCAATATCTCAGCTATCTCTATAGGTATTACTGTGAAGTCGGCTCCACTATCCAACAAAAATATCAATTCTACTGCTTCTTTGTGACCCTTTACAATAACAGATATCCAAGGACCTTTACATCGTGAACCATCGGGTCTCTGAATTGTTTTGTATTTGAATCTAATCGACATAAATAGTTGCCTTTAATCAAAATATGCAGTTCATCTCACTGGGCACTCTTGCTATGCTAATTATTTTGTTTGGATGTTCCTTTTTTGCTTTTTCATATCCTTCTTTTATATTCTTGCTGTGAGATACCAGCTTACCATCAGCTATACAAATCCATTCGCCGACATAATCCTTCAAATCGGCGTTTATGAAATAATCATAGCTACTACCCATCTTTTTTTCAACCCCTTTGATTTCACTCGCAAATTCAGGCGTCAGTTCTGCCTCCTTTCTATAACTGCTGCCACCATACGTGTAGATATGTGTAGGGATTTCTACCTATACTACCTAGCATATAGTCTTTATGCTTCTATCATATTTAAAAAGTGCCACCCGCCATCGTCTACCAGAAATGCAGTATAGAGTAGTGTTCCGAACATCTTGGCTGTTATCAATGGCTTCTTTACTATCTTTCCAAACATTACTCCTATGAAGATATTAGCTAATATCCAGAGGTTGTATACGCAAACCGAGAACATGAAGTAAAACAATCGCACAACATAGTTTTTAGAGGTTGTTTTAGGCTTAAAATCCCCTTTAACACGGTAGCTCGTCTCAATGCCCCATCTCTTACTATATTTATCGCATTCCACTTGTGCGTTCTCCCCCATATACTTGTTGGTGGCGAAAGCGACTTTGTTGTTAGGATTCTTATTGCTTCTAACGATGACTATAGAGGCCAATATAAAACGTCGTGGACTACAGGAAATTGAGGAAGGAAAAGCAATTAAGAAAATGATGGATAAATTTAGTTTAAATCAGAAACAAATCGGCGAGAGGTTATGAATGGATCAGTCGTGGGTCGGCAGCCGTCTATCACTCGCTTTAGACGTTATAAAGGAAGTTCAAAATGCAATCTACGACGGTCGCATCACACTCACCAAAGCAGTAATTATAAGCCAGCTTTCGATGAATATACAAAGGATTTTCCTCGATTTCGTAATCGGGTAGTGGGTGCAAGTTATTGAAACCGACATTCCACCAGTTCTATTGACTGGTGTTTGTGAAATCGAAGATTTCACAACCGTCTGAAAACCAAAGGTTTTCAGACATGTTTGC
>JAUWIL010000139.1 GCA_030605385.1 Methanobacteriota archaeon
CAGCCTGCCCGCCGCATACAAAGCTGTCCTGTGCCCTGTTTATGCAGTCCGTGCTGCCGCACACAATGCGCCCGAACCACACGCTCGCTGCGGGCTCGCCGCAGAATTCGCATTTTTTGTCCTTCAGGAATTCCTCAACGGTCATGCCCTGTGTTCATCCTCCTGTTCATCCCGCAGACAGTTTCGTGATGAGGGGCTAAATATGTTTTTATTATGGGTTACCATGGGTTTTTGCTCCAGCTTGTATTTTGCTCCAGCTTGTACCCTGATGAATATCAGCTGGGTGGTTTGGTGGCTGGGTGGTTTATATGAATCAACTGGATGGGACTTATACTCCAAGACTTATACTCTGGTAGAAATCAACTGAGCAAGGATCAACTGGGTAAGGTTTATACTCCTGAAGGTGTTAAGTATGGTTTACTATGTGCGAGTCCAAAGTCATACTGCTGAGGGAAGACGGCACTCGTGAAACTGTTATGGATGAGGCGGCAATAATCAGGGTCAACGGCGAATATGTCGAGGTGCGCGGCCTGCTGGGCGAATCTGTCACGCTTAAGGGTGCCATAAGTGAAATAGACCTGATGGAACACGAGATAACTGTAAAGTGATCCATTGCAAAGGGGAGCGCAGATACGACTACATATGCCTGAATACCAATAAATATTAGTAACGACAAGTAATATTACACTTTATTTCTCACTTATAATAAGGGGGGTATAGTTCATTGACTGTGAAAGTTGGAATAAATGGTTTTGGACGGATAGGAAGACTCATTCTCAGAATAGGGATTAAAGAAAGTGATATGGAATTCGTGGCAATAAATCCGGCGGACCCAAAGACAGCCGCTCATCTGCTTAAGCATGACTCGGTCCATGGGACGTTCAATGCAAGTGTGGAGGCAGGAGAGGACTCAATAATCGCTGACGGTAAGGAAATAAAAGTGATTTCCGAAAGGAACGATCCTGCCAATCTGCCATGGAACGAGCTTGGTGTAGACATAGTGGCTGAATGTTCGGGTCTCTACAGGGATAGGGAGAGCGCTTCCAAGCACATCACCGCGGGAGCAAAAAAAGTACTGATATCGGCTGCGGGCAAGCAGCCAGACGTGACCATTGTCATGGGGGTTAACGACAACCTGTACGACCCAGCGGCGCATAACATAGTATCAAATGCTTCATGCACGACCAACTGCCTTGCACCGGTTGCAAAGGTGATGAACGACTCGTTTGGAATTGTCAGAGGTCTCATGACAACCGTGCATGCTTACACAAATGACCAGCGCATACTCGACCACAGACATAAGGATCTGCGCAGGGCGAGGACTGCCGGAGTAAGTCTGATACCCACTACCACGGGCGCTGCCAAGGCAGTAACCGTAGTTCTACCGGAACTGCAGGGCAAGATTCACGGAATTGCGATTCGTGTGCCACCCCCGAACGTATCTCTGGTCGACTTTGTGGCAGATCTCGAGAAGGATGTAACTGCCGAGGAAGTCAATAAGGCATTTGACGATGCTGCCAACGGACCGCTTAAAGGCATTCTGGGAGTAAGCTATGAACCTCTCGTATCAATCGATTTTAACGGCAGCCCGCTTTCATCTATCGTGGATGCAGAGTACACGAACGTCATCGGCGGCAGTATGGTCAAAGTCCTGTCATGGTATGATAATGAATATGGCTATGCCTGCAGAATGATCGACATGCTGAAGATGATGAGCAAGGGATTATAGATTGTTAGGGGGGTTACAGACCCCCATATCATTTTTTATGTGAGTTATCACGAGTCTGCCAAAGAGTTAGTCGAGGTCAATCAATCCCTATTTACAAAATTGCTTGCAGAACGCTCCGCCTTTAAAGACGGGGATGAATGCAGCACATCATCAAGCAATTTTGTAAACGCTACAAACTTTAGTTTGTAGTAGTTTACTGTCGAATATACGCCCTCGTGCCAGATTCACATCAGAGAATGTATTTATATCTTGAACGTATCTTTTTGATTGATGGGGATGGAATGCTGCTCCGACATGATAGCGCAGCCTGCGTACCGCATGCAAGGTGTAAACCACTGTTCCATGCATTCTCAAACATTGGTTGAGACGTCGTGCTATGTGCCTTGTATGAATCTACGGTTCCAAGTCTGGAGAAAGTTTATATAGTAATAAGTCTATAGATTAGTTTTGTCAGACACATGTCGTCCTATTGTCAGACAAACGTCGCCTTTCTGACCGTCAGGCAACTGACTCAGGTCAGACAAGCGTCATACTAGGGGTAGCAGAAATGCAGCGTGTGACAATCAGAATCCCTGACCAGCAGATAAAAATGTTGGACATGATGGTGGGCCAGGGAGAATATCCTTCCACAAGTGAGGCAGTGAGGGCGGCAGTGAGAGACCTTATAGAAAGAAAGAGTGATAGCATATTCAACAGAGTTGAAAGGCTATCAGTGTTTGCATGATGAACAAACTCATGCAAATATCTCTGAATGCTTTGCATTCAGATATCTTGCAGAATCTCCGATTCTGCGAGACAACCGAAGGCTCTGCCTTCGTTATGTCTCGCGAATACTGAAGTATTCGCAAGATTACGATTGAATGAGGGGGTGGATAATACGCAATCGATAGTACAGGAGGCATTGAAGTACTGCGAAAAAGAGAGGCAATACCGAGATGCAATGGCACAGGATGAAACCAGTTTTGATGAATTCGGACAGCCGCGCATAGTGATAGTCGGGTGCGGCGGCGCAGGCAACAACACCATGAGCAGACTCTTCAACGTCGGAGTGATGGGTGCAGAGACTATAGCAATTAACACCGACAAACAGCATCTAGACATCACACAGGCAGATAAGAAAATACTGATAGGCAAATCGCTTACCAGAGGTCTGGGTGCAGGGGGATCCCCTGAGATAGGTAAAAAAGCAGCCGAGCTTGCAAGAGGGACACTGGAAGATGTCATGAAAGATGCAGATCTGGTGTTCGTGACTGCGGGCATGGGAGGTGGAACCGGAACAGGATCTGCACCGGTTGTAGCTGAGGTTGCAAAGGAGCATGGTGCGATAGTGGTTGGTATGGTATCAACACCATTCCGCGTTGAGCGCGCCAGACTCGTTAAAGCCGAAGAGGGACTTGAGGACCTCAGGAAAGCCGTTGACACAGCAATCGTACTGGACAACAACAGACTTCTGGAGTATGTGCCAAACCTACCAATAGAGCAGGCATTCTCCGTGATGGATCAGCTGATATCAGAGACAGTCAAAGGGATATCGGAGACCATAACCCAGCCGTCGCTGATTAACCTTGACTATGCTGACGTTAAAACCATAATGAGTTGCGGCGGAGTGGCTGTAATGCTCGTAGGGGAGACCAAGAGCCAGGATAAATCAAATGATGTCGTGAAGTCGGCGCTCAACCATCCACTGCTGGATGTTGACTACCGTGGCGCAACCGGAAGCCTTATACACATAACAGGCGGACCCGACCTGACACTGAAAGAGGCAGAGGAAGTGGCAGAAGCCCTGACATATGAACTTGATCCACATGCCAACGTCATATGGGGTGCAAGAATCGACCCAACATATGAAGGCAAAGTACGGGTCATGGCGATAATGACCGGTGTCCAGTCCGCACAGATACTCGGACCAAATGGCGTTGCGGAGAGAGCCGCAAGCCCTACCAGAGCGCTTGGAAGGCGCGTGAGTATGAGTAGTGCGAATGCAGTCAGGGGATTTTCCGAGAGTCAGCTAATAGATATAATAAAATAGTCCAGAGCAAGCCAACAAGATTGGGGCTAATGGTGCCATAAATACAGGACCATTAGCTTACCATCCTTAAATTTGAGGAGGTAGACGCAGCTAAGAGCATTTAGCTGCCAGTAGATGTATCAGCAGTTGCTGAATCGATAATTTAAGCTAATTACAGAAAAAGCCCCATAAACAGCCCATAGACCAGATTGTAGAAGGGAAATAGAGTATGGCGGCGGCGCCTCAACCTACCGTTGTTATGCTCTTGCAACCTTCTGCAAACCCTCCTCCTCAAATACAGAGCATGAAGCGCACAAAGTCATAGTTCTACACTCTCTTTTAAGCGCGCCAGCCCGTACTTTTTATCCAATTGTGAAGAACCACTGGTCAGTAGACCAGTGGCATGTCTGAAAAACCTACGGTTTTTCATACGGTTACAGAATCTCCGATTCTGTAAACATCTAACTGGCCAGTGGTTCTGCACACTAATTCCACCAG
>JAUWIL010000138.1 GCA_030605385.1 Methanobacteriota archaeon
AATGGTAAGCCTGTAATGGTAAGCCTGTAATGGTAAGCCTGTAATGGTAAGCCTGTAATGGTAAGCCTGTAATTGGCACTACTGCATCTGTTTTTTCAGGTATTCTACAAGTTTACGCAGCGCTCTTGCACGGTGTGAGTACTGGTTTTTCTCATCTGTATTCATCTCGGCGAATGTTCGACCGTCCCTTTCTTTGGGCTCAAAGATAGGGTCATATCCAAATCCCCCTGTGCCCCTCCCCTCGGCAGTTATTGTACCCTCAACAATGCCTGTGAAGAGCTTTGGCTCCTCTCCATGCCGGCATAGCCCAATTACTGATTTGAAGGATGCTCCGCGGTTGGGTAACTGCCGCATGAGCTGAAGTATACCTCCATTACCTATGGTATCATGAACGTAAGCCGAGTAAGGTCCGGGAAAACCCCCTAGTGCAGGAATGAACAGTCCTGCATCCTCAACTATTACCGTTTTCTGGAAATCTTTCTGAAATATGAAGCATTTCAGATACCTTGCAGAATCTCCGATTCTGCGAGATATTTCTGGAAGCGAATCTTCCAGATATCTCGCGAAAACTTCGTTTTTGCAAGACTTGACGGACGGTAGTCCGTCTGTCTCGCGAACCTTTGGTTCGCAAGGCAAGCGGAGTTTTACTCCGCCAAATCTCGCGAAACTCTGTTTCGCAAGATATTCCGCGGTGTGCCGTGCACCATACGCTGCTATGGGCTCGAGGGTGTCGTGCTGTATCTCGGGGTAATCATAGTCTATTTGCTCCACTTCCACCTCCAGCGGCCTCAGCGCTGCCGCCGCCTCAACTACCTTGTTTTTATTACCAGTCACGAACAGAATCTTCATAACTCTCACTTTGATATCTTTACAGCGCGTTATGCACGTTATTATTTTACAGCATATTGACTATTACAGTATGTTGACTAACGGCTGAAAAGCCATACTCAAATCGGTAAAGCGTGCAATCGTGTAGAAGACCAGTATGGTGATGATCGTTCCATTGAACAGTACGCCTCCCGAGAATGCCAGCTTATATGCATGCTCCCTTGTGGGATTTTTCAGCAGGTTATAGTAGGGCAGCGTCATGATAAAAAATGGCAACATAATTATGTAGATGAGTGTCCCTCTTGTTAGCACACTGAGAGTGAAGAATACCAGTGACATTGCATATAGTCCAAAGCTGAGTCTGGTAGCCCTCTCTGTGCCGAGAAAAGTTGCCGTTGTGCGTGTGCCTGCTTTTTCGTCAGCATCTATATCAATTATTTGCGTCAGAATGTATGCCGAAGCTCCAAGCGATAGCAGCCACAGCACTGGCAGTACGGGGAGATCTGTAATCGGCTTGAAGGCGCTCCATCCTGCAGCGTAGCATGCAAACCCGGCAGGTATGATGTTTGACAGAACGTCCGCCACCGGAACTGATTTGAATCGGGGGGGAATTGAGTATATTATCGATATTACCGCCCCCAGTATTGTAAGTGCGAACACTGTTAGGTTTATAGTAAATGCGATTATGAATGCAAGTATCAGAAATGCCGCCGATAACAAGAGTCCATTTACAGATTTTACGCCACCAGTTACGAAAGGCTGCTTGGACATTACGATATATTTCCTGACCTGACTTTTCCTATCTGATTCTACATCAGAATAGAAGTTAATAATGTAGACTGCACTGCACACCAGTATGCATGCGAGGATTAGTTTGTATGATCCTATTATTGACTGAAACTCCGATTCTATGAGCCCCAATAGTAGTGGCAGCAGAAATGGGGACCACCCAACTGGACGGATAAGTGTAATGTAAGGGTGCCTTTCGTGCGCTTCTTGCAGTCGTTCTATCAGCGGCATTTTAATACTCCACTTTCTGCATAGTTTCCTAGTTAGTTTGGCTGAGTGTTATAAAAGCTTTTTTGAAACCAATACACCATTTTATTCACCTGTTGGCTTTAAAAATACCATTTTCTCTTTCTAATTGGGTTTCATCTTTCATTTCACATTTTTGTCCGCTTAAAATGTTCTATACGCACCTAAAGGTCAAATTATCTTCAACACAGTCTTTCAAAGCCCTAGATACAGGCTGGCAGACGTTTACTTAGTTTAATCCTATTTCGAGCTGTTTTAACGCCCTGAATGGTGATACCGATATCCAAATCTTAATAAACCATCAACCCAAGACGTATTAAGTAAGAACATTATAAATAGTTATAGATACAATTAGGTATAACTACTATGAGAATTAGCTATCTCTCCCATTTATAGATTAACTTCATGAGGGGGGCAATTTGAGTGAAGGATCGGAGTAGGTTTACCGGCAGAGAGTTCGTTCCAGTGTTTGACAGGAAAGCAGGAAATGGAGCGGCAACAATTACTTCTGATTCTGGTGTAGATTTGACTATTGGTGAGACAGAAGCCCCTCAGACAACCAGAATAACAACTGAGCCAGTAGTATCTCCCGTAAAATCCACCGGCATAGGACTCCTTGACAGGAACTTAAACGGCGGCCTGCCAGCCGGGACGGTCGTCTATTTCTCGGCAGACCCGGGTTCAATGGCAGAGGTATTTCTCTATCAGCTATCATCCTCAAAGAAAACATACTACTTCACAACTTCCCGCAGACCCACATACCTCAATCAGAATATCACCGACATGAACTTTGATACCGGTAATATAGCATATGTTGACATCTATTCTCAATACTACATTGACAACTATGGTGAGATGGTTGAAAACACAGGGAACGAGTACTCAGATAGAGATATACTAGACTTCACAGAACACCAGCTCAAGGCTCTTATGTCATTGGGGGACGATTTTAACATAGTAATTGACAACTTCTCGTTCTATCTGAACCTGAACGTAAACAAGGGTGCTATAATAAAACTTGCGAACGTCATATATGAAGTGACCAAAGAGACTGGGTGTCTCACGTTTTTATACGTTCTAGGGACGGGTAATAATTTTGATGCTGAGGGAAGTAGTGTGGAACACAATATTATGAACTTATGCGATGCAGTGTTTGAAGTGGTATTGGAGAGAACAGGGGATAAAGTGGCAAATCAACTCTACATACCAAAGATACGGGGTCAAAAGGCATCGAACTCCCTCATCAAATTCAAGGTTGATGAAGGTATACAGATTGACACCTCAAGAGATATAGCATAAGCAGTTCCTAATACAGCGTTCTGGTAATAGATTATAAGACTATCCTGATGCAGTGGTTCATGACATAGAGTGTGTGCAGCAAGCCAAGAACCAGTAAGCCAAGAACGTGTCATAGGATCATATTCAGGTCAGAATATTCAACGCTACAAGGTGCAATTGAAGATGAACGATGAGAAGGCGGTACCTCCATCACTGAAGTTTGGAGGGAATGAGCAGGAGCCTGACGTCAGGCACTTAACAGACATGGCTGATGTGATATATGATAAAGAGTGGCTGAGCACTGCAGGTAATCCAGAATTGTACTACATGTACCGCGACCTATCACTGAGCAGGAACGATTACCGGCTGATGAAGGAGCGTGCACTGCGCTATGACATCACCGCCATACCTCCAGGGACTCTTGGGAAAGAGTATGTGAAGACTGCGGGACATTATCATCCGCGCGTACCTGGTACTGAGATCTCATATACTGAGATTTATGAGGTGCTTGAGGGCAGCGCGCACTATTTCCTGCAGAAGGCAGATCCGGAAGAGGATGAAAGAATCACTGATGTCGTATTAATTCGCTGTGGACCCGGAGATAAAGCAGTCATTCCGCCTGACTACGGTCATGTAACAATCAATCCAACAAACAAAACCATTAAAATGTGCAACTGGGTGTCACGGAACTTTTCATCCATATACGAGCCTTACAGGAAATTGAAGGGTGCAGCATACTACGAGATGGAAGATGGTAACTTCATCCCTAACCACAACTACAAAGAGGTACCTGAAATAAGGGAGATAAAAACCACTAACTACGGCGAACTCGGCTTGATAAAGGGTAGGGAGATGTACGGTTTAATACGTGAAAAACCTGAATATCTCGAATATCTAAACCGACCGCAGGACTACGACTGGCTCTGGAAGAAAATACTTGAATAGTGCAGATTTCTGTGATACTGCATGGATGATTTCTTGGATGTTTAGTTTCGCTCCACTCTAGCACAGATTTATTTTTGATTATCGGCTTATAGTAATGTATTATGCCGCCCCGTAAGTCAGGCGTGACAGAGCTTCCGCTTCATGGGGGTAAAACGC
>JAUWIL010000133.1 GCA_030605385.1 Methanobacteriota archaeon
CACCCTGCTGCCGCCTCACACCCTCCTTCAGCTCATCCTCAGCCGCCTGCAGCTGCTGTATCTGGTTCTGCAGTGTTGACACGATTTCATTCAAATACTGCGCCTTCGCATCTGCACCATTCCGCACAGCCTGAACAGCGCTCTCTATCGTCTCATTGATCTGCCCTTCGAGTTCGGCAATCCTGTCATGCAGCTCTTTATCAGCCCTGCTGGCGCCATCTCTCAGCTCTTCCAGCATCTTGTTTTGCTGGATTTGCTGCTCTTCACCCTGATCGGCTTGCTTTTTAAGCTCGTCAACATCCTGAGAGAGATTTCGATAGAATTCGTTGAGTTCGTCCACCCGCTTCAGAGGTGCCAGGGTCTCACTACCCTCTTGCAGCCCGTCTATTCTGGATACAAGTTCACTCAATCTACCCTTGTACTCTGTAGCGAGATTTTGGACACCATCGGCTGTTGACGTTACCAGTCCGGCCAAGGAATCTCGAATCTCCCCAATATCATTAGAGTTGCTGACAATCCTGTCTGAAACCTCTTTATAACATTCAAAAAGAGAGTTTATTTTATCTGACAGCCCTTCCTGGACCCCTTTTGTCTCAGACGTCCTGTCATCGATCTTTCTGGATATATCCCCCTTTACACCTTCTATGAGGTTCGCAAGAGCATCAAATCTCTTATCAGCATCTTTCTGCAGTTCTTGCAGAGCGCTGACATTATAATCAAGACCATCAAGGAGGGAAGTCAAATTTCCAATGGCGATTGCTTGTGAGTCCAGTTTAATTTTAAGGTCTTTGCTGACTTTCCCCCTGCTCACTTTCCTTTCTACAATGGATTTTAACTTCCCTATATTTTCCCGCCGAACATCATTTATTATGCGGCTGACATCTTTTTCCGTGACAAAATTATCGCAGAGGTATTTCAACTCCAGAAGCCAGATTTCATGCTCGTGTATTCTCTCCAGGATTCTTTTACCTCTTGTTATCTCCAGCTCTATCTCGGCATTAACTTCACTGAGCCTCTCCTCATCATTCCATACTGTCGGCTCACTGCTTGTTGATCCTCCGCCCTCTTTTTCTTGCATCTATTGGAACTCCTCTCTTTGCAGAAGATATTCTATTAAATCTATTTGTAAGCTTGTTTGCGGAACGAAGTTCTGCAATCGTATGAAACGCAGAGCGTTTCAGACATGTTTGTCGGGTTATGGCTGGAGTGGTTCAAATAATGCTATCCATACCCATAGTTTAGCACACCTGGTTAGTACGGTCTTTATTGTGTTAGTGCTTATATTTATATGTCAGGTATAGGCATATGATTAGGTTACGGGGTTACGGCGAGGTACAAAGGTGAACATATACAAATTCTAATACGGACCAACGCGGACCAACAAAAAGATACACAAAAAGACGAAAAATCCAAAATATGCAAGAGAGTGATAATGGTTATAAAGTGGAAGAACGACACTATGGCAGATAAGGATGAACGACACTATGGCAGATAAAAACAGACCCCGTCGAAATGAGGAGGAAGTAATCCAGAGAATTGAAACTGGGCTGGGCGACATGACAAGCGCAAAAAGGCAGATAATATCTCTCTTTGTTGATTCCATAGATTCACAAAACATTAGCTCGGCGCTTTTAAAATCCCTCGTAAATCGCAGGAAGATGAGGGGATTGATCGCATATTCAAGGAGCCCCTGTTCACACATGCGGCGAGTGCTGGATAGAAAGGGAGTGAACACAAACGATATATTTTTTATTGACCAGGTTACGGACATCTCGGGCGCAAGGTCTGTAGAGTCGGCAAATGCTCCATCAAATGCTTTATTTCTGAACAACTCTTTTGATGCTGACATTTTTTTGAAATCAATCGCATCAGCCTCGTCTGATAAGGATTTTGTTTTTGTTGATATATCGACATTGCAGTTATACCATGAAACAGAAAGGATCAAGGATTTTATTACTTCAATGATATCGTCCCCATTACTGCCAAAATCATGTTCTGCCGTTTTTATGGCATCCGAGGATACGCATCTTGAGTTGCTTGGCACACTAGAGGCACTTTGCGATAAAGTATTGAACCTCAGAGGGGAGGGTGATGCACCTGCATAAAGGTCTGGTTGGGGAGTGTGATATGCTTGTATGAGGATCTGGTCAGAATCGGGACCGGCATACCTGGGCTGGATGATATGGTCGAGGGGGGGTACCCATTCCCGTCAACGATGTTGGTTGCAGGAGGGACTGGTACCGGTAAAACCACGTTTGCCACCCAGTTTTTGTTCGAGGGAGCCCGTAATGGAGAGCAGTGCCTGTTTTTCACGACACTGAGTGAGTCTGTTCACTGGATGCTGCGCTTTGCGGTCAGGCATACTTTTATGGATAAGAAGTATTTTGGGCATGAGATAAAGTATGTTGATTTAGGCTCAAGGATAAAAAGTCTGCGTTTGAAAAATTCAGGCGAACTAAGTGAAGTGCTGCTTGATATGATAGAGAGCGAGGTTGTTGAAGCGCCCCCCCAAAGAGTTGTCATAGATCCGGTAACCATATTTGAAAGCATGATGGATGAGCAGACGTATAGAACCTTTCTGTATGACCTCTCGAGCGGCATGAAGAACTGGCAATCAACAACGCTTATTACGGGGGAAGTAATGCCAGATTCCATATATTCTGACATTGTATCATATATATCGGATGGCGTAATGATGATTTACAATGACGATGAAGGTGGCAAGAGGAGAAGGTATTTAGAGGTACTTAAGATGAGGGGCACAGCCCATACTACCGGTAAACAGATGCTTGAGATAGGTACAGACGGCGTCACTGTATATCCATATGAGTAAGGTGTGAGGTATATGGAAGCAGCGGAAGCAATAGAAGTCATGGACATACTCTTTCCAAGGGGAATCCCATTGGGAACGTGCATGATGGTAAATGGAGATGCTGGCATAGGGACAAGTACGCTGGGCTACCAGCTTACATTGGAGGGGCTGAAGAGGGGAGAGTCAGTTATATACGTCTGCGCAGATCTCGAGCCCGAGCGCATCAGGCAGGCTATGAGTTACCTTAACTTCAAGCCCGATGTCTATGAAAAAGAGGGAAAGCTTATTTTAATAGATGCATGCGACCCCGACAGCGAGGAGAACCATAGAATAAGTGATATTACCAACATACAATTACTCTCATCAAAGATATTGAGCACTGCCAGGGGTTTGGATGCCCCGATCAGAATCATACAGGATAGTGCAACAGCACTTGTATTACGGGATACGGATGACAGCGTCACCAGACATGTGTACAACCTCAACAAGAATCTCAGAAAAATGCAGCTTATCTCCCTGGATATATATACGTCCGGAGCTCACTCAGACAAGCTGATATCGAGTATATCAAACGCATACGACGGAGTCATCCGCATGTATGGTGGAACCAAAGCGGGAGGCATCCCTACACGGAACATTCAGGTCGTTAAAATGAGGATGACTTTAAATGACCCGAGACCGCGCACATTCGTAATAAGACATGGCATCGGGGTAATTATAGATAAGAGCGCTTATGAGGTATGATTCAGGGTAATAGTTCCGATTAGCCCCCTCTTGCTATTTCTATCCCTCTTACTTTTTCCTCAGGGTGCACTTATCCTTAGGAAGCATCTGGCATGCGCGATGTGAATGCATGCTAAATATCTAAAATCTTGTCAGTATCATAAATCTTATCGCCATCATTTATAGTGTATTGCGCTGAATATATAATGGGGTATTTATGGCAGCAAGGAGAGGCGACAGCAGTAATTCCAGCATTGGCATTTTCATCTCGGTCATCATTCCAGCAAATGCCCAGGCTATGCCAACATCAGCGGCAGTGATGCCACCTAGGCTGCACCCAGATTCTATAATTTGCAATCACTCATGCACTGCAGATATTAGATAAGGTAAGCATCTCCAGCACCCCCACGGTGAAAGTTGATGGTGAGCGATATGGAAAGCAAAGCTCGGCACAAGGTAGGCTCGCTGTACAGTGGGCTGTTAATTGGACTATGGGTATTGTTTATTTTACTTATATGCCTGATTTCAATCACTTGTGCGGACACGCTCTCGATCAACTCTTCTGAAAACTTTACATTTACTTCTGCTGGAAATCAGACATCCTATATGGAAATTCCGAGATATGCGAATGTTACATATGCCAGCATGAATATGACTGGATTTCCATACGAACACTGGGGTGATGTAGACGTTATATCAGATAACAGTACTGGATGGAACATTCTGGACTCTGATAATCCTGCAATCGCTGTCGACAACGGCAGTGTGTACGTCGTCTGGGAGGACTACACTGACTACCTCGGCTCTGGCACGGATACCGACATTTTTTACAGCAAATGGAACGGAAGTGGATGGAGCACGGTAGAAGTCATATCAGATAATGCAAGCGGCTGGAACACGGGCTCATCCGCCAACCCCTCGATAGCCGCAGATAACGGGAATGTATATGTAGTCTGGGAGGATGCCACTGGCTACCTCGGATCGGGTAAGCGAACTGACAGTATATACAGTAGATGTACCGAATCCGCATGTAGCAAGATAGAGGTCATATCAGATCACGGCACGGCCTGGAACACAAGG
>JAUWIL010000109.1 GCA_030605385.1 Methanobacteriota archaeon
ATGTTTATGGAACGAAGTTCCATAACCGTCTAAAAGTTCCACTTTTAGATATGTTTGTAGAACTGCGTTCTACAACCGTATGGAAGCTTCGCTTCCAGACATGTTTACAGAATCGGAGATTCTGTAACCGTTTAAAAATCTTTGATTTTTAAACATGCATCTGATTCGATTGTTTCGTTTTCTGGGCTGTATTTATCATAGTAGTTGAGCCAGTACCTGACCTTGCTGATTATCTCCTGTAGTTTCGCTGCAGAACATGTTTGCCCCCTTGTAACTCCCATGACGATGTCTACGACCTCACCTTTGGTCTTGAGATTGTTCACCTCAACGCCGTACACCTTGACTCCTATCTCGGCGAACTGCTCTGACCTCACAGGAGCCTGACATACGACTATCGCAGGTTTCTCAACATCCCGCAGAAATGTTCTCGCCTTGTATATGAAGTGCCCGGGTATGTTGCCAAGATGCATCACAATTAACTTGTGGCGCGCGATCTGAGCCACTTCACGCGGGCTAATTCCCGATACCGACATCCTCAGTCCGCCAGGCGCATCGGACGGCGGCCCAATGCCTGCCTCCATCACCATAACACTTGTAGATATGCCTGCCTCACGCAGCCCATATGTGATCTCGCACACTGGCTTGGTTATATGTCTTGGACCGGGGCCCATCGAGAGTACAATAACATCCGGGTTCTCTGCCTCTGCGAAGGTACCCTTGGAGGCCCGCCCCCCTCCAAGTCCAACTCCCTTACCTGCACGGCAGTCAACCACCTGCGTCTTGCGCCCCATACCTTGATTGGTACTATATTCCACTTCTCCCCTTTGCATATGCGTATTTGACCTCACATTCGTAGTCAATCGCAATAATCCAATAAACTAAATGATGGGGTTTGCAGATTTATAACCCGAAATCTCCCCGGTACTCCCTAACAGATTTTGCTTTACGGCGCTTCACCGCTCCATCAATACACGTTTAGAACATGTTAGTTTATGTGTTATTAATACTGGTATTTCTTGACGATTTAGGCAGACTTGACGAAAGCTACGCTTTCGTCTGTCTTGCGGAACGAAGTTCCGCGGGACAACCAAATGCCTTGCATTTGTTAAGTCTTGCAGAACGTAGTTCTGCTAGACAGGTAAAATCTATGATTTTACCAAGTCTCGCGGAGCTTTGCTCCGCAAGATATGAGGGGGGCTGTGGTTGCCTATGATAAAGCGCTTGAGATAACCCCGCAATTAGATAGATGTATGCTACGACAAAGGAACTGCTCTTGGTGAGCTGGCCAGATACGAGGAAGCGATAGAGGCATTTGATAAAGCACTTGAGATAGATCCAAATCATAGAGAGGTACAGAGCAACAAAGAACTTGCTCTCAATGAGATGAAACAGCCGGGATTCGAAGTAATCTTCGCAATCGCCGGATTGCTAGCAGTGGCATACTTGATGATGGGAAAGAAATAATGGGTGGTCGGTTTCGTTCTGGAAGGCAACTCGTTTATATGCCGTTGTTTCCATAAGTATCATGCAAGAACATGGTTGATCATGTAGCCAGTCCGCAGCCTACTTTTTCAGTATCAATTTAAAACCCGGGACACTCTTCTGTATGTGTTCAAAGTGTTTATCCTTGGTTACAAGTGCAAGATCCCGGTTTATGCACATGCTGGCCATTATAATATCGATTGCTGGAAGCGGTGTGCCTTTTTTAAACATCAATACCATTACCTCTATTGCCTTTACATAATCCGCCTTCTCAGGCCATAGGACCTTCAGATTCATCTCCAGTGCCTTTGGATACTCGATGATGCAGAAAATTGTGGTTGCTGTTCCCTTACCCTCCATTAGGAGGTTTGTATCAAAGATTTCAGTCTCTTCCATTCCTTCTCCACCATTTCCCCATACATCTCTTTCATTCTGTCAGCAGGCATATTTCTCAGGTCTTCTACTGCCTCTTTATCCAGTACTTCCATTATTTCAGCGCTTTCCATTACCCTTCTCTCTTTGAGCTCGTTTAGATACTTGATGATACTTTTTCGAGCAATTTCACTCCATTTTATCTCAGGATGTCTCTTCATCCCCTTATATACATCTTCTGGTATGCTAAGTGTAATATGTGCCATATGTAAAAGTAGTGTATATGGGTATTTATAGTTTTGGTATGCTGCAGGTAAAACCAGCAATAGGAAATTATGTGGTATGTCTTCTACTATATCAAAAAACACTCCTAGTTTTGGCTCTACAGAGCTGAATAATCTCTATGCGGCAACCGGGATTCGAACCCGGGTTGCAGGCTGTCTCCAACAAACGCTGAATATACAGTTCCATAATTTTTAGAATGTTTGTGAACGCTTGTTATGGGAAGCCCGAGTCCTGACCACTAGACTATTGCCGCATTGAATATTATTCTTCGTTGCATTTTCCTAGCTTTTCTATTTTTCGTATCGGCACAGGCGGTATGAATTGTACCGCCGCTGGGATATATCTCAATCGGTATCTCAATCGCATCAGATATCTGTAGAGGCGAAGCTTCTACACGTTCGCAAGATATCAATATACTGCCAGTTTGTTGGCATCATCAAATACAATTATCTGCGCATTGGGATCTTCTTCTATCCACCGGTCTATTACCTGCTGCGGCTCTGAAGCGGGCAGCATGTGTATTTTAGTTATCACATCATCATCCAGTTTTGTGTGCACATGCACGGCTTGCGTTCTGGTCAGCAGCTCAGCGAATTTATATGCCTTGTGAGTGTAGAGCTTGTATTCTCTCCGTATACCTTCAAGCACTTCAGGAATGGGTCTGGCAAGTTCATCATAGAAGTGCTCCTTTGCGGCTCTGCCGGGTGCTATGCCGTCAGCACACTCGGCAAGTAAGAGTATTTCACCACCCGGTTTTACTGCATTCTTTGTCAGCTCGAGTGCCCGCTGCGCGTTGTATAGAGTATTATCCTGCGGATATCCGCCGGGCGAGACCACGATATAATCTGTCGGCACTACATGGAACCCGGTGTTCCTGTCTATCACACCTATGCCTTCGGTGGTCACCCTCCTTATATCTCCTACCCTGCACCACACTACCTTACAGTCCATGGTAATCATAGCCAGCGTGAATATACTACCATGCGCAGTAATCATGTTCATTGCCTCCAGCATATCATCTGCCAGTGGATTGGTCCTTCTGCTTGGATCCGGATGCCATGGATGTGCGCCGAAGGTCGATTCCGGCTTCAGCGAGAGGCTGTGGTTCATCTCGATTGTACGGAACGAGCATATCCCGGGCAGAAAGTTCTTGATGGAATTTGAATATCCTGCAAAGTAGTGGTTCTTCATATCTGACGCTACGACATAAAGATCGTGTCCGAGTGCATACCTGTTGGTGTATACCTCCGTACCCCTGGTGGTTGCTCCAACATACTCGTGCGGATGCTTTAGACAATCGTGTATGATAACAGAGTAATTTTTTATCTTATAATCCTCGCACGCTTCCCGCAGCATTGCCTCAATCCTGTGATTACCCTCTTCATCGGGTTCATGAGAGCCTGTTGTAATAATGCAGGTGAGACTCTCTGCGTTTTTTAGTCTCCTGACAATTGTATCTATTATCTCCCTGTACGGCTCGCTGCGCGTGCCGTCCTCTACAAGAAAACACGTCTTCGATCCCGTACACAGTTCTTCCAGGAGCTCTCCGACCGGGTTGCCGAGCGCCTTCTCGAACTCTTCCGCCGGTTGGCGCGCAGTACTGTCTGGATTGGGATATATCTGCGCCGCGACGTTACCTTCGGGTATATCGAGAGATGCTGCGCCCCTGCCGTATTTGACCCGTACTTCTATTTTCCAACCCTCCTCTTCCACCTGCCGTCCCACTTTCATTCGCATTCACTCTCATTGCGAGAGTTACCTGCGATTGCCCGTAAGACATTCAGGGCAGTTAGAATCTCTTTTAACAGGTATCTCTATGATTTCCGCATGCATGCCATCATAAACTATGAGTTTGTTCTTGGCCAGAGTCCCGATGCCCGTAAAATATTTTATGGTCTCTGCGGCCTGCATACATCCTATGACGCCGGGTGTTGTGCCCACAACAGGTACGATTCCCTCTGGAGGGGGCTTTGGAAAGATGCACTTCAGGCAGGGCGTTTCACCAGGCATTATGAATGTGAGTCTTCCTTCAAGCCCATAAACACTGCCGTGTACATAAGGTATCTTTTTGTCGATTGCAACCCTGTTAAGTGCATACCTTGCGCTGAAATTGTCAAGAGCATCGATTATTATGCCCGCATCTCCCACAAGCCTGTGAGCATTATCGGTCCGTATCTCATCACTGATAGCATCTATATTCACATGAGGATTTATCTGGTCCAGCTTCTCTTTTGCAGAGGCAGTCTTTGTCTTGCCCACATCAGATGTCCAGTGCAATATCTGCCTGTTGAGGTTAGTATTTTCTACAATGTCGTGGTCGATGATGCGTATATTTCCCACACCTGCAATGGCAAGGTATGCCGCAACAGGTGAACCTAGGCCGCCCACACCCGCTATGAAAACCTTTGCTTTCTTGAGCCTGCGCTGCCCGTCTTCGCCAAAGTCCGGAAGGCGCATCTGCCTGTCATATCTTGCGCGCTCCGTGTCATCAAGCATTGCCATCGTTTCATCCTCACAGCCAAATGTACTTCCTATCACTCCCTATTACACCCTATAGCACATTATCCTTCCAGCATCCTCTCTATTGCCCTTTGTGCTCTTGAAGCAATCTCTTCCGGCACCCTTACAGGATATTTTTCCTCCTCAAGCGACGATAGTATCTTCTGGAGCGTATGCATTTTCATATCCGGGCAGACAGCATATTCCGATAGTGGATAGAATCTCTTTTCCGGTATTTCTTTCCTCAGTCTGTGGAGCATACCGTTCTCGGTGCCGATTATGAATTCTTCTGCACTGCTGTTTTTACAGTACCTTACCATACCCTCGGTGGATGCGATATGATTGGCATTGTCCTGCACCTCAGGGATGCATTCGGGGTGTACAACCACCTCCGCTGTAGGGTGCCTCTTCCTGGCGTCCTGAAGATCGGCAAAACCCATCATATGGTGGATAGGGCATAATCCATTTTCGGGTACCACTATCACTTCCTTGCCCGAATTCTTCCGCGCAAAGTATGCAAGGTTGCGGTCAGGCCCGAATAGAACTGTCCCGGCCCTCATCTTGCTGATGATATTGGGTGCATTTGCGGATGTACATATACAGTCGGCATATGCTTTGGCTTCCGCCAGGGTGTTAATATAAAGTACAACATCTGCCTCGGGATGCACATCCCTTGCTTCGAGCAGTGCACCAAGGCTGAGCCTCTGCGCCATCGAGCACAGCGAGTTGACATCAGGTATCAGCACCAGTTTTTCCGGGTTGAGTATGGCAGCAACTTCTGCCATAAAATCAACGCCGCAGAGGAGTATAATGTCTGCATCGGTGCGGGTAGCCTCTCGCGCCAGCACCAGCGAATCTCCCGTGAGGTCGGCGATATCCTGTACCTCGGGGCGCTGGTAATTGTGTGCCAGTATTATCGCATTCTTCTCTTTTCGCAGCCTGTTTATGCCCTCTGCAATATTGTCTTCCTTCATCCTAATGCTCACGAACCATGATGTTTTTATGGTGTTTTTATTATTGCTGTGTCGTCATACTTTGTTATGCTATGCTGTTATGCTATGCCATACTAACATTCCTGATTACCTATATATGCTTCTAATAACATGCTTCACATGCTCCTAATTGGCTTTTAATTTGCTGTGTTGCATAATTATTTCTGTCTCCTAATCAGGACGTAAACATTTCTTCCAATATATTTCTTTGATGACAGTATCATCCCGCCGTTTCCAATCTTCTTGACTTTTCCCTCCATTACTTCTTC
>JAUWIL010000086.1 GCA_030605385.1 Methanobacteriota archaeon
AAGTAAACCCTCCCAGTGGGGTGCTTTTCAATGGCTATGGGCTCCCCAAGACAGTCGAGAACTCCCCACTGATAAAGAAGGGGATCCAACCACCGCTCTCCACTTAGAAGCAAAAGAGGTGGGAGGTGTGCTTGTTACCCTGAAATTTCAAACTGTCCGAGATTCGGTTCAAACTTCCTATGCTCAATATTTTACAAGGACCGGAAAAATTAGTACGAATTCACCAATATCAAGTACTGAAGAAGAAATTCAGACTCTTCAAGAAAGGAGTGTTGTACTTAGGGGTAAAATAAAAAATGTGGATGATGAAAAACAACAATTGGAAGAACTTCAACAACAACTTCCTGTGCTTGAGAATGGAGTCAAAGAGACCAAAGAAGATTTGGAAAAGGCTAGAAGCGAGGCAATTGACTTTTCTTCGATTGAGTCTGAGTTAAAGGCATCTGAAGTCAGTGTCAATGAAGTGGAGAGAGATGTACAAGATGCAAAAAAGGCGTTAAAGGAGCTTGAGAAATCAGCAGATAAAATAGAGAAGCTTCAAAAGAAGGAGAAAGAAGCGAGAGAGAACCTTTCCCGACTCGAGGCTTTATGTGATCAGTTTGATAAACGCCTACAGGAGAAAATAAAAGAAGTGGAAGAGAAAGCGATGAAAATAAGGGAGTCTGAGGAACTGACGAAGGATGCCCGAATCTTATGGACCAAATTCGATACTACGAAAAAAATAGAGGAACTGGGGAAGAAAATAGGGAGGATAAAAGATACTAATAAAAGAATTGAAAAACTAAGAGAAAAGGAACTACCGATTACACCTACCAACAAAGAGGTAGATGAACTTATCAATAGTCAGACAGACATCGAAGTATTGAAAGAGAGTTTAAAAACAAGAGGACTTGCAGTAAATGTTAAACCTGGCAAAAAAGGCTCACTTGATGTTGAAGTAGATGGAGAAAAAATCAAGGATGAAAAATTAACTGTAACAGGGACTGAGAGCGTGAATGTGGGAGCACCAGGTTTGGGGAAGGTTACGGTCAAAGCCAAATTAGAGAAGGCACATGATGCAAAGGTTGACATTCAGCGGCTGAAAAAAAGTGTTCAGGAGGTGTTGAGCAAATACGATGTAAAATCAATAGATGAGCTAAAAGAACTAAATCGAACCCAAAAAGAGATCTCAAATACAATAAAGGAATTAATTGCAGAAAGAAGAGGAGTTGACGAGCGTTCAATCGACGAAATAACTTTTGAGTTAGAAAAACTTGATGAAAAATGTGAGGAATATAAAAAGATTGAAAGGACACCGAACGCAATAAAATTGAATCCTACCGATGTTGACCTTGGAAAACTCGTAAATAAAAGGGAAGATGAAGAAAAATATGCAAGAACCGTGCTCGACGAAGCGAGAGCTAAAAGAGACAAAGCTAAAGAAGAACTAAATAAGAAAAAAGAAGAATTGGCTGAGATTCGAGTAGAGAATAGACATGTTTTTGAAGAGTTGAATGATGCAAGAGACCGAGAGCGTGAAATTATTCGTCTATATGGCTCAGAGGAAAATCAGAAGAAAATATTAAAGGATGCAAAAGCAAATCTCAAGAAGCGAAACGAAGAGTATAAGAAAATAAAGCAGCAGTATGGGGAGTTAGAGAAGGGCCCAAGAAATAGAATAAATCGCTTGAAACACGAGATAGAAAATCAAGAGCAAGTAATTCGACAACAACGAACATCTATAGACCAGCTCAAAGGGGGGATAAGTACGGCAAGTTTAGATGGAGCATATTCAGAATTAGCTGAAACTGAATCCCATATGGAAATCCTCGGCGAAAGACTTGAGAAAGAGCAGATACGTGCAGAATCGTATAAACTCTTAAAGGAAGCATTAGAGCAGCAGTATCGTTCAGCTTTATCAGCAGTGGTCGGTCCAATACAGGAAGAAGTTAAGCGCTCGTTGAACTATGTTACAGGGTTTTTGCATGAGGATGTAGAACTGAATGAATATCTGTTCCCAACCAGACTTGGTGAGCGAGGTTTCGAGGATATATCATTGGAATTCAATGATAGCTCATCTGGATTAAAAGAGGTATTAGCTCTCTGTGTCAGATTAGCTGTTGCAAAGCACTTAAGTGAGGGAGATTCCCAGTGTCTTGTCCTTGACGACCCCTTCGTGCATGTTAGTTCAGACCGTTCAAATAAAATGATTGAGCTAATAAATGAAGCAATAGAAGAGCAGGGGCTACAAGTGATAGTATTCACTCATCGTCCAATGGAGTTTGCTGGATTCACAGGCAAGATGATTGATATTCAAAGTGTGAAAAATGAGAATCAATGCAAGACTTTAGCATAGAGCACTCGGTTGTGGTTGCTCTCTATCCCTATCAGAGGCGTATAACAGAGCCTGTCTGGCTTTTATGCCTTCAATATTCCATTCAAATTCAACCTTACGGCTAGGTTTTAGATATGCTCAAAACGTTTTTACAATCAGGTCATTTTCCACTCAACTTATTATCTTGTCAGTCTCGGCGGTTTCTATGGCAGCCTTTATATCCCGTGCAATGCGCCTTCCGGTGCTCATGGGTTCGCCGTACTTGAGCCATGTGTAGGGGCTGCCGTTGGTATAGGGATTCGTCCCTGCGACGATGCGTGCTGATATCTCGAACACATAAAAATCCAGGTCGGGTGTTACCACAGTTTCAAGGCAGAATGGACCCCACAGCCCGCCGTCACCTATGAGCTTTTTGGATTCTTCAACAACATGCTCGCCCATTTCGAACGCCTCATTCAAAAGAGACTCGCGCATAACGATCGGGATATTGCCAACAATGGTGTACGAAGGATCAATGCGCTTCAGGATCATCTGGTCACGGGCTGAAACCCTTCCAAGAGAGTCCACGTTACTCTCATAGCGCTTGTCGCACCCCATTATTTCAAGCTCATCATTGAGCGGCGAATAAAAATAGTGAATGTATATCGGCACGCCAAGGATATACTCCTGTAGCTGGTACTCCCTGTTGATGTTCTCCCCGATCTTTGCTTTGAAGTCATTTTCATCGTTTGCTATGAAGTACCCTTTCCCCCCGCTGGCACCGTAGAACTTCACGATCACGGAACGGTCAATGTCTGCGGGTTCTTCAAATATCAGCGGCAGATTGAGACCTGCGCTGCTGAGCCACTTTCGCTCGAAGTCTCTCTTGGATTCCCACTCCAGTATTTTCTTGTTTCCATAGTAGGGTACGCGGATGCGCTTGACATTATCGTAGCCCATATATGCTATGAACGAGCCGTGCGGTATGACGACAGCATTTTCTTTGTTGAGTTCATCCTCGGCACTCATGAAATCGCTGAAGTCGTCAATCTCGATAATCTGGTCTGCCACCCCGAATGATACATACGGCTTGGTGGCACCCTTCTTGCATACTGCTATGCTTTTGAATCCCTCGTCCTTGGCACCTCTCAGTATCTGAAGCGCCGAGTGGCTTGCCATTGTCGCAATCTTTGCATCATCCCAATCCAAGAGGTATCACGGCTCCAGTTAAAAGGGCGGGTCAGAGTAATGTAGGGAAAATCGAGATTTTTTCTGAATATGTCTTATATTGCTTAAAAGATTTATCCCATTTTTGTGCCTATTTGTGCCTATTTATATGCTTGCCCGCCTGTTCAGGATGTTAATAGTTTAATATTTGCCCTGCATATTGGATAGAGTTGTCCTACATATTTAGGTAAAAGCATGATGCTGTTACGGTGTGCAAAATGACGCTGAAGGCTATAATCTTCGATCTTGACAACACTCTTATAGATTTTATGCGCATGAAGCGCGCCGCAAGCGACAGCGCAGCCTACGCAATGGTGGATGCCGGGCTGGAAATGGAATGTGGGGATGCATGTGAAGAGCTTTTCAATGTCTATCTTGAGGTGGGCACAGAGTCGGAGAATGCCTTCGCAAAGTTCCTTGAGCGCCATACCGGAAAAGCCGATGAGAACATACTCGCCGCCGGCATCAATGCCTATCTGCGCACCAAGGACAGTTATATGTGCCCGTATCCAGGTACCATGCGCACGCTTATCGGACTTGTGAGGCGCGGCATGCTCCTGGGCATTGTGACCGATGCACCCAGACTGAAGGCGCACCAGAGGCTTCATGCGATGCAGCTGCAGCCGTTTTTCGACGCCGTGGTCTGCATAGAGGATACGGGAGAGAGAAAGCCCAGCAACCTGCCATTCAGGCGGGCGCTGGAAGAACTGAACGTCACGGCGGAGGAGGCGCTGATGGTGGGCGACTGGCCCGAGCGCGACATCCGCGGCGCAAAGAAGCTGGGAATGGGAACGGCGTTCGCGCGTTACGGCGTGATGAAGCCCGGTACAGAGTGTGAATACGCGGACCATCATATAAACAGCATAACCGAACTGCTGGACGTGGTGGACGAAATAAGGAGAGAAGAGAGCGGGGTGAAGCGGCGGTGACAATCGCGGTGGTCCCCTTCAAACGGGAGAACGCAAAGAAACGTCTTTCTGGGATGATGAGCCGCGCCGAGAGGGAAGAATTCATCACCATCATGCTGAACGACGTTGTAAACACACTGCTGCAATCCGAGGCTGACCGCGTGATGGTACTGAGCCGCACGCCTGCAGGGACGGAACACATGCCGCAGGAGGTTGAGGTAATGCTCAGCGACAAAGATCTGAACGGGTCGATCAATGAAGACCTGCTGCCGACCGTGGGGGAACCACTGATCATCGTTATGGCTGACATGCCCCTGCTGAAGGCGCAGAATATAAACGATGTGCTGCGCATGGATGGGGATATTGTGCTGTGCCCGGGGCGCAAGGGCGGGACCAACCTGATGTACCTGCGGGAACCGAAAAAGTTCAGAACGGCATACCACGGACTCAGCTTCATGGAGCACCTGCGCAGAGCGCAGGAAATGGGGATGAAGACCGAGATATACGATTCATTCTACGTGAGCGCTGACATAGACGAGGAGGAAGACCTTGTGGAACTCCTGCTTCACGGGAAGGGATCGGGGAGCAGGGAATACCTGGAGCGCAGAGGGTTCAGGCTGAGGACGGAAAATGGGTATGTGGGTGTTGAGAGGGTGTAGGAAGATTGAAACATCCTTTCACAAATCAATTTCTTTCAATAATTTTACAGGATAATCTATATATCCTGCCCGTGCCTATATGTTGACCTAATCAGACAGAAGCCGTGGAAATTGCAGGTTGTGATTGGTTTGATCAAGCGCAAGGAGATACTGAAGATACTGGATGATTATGACCTTGATAACGCAGTCGTGGGCGTGTTGGGCTCTCACTCGGCGCTGGATGTGTGCGACGGGGCAAAGGATGAGGGCTTTCCAACGCTGGCTGTGTGCCAGAAAGGGCGCGACGAAACATATTCAAAATACTTCAGGACGCGCCGGGTGAACGGACTCGAGAAGGGGGTTGTGGACGAGTGCATGACGCTCCCCAAGTTCAAGGATATCATGAAAGCACAGGTACAGAAGGAACTCCGCGGCGACAACGTGTTATTCGTGCCCAACCGCTCCTTCGTGGTGTATGCAGGCATCGACAACGTGGAGGATAAGTTCCGCGTACCTCTTATCGGCAGCCGCGACATGCTGCGCATGGAGGACCGCGACCGCGAGGAGAAGAACTACTACTGGGTGTGCGAGAGGGCAGGCATACCCGCGCCCCGCAAATATGAAGATCCCGAGGACATCGACACCCTGGTAATGGTCAAGCCGCACCATGCGAAGATGCCCTTAGAGCGCGGCTTCTTTACGGCAACCAACTACAAGGAATACAGGGAGAAGGCGGAGCGGCTCATAAAGCGCGGCGTAATCACAAGGAAGATACTCGAGGATGCGCGCATCGAGCAGTATGTCATAGGACCTGTGTTCAACTTCAACTTCTTCTACTCGCCGATTGACGACGAGGTGGAACTGTGCGCGATAGACTGGCGCTTTGAATCAAACCTTGACGGCATGGTGCGCATCCCTGCTGCGCAGCAGATGGAACTGCCTGACAGTATAAAAGAGCCTCTGATGGTGATTGTCGGTCATTCGACCGCAACGCTTCGGGAGAGCCTGCTCGAGAAGGTATACCCTCTGGCAGAGAAGTTCGTTCAATTCGCAAAGAAGGAGTACGGCAGGGGCATAATAGGACCCTTCTGCCTTCAGACGATTGTTGACAAGGACATGAACTTCTGGACGTATGATATTGCGACCCGCATCGGCGGAGGCACCAACATCCATATGAACATGGGGCACCCGTACTCGAACACACTGCTTGGCGATAATATGAGTTCAGGCAGGCGCCTCGCCCTCGAGATAAGGCGCGCAATCGACCTTGGTAAGATTGACAAGATTGTTACGTGAGGATAAGTAATATCAGGGAATAATATTGTTGGTTGGCGCTTAAGGACAAAAGTGCGGTGTAAATGATGCATGATGAGATGAAATGCCCACATTGTGGTAGCCCATTCATAGAAGAAGTTGTGGAATACGGTCAAAAAATTTTGATTTGTACTGAATGTAAAAGAAAAATATCAATCATTAGAGCGACGGGCGGAGTTTCAGCTATTTTTGTATCTGAGGAGGAATCACAAGGAAAAAAGAGAGAAAGATTCGAATAAAGCAAAGCAAATGCAACCCAAACTATTAAGAGGGGCTGAAAATCCATTTATTATGTCTGGAAAAATTAGAGCGCTTGGAAAGGTCTTCAGATAGATTTGGTTAAGTTAACGAGTTCAGGGAAACCATTATTTAGTGTTGGATTTTGTTCTACAACGTTTTTTAAATCCTCGCAGAATTGCTCCTTTGGTTCTGTTTCACAGTGAAGTAAAACCCCACCCTCTGCTAAGAGTACTAGATGTGTGAATGGCTCAAATACATCAAAACACGTGATTTGGTCCCTATCCATTGAAGCTAACAAAGTACACTGGTTCTTGGTGGCTATTTCTGCAAAAGGCTTTTGTTTTTCCATGAATTTGTGACCTTCACTCAAAATCAGCGTCTGAACACCAAGACTTTTGTTATTTAACTCCTCGGGTTTGTTAACCCTTAAAACATCTATGTCAGTAGGAATGGTAATGCCTTTCCTATTTTTATTGTTAGGGTCAATATGATCAATTAGAGCTCCTTTTCCACTCCCTCTTGGGCCTATTATCAGAACCCTCTCTTTTGCCCCCACACATAGGCAGATTTCGTTGAGTCCTAACTCTCTAGTAACGTCATTTCTTTCGCCTCTGTTTGGAGCGCTTAGGTTATTAACCTTTAATACTAACCGTCTCTGTGTTATCATCCACACCAAACCCTTCTTACCTCCCTCTTATAATCGACCCTATTATAGGTCCAAGAATCATGCCAAGAATCGTTAATACTATTATCATGGCTTTTGCAGCTTCTGCACTTTGAACACCGCCAACAAGAATTATAATTAGAAAACCACCAAAGAAGCCAACAAACGCCCCATATGCGATGTCGCCAATAGTATCCAGCCAGGGTGGATAGGGTTCTGTAGAATGCTCGACAGAAGTTTGCCCTGACCCCCTCTCCTGATGTTTTTGTTGATATGGACGCCTTATGAGAAGTTTACATGCCCTCTCTCTCCAACCCATAAAAGGTTTGTTCATGTTCTATCCCCGGTATTGTTATTATTTTTTGTGATTCAGGTATGAATGTTTTGAGCATTATCTCTTTACTTAACCCTCTAGTTGTGTATTTCACAACAACCATATCAATAGCCCGGGCATTTGGCACTTGTCTCGAATACCAGCAAGGAGTAAGTGGGACACTTTTTTTAGGGTATATATCGCCCTCAACGAACCCCCCTGCAAAATAACGATAGTTTTCAAACTGGTTACCTAGCTTATCAATGGCGAGTATGTTTTTTATTTCCACATGAATCTTCTTATCCGTAGCATTTTGCATCTTCAGGTGAACTATTGTTGCTTCTCCCTCCTTCCCCATATGCATATCTTCAACAATTTTCACGCACGAGAATGTAAAATCATCATTCTCCCCCGTATAATACTCTGAGTAATCAGGATAAAATTCTTTGATTTTGCTGTCTAATTCACTCCCGTCCCATAATTCCGTTTGAGTCTTCTCAGCTAGGTCGCGTCCCGATCGCGTAAAGCTGGATGTGGTAATGACCATTGCCCTATCACAACCATAAAAAGCCTTAGCACCAAGAACCTGATTGATCTCAGGCACACCCACTTTGTTTTGGGAATCGTATCTCTTAACCTGGACCGCAATCTTCTCCCCATCTTTCTCCATGAGGATGTCGGCTCCAAAATCACCCGAAGCTTTTGTAATATTCGCATGATATCCCATCTCCTTAAACAACTCACATACGAACTCTTCAAATTGAGAAGGAGTTAGATTAAGGAAGCTGTTAGGTACACTCTCCTTAAGTACATCTGAAACGGGTTTGCCGCCAATCTGTTTCATTTAGCATCATTTCTTCTTATCTTTCTTCTTACCGAATATTGAGGGCAGGTGTATGATGTAGTTGCCGTCCTCTTTGAGCGCCACCACGATCTCCTCTCGTTCCATAAGCGATTTGATATCGAGTTCGTATGAGCCAGGTGATAGAATGCGCACAGTCTCTACATTGCC
>JAUWIL010000039.1 GCA_030605385.1 Methanobacteriota archaeon
CGGTATGACCACCAAGCCTGCCGCCATAACCATTAACATCACACCATCACACGACATATTCAACATCACGGTAAACGAAACCATACCAGAGAACTTCCAGCTTGTAAACGGCAGCCTGACATGGATGATAGACGGGCTTGCAGCAGGGAATAATGCCACACTGAACTATTCTGTGCTGGTGCCTGCGAAGACTGCTGGCACATACACTCTAGTTACCAATGTCACCTGCGAAGATGTTATCGGCGGAGAACATAACTACTCGCAGATACTTGAGCTGGTGGTGCGAGAAGCACCTGGCTATCATCATGGCGGCGGAAGTTCTTACAAACCAATAACTCCTCCCGGACAGGAGAAGAAGGCAGAGCTGGATGTCACGCCCATTGGCTGGAATATTGCGCTAAATACATCCGAGAATACATCTCAGGTGTTCACCGTGAGCAATGCTGGCAGCGCGAATATGAGCGATGTTGATGTCAGTGCAATTGGAAGCGTATCAGATTGGTTCAGCTTTGACCCAGTAAATATCACCAGTCTGGATGCAGGGAAGAGCGTTAATGTAACTGCAACCATCACTGTGCCGGATGATGCAAAGGCGAAGAACTACAATATGAAGATCAGGTTCGGCAGCGGCAGCAGCAAGGTTGATGTGGATGTCGAGATAATTATATCGGAATTGTCAGAAGAAGTAGAGCCTGAGGAATCAGAGGAAAAGGACATTCTATCAGTATCCGTATCACCTGCAAATATCAGCCTGGAGATGATGCCCGGAGAAACAGCTAATCAGGAGATAACCATCACCAATGACGGCACATCCACCCTGGACTTCCAGCCCGAGATCACGCTTGATGATGCGCCTGACTGGATTACAATGTCAAAACTGGCTCCGCCCAAGATCAAGCCTGGAAACAGCAACACCATAACCCTTACTGCAGAGCCGCCCGAGGGAACTGCAGAAGGAATATACGAGGCGGCGCTCACACTTAGGGATGGAGATATAAATCTAACTGTTAACACCACCGTAAACATCACGGCGCCCGGGCCTGAGCCAGATATTGTTTACCTGGGCCTCAGCCTAGATACATGGAGCGCAAACATCAAACCCGGTAAAACGAAGAACAAGATAATCACCCTAACCAACAGTGATGATTCCACAGTTGATGCCGAACCAAACATGGACATAGCAGGACCCGAATGGATCATTATATCCGAGCTTGTGCCTGCGGTAATGGCGCCCGGGGAAACAGCAGAATTCACCATCAGCGCAACTCCGCCCGAAGAGATAGAAAAGGGCGATTATAATGCATCGATAATGGTTGACGATGCTGATTGTGAGAATACTTTGACTATCCTGGTTGATGTGAAAGTGCACTAGCAATGGTGCAGTTGAGATATGTCTATAGTGGCACCGATTTTAGCGCAATATGTAGCTTCAATAACCTTACAAATTGAATAATCCGTAAGCGTTAAGCTTAATATGTATATTGCGGCAAATCATAGCTGAAGTGGGGCTGTGGCCTAGTCAGGTATGGCGACGGGCTCCAGCGGAAAATTATAGATGATGAAAAACGGGTCTGCCGAGATCTGCTCGACGGGGCAGGTCAATGAGGAGCCGTTGGAGCACTGATATGATGCGCTCAACAGCGGGGATATAAGTATATCCTGTGCTCAACCGAACGCTTAAAATGGCCCAGACGCGGAGTATTCTCCCGCAGCGCTGGACCGGTTCGGAGAGACCCGTCGATCGTGCGTTCGAATCGCACCAGCCCCACTAAACCCGATTTTTTGGATTTCCGGAGCAGCGCTAGCTTTATGGAAATGCACGTATGGAATCAAACCTGTATTTTATGGAAATGCACTTATGGGATTAGAGCTGTATTTTATGGAAATGCGCTTATGGGATCAAACCTGCACTCTCCCAACCTGCACTCTCCCAACCTGCACTCTCCCAACCTATACTCTCTCAACCTATACTCTCCCCTCATGAAAAGCTAAATATACGAGCGGGTTAAATTACCTTCTGAAAACACTGCATGGTAACCCTATTTGCGCAGCATACGGGTAACCCGATTTGCGCCGCATGTCTAAAACACTTTGCGTTTTAGACGGTTGCGGAACTTCGTTCCGCAAACATGTCTAAAACACTGCGTGTTTTATACTGTTGCGGAATCTCCGATTCCGCAAACATGTCCAAAATGCTTCGCATTTTGTACGGTTGCAAAACTACGTTTTGCAAACATGAAGCATTATATGGCAGCATGATTTACACAGCATTATGCAGCACACATACAGTATATGGGCAGTATATGGGCAGTATATGGGCAGCACACATACAGTATATGAACGACATATCAACAGTCTTCGGTGGAGTAGAAATGAATGATAATAATGAGATACATCGCATAGGGCGCATGCGGAAAGGCATGAAAACCGAGGTGCGCGATTACCTGCAGTCCCTTGAAGCGGACCATGCCATATTTCACAAGGACATACTTGTGGACATGGCGCATGTTGTTATGCTGACCGAGCAGGAGATATTAAGCGCGGATGATACAAAGTCCATACTCTCGGCTCTCAGAGATCTGCAGAACGGGGGTTTGCAGCAAATAAATCTGTATGAGTATGAAGACGTGCACATCGCCATCGAAACCCATGTGACGGCTGCGGCTGGAGATGCAGGCGGTAAGATGCATACTGCGCGCTCGCGCAATGACGAGGTTGCCACATGCATACGGATGGTTCTCCGCGACCGGATGATAGCCGTCATGGGCGGCATTAACGGGTTGCGCCTCAAACTTCTAAATCTCGCGGCTGAGCACCTCAACACCATAATGCCCGGTTACACGCACCTTCAGCACGCTCAGCCCACCACGCTCGCACACAACCTTACGGCTCATGCCGGGGCACTGTCGCGCGATCACGAGCGCTCCTACGACGCCTACAGGCGCCTCACCCTGTGCCCCCTCGGAGCCGGCGCATTTGCATCAACGTCCTACCCGATTGACCGCCGCAGGACCGCGGAGCTGTTGGGGTTTTCGGGTCTTGTGGAGAATTCAATGGATGCGGTCAGCACCAGGGACTTCCTTGTTGAGGCATGCAGTATCATGAGTATGATTATGCTGAACCTGAGCAGCATATGTGAGGAGATCATACTATGGAGTACGAGCGAATACGGCTTCATAGAGCTTGATGACAGCTATGCAAGCACGAGTTCAATGATGCCGCAGAAGAAGAACCCGGATGCTGCCGAGATGGTTTGCGCCAGATGCAGCACGGTACAGGGGTGCATGAGCAGTGTCATGGGCATTCTCAGCGCGTTACCATACTCATATAACAGAACCCTTCAGGAGGCCACACCACATACCCTCAATGCAGCAGACATTGCCATCTCCTCTGTCAAACTCGTTGGCGGCATGATTGAAACCATGAAGGTGAATGCCGAAGTGATGCGCGAGGCTGCAGAAGAGGGATTCACGGTGGCAACAGATCTGGCAGATGTGATTGTCCAGAATACAGGTCTGCCCTTCAGAAAGGTTCACAGCATAGTCGGGCGCATTGCACAGGAAGGAAATTACAGTCCCGATATCGGGGAACTTGACAGGGTTGCACGTGATATCATCGGTGAAACTCTGAGCGGTATGGGACTCAATGATAAACACATATTATCTGCACTCAGTGTAGAGGGGACTGTTAACCGCCGCTCAATCACTGGCGGTCCTGCGCCGACCGAGACCTTGCGCATGATAGAAGTGATGCTGGGCCGTATCAAAATTGATGATGAACTGCTGTATGAACTTGTTGTGAATCTTGATAGCACAGCAGATGCTCTGGATACTGCGGTCGAGTCATACCTGTAAAGTCCCATAACCATGCTCATATTTTTGAATTGGAATCATGGAATACTACGGCTGCATCCATAAAGCTGCGTATCGTGTTGAAATACAATTCCCCACCCATAAAATAAGTATCGTTGTGTCCTGCACCCTTGATGTTTGCTGAACGAAGTTCCGCAACCGTACGAAACGTAGAGCGTTTCGGACATGGTTACAAACTCCTTGGGCTCTGGAGCGTTTTCAAAAAGCTTTACGCCGAGTTCATAGGGCACGATGTCGTCCATGTCGCCGTGCAGGAACAGCTTGCGCATCCCCGCCCTGGAAATTTTGCTCCCGGAATCAAGAATACCTTGCATAAGTGCAGCGGCTTCTGGCGGCGCGAACGCGCCGAACACTGCAGCAGCGTTGGTAAAAGTGGACTCCAGTATCAGACCGGCGAAGTTACGCTCAGATGCTACATGCACGGCGGCAGCGCCACCGAGACTCCGCCCGAAGACTATAATTCTCTCTGGCGGGTATCTCCCTGCCAGATAATCAAATGATGCAAGTGAATCAATGTAAAAACCATCTTCGTTAATCTGTCCCTCACTCTCCCCATAGCCCCTGTAATCAATTATCAGCAGTGGTATGCCCATCCTGACAAGATATTTCACGTTGTCAAGGCGGTGCGATATATTGCCGGCATTGCCGTGGAAGAACAGCATGATACCCCTGCACTCGCTGCTGACCAGCGCAGTGTCAGGTTCCGCCGGGAACTGCCAGCCGTGTATGCGCACGTCATCATCGGTTGTTATCCATACATCCTCATAGTCAAGTTCAAAGGAATCGGGGCGCCACATGTAGTCGCGCTCTGGAAAATATATGAAATTGTCAATCAGCATTTGAAGCCGTTCTCCTGTGCAATATGATTCGATGAGGTGCCAACTACTTCATACTTTCCAGCAGGTAAGCAATACCGACAGCCATCATCAGCATATCTGGATAGTACAGACTTATGTCTATTGGCAGCGCAGAGTTATGTCTATTAGCAATCCAGACAGAATTATGGCGCAATTCGGTATATAAAAGCATAGGGCGGCGCCAGTTACATGAAATCTGCCAATCCTGACTGCCGGCTCTTGTCGCTTTCGAAGAGTGATTTTATCTCCATATCGATAAGTTCCAGGCGCTGTCTGGTGTATGCGGGCACATCGTATTCCTCCGCGATCCTGAGCGATACGTCTATGTATTTCTTGACAGAGCCTTCATGTACGGTGAGTATGAGCTTGCCTCCGCATTTGCATGTGCCGCGGAGAGGCGGGCGCCTGTACTTTGTGTTGCATTTCACGCACCTCACCTTCTGTCTGGAGAATGCGCGGAGGTTGCCCATCAGATCGGGTATAAAATGCGTGCTTATTACGCGCTCTGCAACATTTGTCTCGTCAACAGCACGTATTATCTTTGCAAGATTGAGCTGCGCATCCATCTTTTCCACCATTGTGCCAAGCGTCTTGTATGCGCTGTTGGCAGGACCTGCGGCTATGTTGCTTGTTTCATGTGTATATTTGAAACCGGTGTTCTGTGTCGGCTTGCCGATGTGATGCGATGCTATGTCAATCACGCCCTGCAGCTCTTTTGGCTGTAAGTAATTCTCTGCTGCCTGATAGAATTCAAGTGGGTAATGGTCTACCCGGTCGATGTTGTGCACCTCCTTATCTATCTCATGCGGCATGATTATTGGTGTGAGTGTTATTGGTGCATCCATTATGCGCCCCCCGCGCTGGTCGGGCAGGTAGTTGCGCGAGAAGTTGATAAGTCCATCCAGCAGAAGCATGACGCAGTCCTCATCTCCATCACAGTTCCTGCGCTTTGCAGCATGGTAGTATGGGTGTGCATATCTCACCGATGCGCCCATGTAACCAAGTATGCGTCCAACCACGCCCGATGAGGTGTGGGGTGCCAACCCTATGATAGGCTGCCCTATAAGGTCCTCTTTGCTTTCTGCATTGTAGTGCCTATTCATATGGTAGTATCTCTCAAGCAGGTCATCCATGAATTGCGATGTTCGCAGCAGGTATTCCCCAGCGTTATTGGAAAGTATTACATCCTGCGGCTTCAACTCTATGACCTGATGCTCGTCGGTTATTGCATCTCCGTTTATATCATGAGTGTAGCCGAGTTCTGCCAGCTTCTCTGGAGTCAGCCGCAGTTCATGCGGTATAAAGTGTGTAAGGGGAACATTGGTAAGGTCGTACCTTGTAGTACCGTCCTTGAATACGAACACGGCGTGTTTTGCCCTCAGTATTCCCTTCTCGATGGGTTCAGGAAGCTTCTCCCTTGATATCATGCCCTGAACACCTTTGAGTATGCCGAAGCTGCCCCTTTCCCCCAGCTCTTCAAGTGCGTTCTGGTAGAGACTTTTGATGTCCAGAAGCTGCGGCGATACGCAGGTCGTGGGCTTCTTGCACCTTGGGCATACTGCCTTATTCGTCTGAATTTTGCACATCCTGCAGTGATATAATGGTATCGTGCGGGCTCCGCAGTCGGGGCATTTTATAAGGAATGTCTTTGTCCCGCATGAGGAGCATACCCGCTCACCGAGTTCCACCTCGATCTCCCCAATAGGCGCACCCATATCACTGCTGTATGATGCGGCATCCTGCACACTTCGGGTCTTGCCGCCGGCAGACCCGAGAGGGAACAGTACATGCGGGGGCGGCTTCATCCTGCGCTCCTTGGATTTTTCAGGGCGCCCCATCCTGCCTCCGATTCTTGTGGGAGCGCGTCGTTTTACTTTTATACCGCTGAGTCTCGTGACGGTGTCCACAGGGTTATCAACATTTTCCAGGCTGTCGAGAGAGGTTTTTTTCACAAGCGTCTGCGTATCACTGACCGCAGAGTCCAGAGTCGTATCGCTGCCATCAAGTTTACCCTGGCTTTCACCCGAATCACCTGGTTTAAGTCCCAGACATCTTATGAGAGCATGAGCGTCGCCTATGATTATCTGTTTGGAGCGTACCTTATGCTGCACCAGGAGCACTTCCAATATCTCCTTGATGTGTTCATCATTTGGCATGACGAGTTCACTGCCCTCCAGTATCCCATGCTCTACCGTGTATTCTATCAGATTCCGCAGGTCCTCCATGCTTATGTCATGCCAGAGGTATGTGTGCCCCGGATGGAGCGGTACACCGTATTTGTCAGATATGCTCAGTGCTTCAAGAGAATCGACGTCTTCTGGTGCCTCAAGCAACTGCTTTATGTCAGGGTTGTCTTTTCCACTTTTTGCAACAAGCTCCTGCACCCACCATTCGACGCAGTATGACGCGGGGACAAGTGGATGCGCGTTCTCAAGAAAGTCTCCGTAGTTAATTAGTATCTCGCCTACATCGATTATACGGGATATGCTGTCCTTTACCTTTTTTGCCTTTTCAATGGTGTCCACGCGTACGAGATCTCCGTTGATAAGCCTGACAGTTGGACCTTCAATGCTATCTACCGGCACCATGCCGGCTGCCTTGCCCGGTCTCTCAATCTTCATCTGGGTACCTGGAGCTATGAACTCCCCTAGAACGTGCATGGTTGCGGGATTGATTCCCGCAGTTGCAAGACCGCTATTTCTTGAGCGTCCATACCTAAGCCTGAATCCGCCAGGACGCGAGGGGTGTGTGAATATAGGCCTTCCTGCTATGACGTCCTGAAGGAACTTTTCCCTTGGAGCCGCTCCTTCCTCAAGGGCATCGCCAGCTACTTCGTCCTGCAGTTCCCCTAACTCCTCATCTTCACCATCAGGCGGCTTATCATGGTCTGAAAGCATTTCCATGTCATGGGTGCGTCCGGTGAGCCACTCCCACCCCGGCATACCCACGCGGTCGATGTGCTTCTGCATCTTTGCAGCCTTGAGCGCGGTACCTTCCGTGATCACAAGCACCATTCCACCGCGCACCCGGTTGGTCTCCACTCGCGGAAGGTCCCGATATCCCTCGACCTCAAAGTCCTCTGTGGGGTCGCCGTCTATGCAGATGGGGCAGCCCGAGACTATTGTGCGTATCTCGTCTTCAGTAGGCTTGTACTGGAGATTCTTCTCCCTTCCATACAGCGTGATCTCCTCTACATAGCGCTCTATCTCAGCCTCGCTGGGCTTATAGGGTGCCAGCCCAACCTCACTTCGCATATAATCAGCTACAAGAACCGAGAGCGCCTGGGCCGTGCCGCCAGCACTTCTTATAGGACCTGAATAATACACCTTCAGGTACTCGGTGCCGTCATGATTGCGCCCGATATCGACTTTGGCTATACCCTCGATTGGTGCAGCCACCACACCCTCTGTGAGTACCGCAACCGCAGTCCGTATAGAGTTCTCAACTATTTCCAGTTTTGATTTGCCGCTGCCGATTGTGCCATCCACGAAGTAGCGCCCTATATTGAGTGCCACTTCCTCGCGGTCCATGGTCTTCTCGAGTTCCCGTATCTTCTCTGCCACGCCCTCGATGCCGAGCAGTTTCTCAACTCTCTCGGCTATGTCGCGCGCTATGAGTATTTCAACATTCTCTTCAGGGTCGTTTCCCTGCGCCCGCGCCGCACCTGCTATCTTCATGGCTTCCTGAAGTTTGCCCTCGAGCAGATCGTGGTATGCCTGTATTTCGGGGTCCTTTATGTGTGCCGCGTTTTCAGCTTCCACGTTTTCAGCTTCCATCATATTTCCATCTCTGAGTCCCGGGATTTAATGATTGTACTAGTGCGTCCTGAAACTAATAGCCTTTCTGAACAGTAGTAGCCTTTATGAATGATAGTGCCCACACTATGTGCAGCAGGGAGGCTTCACAGCTTGTACCCGATTTTGCGCAGGAAGTCCTTGCGCTCCTTTATATCTTCCTCGCCCTCGACGCCTTTAGGCGCATCGCCGTCTATTACGCCGACTATGCCACGCCCGCCATCGATCTCTGCGACTATGACCTTGAGCGGGTTAGCGGTTGCACAGAAGATGCTGCATACCTCGGGCACGCGCTTGATGGTGGGCAGGAGGTTGATAGGGTAGCAGTCCTGCAGCATTATGACGAACGAGTGACCGCATGCCATGTCCTGCGCGGCATTTACTGCCATCTCGCGGAGCGCATCATCGTTACCATCATGCCTCACCAAGCACGGTCCTGAAGCCTCGCAGAATGCAATGCCAAATCTGGCACCTGGAACGGTGTTCACAATGGCTTCGTAAAGGTCCTCAACCGTTTTGATGAAATGGGTCTGCCCGATAATCACGTTGCCGTTCTCTGGAATGCTTATGCTGATGGATTTGAATGTGATTGCGCTTTCCGAGTTCATTTTGGTATCACCATGAGAGTTTGTGGGGTTTTGTTTATCTGGTTCGGGATTATAGAGGTAGTGGTAGGGCTTTGTTTTAATAGGTTACTGAAAGGCATAAAATGGGCACATAAATGTTAAATGGGCATGGCGTATAGTATCGTTACAGATATCGTTACAGCGCATTATGAATGCACTACGTCCCTTAAACCAAAATCCTCTTATTGCCACAGCCACTTATTATTAACCACTTTCTATTAACCAAGGTATACAAATGATAACCATAAACAGAGACGTACATGACAACTTTGAAAGGCTCGCGCTCTCGCATACCATCATAGACAGTGTCACAGTCGAGAAGAAGAGCGCATCTCTTGACGCTTATGTGCAGCAGTCATGAACAGGGCGGACAGTAGAACTTTATAAATAAGTTGCAGGAACATTATTATGTATATCAAAGCTAGTAGAGTTCAGTACATTTATCGCTGCAAAAGTTGTTGATGATGGAGGATTAGGAGCTCAAAGATGTCAGAGGTATGATAATGAGTAAAACGCACGTTGATATACCAAAAGACAAGATTGCCGACTTCTGTAGGAGGAAACACATTCGGAAATTATCTCTTTTTGGCTCTATTCTGCGCGAGGACTTCAGGCAGGATAGTGATGTTGACCTGCTTGTTGAATTTGACCCCGACCACATACCCGGGCTTATAACACTGGCAGGTATGGAAATTGAATTGAGCAAAATCATAGGGCGCAAGGTGGATTTAAGGACAGCTCATGATCTAAGCCGCTATTTCAGGCAGGAAGTGCTTAATCTGGCGGAGGTGCAGTATGCGGAAGGATGATTCTGTGCGGCTGCACCACATGCTGGATGCTGCCAGAGAGGCCGAATCTTTTATCCATGATAAAACAAGAAACTCTCTTGATACTGATCGAAAATTAGCTCTCGCGCTCGTCAAATGCATTGAAATACTGGGAGAAGCAGCCGCTAACGTAACAGGCGAATGCCGCGAGGCTTTACCTCAGATTCCTTGGATGAGCATTATCGGTATGAGAAACCGCCTTATTCATGCTTATTTCGATATTAATCTTGATATACTATGGAATACGCTGATTGAAGATAT
Organism: Methanobacteriota archaeon; assembly: GCA_030605385.1. Classification (GTDB taxonomy): domain Archaea; phylum Halobacteriota; class Syntropharchaeia; order JAUWIL01; family JAUWIL01; genus JAUWIL01. The sequence goes on from JAUWIL010000039.1 coordinate 10,238, forward strand.
TCCACCATTGGTTGATGAGCTTGAGAAGGTTGTAGAGGACTGATGTTGGGCGGGATGTGTCAACTGGCGTAATCCCCTATGAAGTACTTTCATTTCTAATTATACTCCAATAGTATACTCTAAATGGTAATCAAATTATGATGACCATTGACAAAAATGTACTGGGGCGCTTTGAAGGGCTCGCGCTCTCGCACATCATTATAGACAGTGTCACAGTCGAGAAGAAGAGCGCATCCTTTGATACATACGCTGGGTCTCTCATGGATGATGTGCGCAGTATGCGCAGTAAATGCAGTCTTGAAGCGCTGAAGGAGGAGTCATTCACACTCTGATAATCCCAGTTTCTTGAGTCTGCGCGTTGTGGGTATCCCGGTCTTGATATCCCAACCCTGCTCATCGTAGTATTCTTCGACCATACTCTCTAAGGCTTCCCTGCTTATGGGCTTCCCGGTCAGGTAATCCTTGAAACCTGGCGCTTCGAACCATTTATTGGGGGGAGTATCATCTTTTCTGGTAAACCCTTCGCGCACGTTAGCCATCTTTAGCAGGGTCCATGCCCGGTCGGCCCGCAACATGAGTTTCTCCAGATCGGTCTCTATACCGGTTACGGCTTCGTACAGCTCTGCGCACAGGGATGCGTTGTAGAAACGGTTGATCTGGGCCCTAGCACAGATGCCCAGGGAACCAAGGACTGAGAACCATCTATGAGAATACCTGAGGAGCCTTCCCACCTTCAGCTTCTGCTCATGCTCAGGAAAGTTCAGACCTGGGAGTATCCGTTCAATGGCTTCTTCTGAAATCCCCATCCGGGCCAGATGGCGTGGGAAGACTTCAAGGGGCCTCTTGGCAAAATAAGTGGGCGAGCCACCTGCACCCACATGGGGTCCTCTAGGGTCCACTACCAGCCCGAGTTCCATGGTTCCAAAGAGGTCCCAGGGCAGGGGACCCATTGGCCCTACATAAGGGAGCATCCCCTTCACCATGCATGGGGCATATTTTCCAGCCTCCTCGCCGAATTTCGCTAACATCCCCCTGAATCCCTCAGCTAGGGTATTGCCAAACCCTTCCCTGAAGCTTACCTTTTTAGCCCATGTTTCCATAGATGATATGGACCTGAGATTGATTTCTGTTTCAATCAATTTTTCCGGAATGATACCATGATCATACAGGGCATTGGCAAAATCCATCACACCAAAAAATTCGAACATGTCAATGCCATATTCATCAAGAGTTGCAGTGCATTTTATTGCCTCACGGTAATCCTTGAATCCATAAATAAGCGGCGTTAACAGGTTCACCGCAGAACTGGAATACTTTACAAGTCCCTGGAAATCCCCATCCCGGATCTCCACCACGTCTTTATCGCCAATAGGACAGGATATGCAGGCTATACGCCTCTCTTTAATCTTCTTGTATACTTTTTTCGATACAATCGGAAGTGACTTGAGAAGCCCCAGATTCTGCCATTCCTTCAAATAGGGGTATTCACGGATATTCTTGAGAAGTCCCTCACTTAGGGTCTTGTAGGCTTTTCTATCTGCTACATGGATTCCCTGGGTCCCACTGACAAGGATTGCCTTGAGATTCTTGGATCCCATCACAGCGCCGAATCCACCCCGACCTATAGTAGAAAGCCGATCGATGTATGCCATAGAGAAGGAGACCTGATTTTCCCCTGCCTGACCGATGGAGATCACACCTGCGGGTCTTTCGAAGTTCCTCCAGAGAGTCTCACAGGTCTCCTCCACACCTTTACCCCACAAGGAGCGCCCATCGCAGATCTCTACATCATCGTCAATGATCTTTAAGAAGACTGGGCATTCAGCCCGACCCTCTATCACCACATGGTCGTATCCTGCGTTTTTTAGCAAGCAACCAAAGGTGACCCCGCCTCCTCCACACCATCCAACGGCTCTGCTTGCTGGCAATTTTGTGATGACATACACCCTTGAGGTGGCCGGGAGGCTTGTACCTACCAGAGGTCCGACCCCCAGTACGATGGGATTGTGTGGGGAGAGAGCGCCAGTTCCTGGCATAATCATGTCGTATGCGAGCTTAACGGTCAAGCCCAAACCTCCGCTGAATTTTTCTACCTGAATCGTATCCAAAGGCTCTTTTCGGATCTTTCCACGCGTCAAATCCACATACAGTATTTTTCCGGCAAACCCTCCTTGTATCATCTTTTGGCCCCTTTTGGTCTCTTTTGAAGTGCATCATAAAAACAATGATTCACACATACCCCACATCCATTACATTCATCTGTAAAGCGAACAGTACAGTCCTTGCCTGATACAAGCACCTGAATTCTTGCTGTAGAGGGGTTAAAGGCATTTGTATAAAGTTCCGAGCAAGCCAGCTGGCACCTCAGGCAACCAGTACATTTTTCAGGGAAGACTTCGATCTGAAATTTCTCCACATTTCCATCTCCTTTGTTGATTCATGGTGACAAAATTTAAGTTTACTCACATTCTTAATTAATGCTGTTACATTTATTACTAATCACTCATTGATGTGCTAACACCCATGATAAAAATTGACAGTGAAGTAGAAGACCGCTTTGAAGGGCTCGCGCTCTCGCACACCATCATAGACAACATTACGGTCGAGAAGGAGAATATAGACCTTGACGCCTATGCAGAGACCGTCATGAACGATGTGCGCACCAAGTACATTCTCGAAACCTTAAAGGATGACCCTCTCTTTGCTGCATACCGCGATTTCTTCTGGCGCATCGGAATTGATCCAACCAAGCGCCGCCCCGCATCCGAGGCGCTTGTGCGGCGCATCATGCAGGGCAAACCTGTACCGAAGATCAACACGCTTGTGGATGCATACAATCTGGCTTCTATCATTTCTGGTGTGCCCATCGGCGCATTTGACGTGAATTGCATCAGGGGTGTTCTGCTTTTGCGCTTTGCCGCGCCAGGCGAGAAGTTCGTGGGCATTGGGATGGATGAGCCGCTCTCGCTAAATGGCGGTGAGCTGGTGGTGAGCGATGATGAAAAGGTAATTGCTGTTTATCCCTATCGAGATTCTGATGCCACGAAGATAACTCTGAACACGAAGAGCGTTTTTCTGCTGCTGTGCGGTGCGCCGAACGTGGATTCGAATGCACTCGAGGGGGCGCGCAGGACCGTGGAAGAGATAATATTGAAATTCTGCGGTGGAAGTGTGCGGAGGTAGTACAGGGTTTATTCTGATTTTCATTAGCTTTAAATATATTAAGTATGCATGCAAATGGGTGTAGATGGGTGTGACTGATTAATGCTGCATTAATGATTGGAGTGTTGAAAAACATGGTTAAAATATACTATGACGAGGATGCTGACCTCAAGTTCATGAAGGGCAAGACCGTTGCCTTCATCGGCTACGGAAGTCAAGGCAGGCACCAGGCGCTGAACATGCGCGACTCTGGTCTGCACGTTATAATCGCCGAGGTGCCAGACAGCAAGGCATGGAAGAAAGCAAAGGCAGACGGCTTTGAGGTAATGACCGCTGACAAAGCCACAGGCAAAGCCTCGCTTGTAATAATAGTGGTCCCTGACGAGCTGCACGAGGATGTGTACCGGAATTATATCCATGACAACCTCAAGGAAGGCACAACTATCGGTGTATCTCACGCATACAGCCTGATATACGGGCTGATAAAGCCGCCTGACTGCGTTGATGTGGTGATGATAGCACCCAAGGCGCCCGGCCCGACGGTGCGCAGAACCTATGAAGAAGGGTTTGGCGTGCCGGCATGCATCGCCGTGTATCAGGATTGCACAGGACATGCGCTCAAGACTGCGCTGGCATGGGGTAAGGCGATCGGTTCCACAAGGGCTGGCGTGATAGTGACCACCTTCAAGGAAGAAGTCGAAACAGACCACTTCGGTGAGGTTGCGGTGCTGTGCGGAGGAGTGGCTGAACTCATCAAGGCAGGGTTTGAAACTCTTGTAGAGGCAGGATATCAACCTGAAGTAGCTTACTTCGAGTGCTTGAACGAACTGAAGCTCATCGTTGACCTGATATATGACGGCGGTCTGGAGAATATGTGGGACGCAGTAAGCAACACAGCCGAATACGGGGGCAGGGTCCCAGGCAAGACGGTTATAACACCCAAAGTAAAAGAGAACATGAAGAAGCTGCTGAACAGAATTCAAACAGGGGAGCATGCTCGCGAGTGGATACTGGAGCAGAAGGCAGGCATGCCCGTGCTGAACCGCATGCGTGAGATGGAAAAGAAGCATCAGATAGAGGAAGTCGGCGCCAAACTGAGAGGAATGATGCGCAAGCCGACCAAAAGTAAAGCCAAGACAAAAACCAAAGCCAAAGCAAAGAAAAGTGGTAAAAAGTAGCTACAGTCTCACAATCAATAGACCGGTTCGGGGGCAAAGGAGTTAATATGAAGCATACACTGGCAGTTATGGTTGAGAACAAGCCGGGAGTGCTGGCGCGCATATCTGGTATGTTCAGCCGCCGCGGTTTCAATATCGACAGCCTATCTGTGGGCGTGACAGAAAATCCTGAGTTCTCGCGCATGACCATAGTTGTAAAGGGCGATGAGCAGCACCTCGAGCAGGTAATAAAGCAGCTTAACAAGCTCGTGAACGTAATCAAGATAGTTGACCTGCCGAGCGATAATACTGTCGAGCGCGAACTGGCACTTATCACCGTAAGCGCCGACTCCGACAGCCGTGCGGACATCATGCGCATTGTGGAGACATTTCGTGCCAAGATTGTTGATGTGGGCACAAAGAGCATAATGGTCGAGGTAACCGGCGATGAGGGCAAGATCGATGCCATACTTAACCTTCTGCAGGAGTTCGGCATCAGGGAGATAGCCCGTACCGGTAGAGTGGCTGTTATGCGCGGCGGGTCCAAGTAGGATTGTTGGCTTTACTATTTTGCTGGGGGTCGTCCATCTTAGACATCAGCAGCACTACTATATTGTCATTATACAGTCTTACACATCAGCAGCACTACCATATCTTCATCATATAGCTTACACATCAGCACCGCTATTGCAGCGCCATTATGATCGGAATGTCGGCTGGCGCCATCTCGTATCTGTCAAACTCATCCGGTGCCACCCATGCAAATGCGTCGTGGTCAACGAGCCGTATACCTCCGTCAACCCACTCGGCGTGGAATGCAATCAACTGGATGTCGATGTGTTCATATTCGAAGTTTGATGTGCATATAAATTCTCCAATATCGACATTAACCGAGAGTTCCTCGTATATCTCGCGCTTAAGACACTCTTTGGGGGACTCACTATCCTCTACTTTGCCCCCGGGGAATTCCCACAGTCCTGCCAGCGGGTCGCCTTCTCCCCAGCGGCGGGTGATAAGATACCTGCCGTCCTGCTCAATAACGGCTGCCGCGACCTTTTTCATAGATGTCCTCCCAGTTCTGCTTTCCGTAAAAACGCCTGCTCAAGAGCGTTTGTTTTATGAAATTCCAATATGGATTTCTAATTTACGAGGATTTTTGCATGGCTTGAAATAGAGACTAACTTTTATGTTTGAAAAAACTACGTTTTTTCAACCGTACAAAATGCGAAGCATTTTGGACATGTTTGCAAAATCAAAGATTTTGCAACCGTACGAAACGCAGAGCGTTTCGAACATGTTTATGGAACGAAGTTCCATAACCGTCTAAAAGTTCCACTTTTAGATATGTTTGTAGAACTGCGTTCTACAACCGTATGGAAGCTTCGCTTCCAGACATGTTTACAGAATCGGAGATTCTGTAA
>JAUWIL010000101.1 GCA_030605385.1 Methanobacteriota archaeon
GGATACATCCTCGATAAGAAAGACGAGGCTGAAGAGTTCGCTAACTGGTATGAGGGTTTTGTAAATAAGGTCAAATCTCGGACAGAGGGACTTTCAGAGGACAGAAAGCCACGGGTATATGCGGGCTATGGGAACAAGGCAGGGGGTAAAGATACTCTCTGGGATCCGGCAAGCAGAATAGCTGGGGGGATCAACATTGCAGTTGCAAGTGATCTTAAACAATATGTCGAAGTAGACCCAGAGTGGGTAATAGAAAAAAATCCTGATGTCATAGTCAAAGCCATAACTACCTCAGAAGCATCACAAGGTTATAAAGAAGATGATCCGACAGAAATGGCAATGGCAAGAGAGAATATTATGAGCCAACCAGGATGGGATGGTATCAATGCAGTAAAGAATGGAAAAGTTTATGGACAGGCATGGCAACTCCACCTTGGAACGCACACCGTTATTTGTCTTGCATACATGGCGAAATGGTTCCATCCAGACTTATTCAAAGACTTGGATCCACAGGCAATCCATCAAGAATATCTGGACAGACAGGGATTGGATTATGACTTGGACAAGCACGGCGTGTTTGTGTATCCACCATTGGAGGACTGAAAACATGGCTGCAGTAGAGGAGATAGGAACAAGCAGTGAGATAAAAGGGCAATCGAAAAACATAAAAAGTTTGTTGGGAGGAGTTTTTTATTCCCTCCCCATTTTAATACATCATCATTAAATTTGATAAAAACCGAAAATCATATAAGGAGGTATTATCTTTGTGAGATAAGTAAGAGAAAAGGTAATGATACAGGAAGGAGAAGCGAAAAAATGAAGAAGAAAATTATATTAAATATGAAGAAAAAGGAGAGATTAAGATGGCAGCAGTAGAAACAGAAATACGACCGAGCATTGAGGCTGTATCTGCTGTATCGTCGATTAGAGACTGGAATTATCCCGTTACAGTTATGGGGCAGGTAAGCACGTATTCAGCATTCCCTCTTCACAGACAGGTGATAAATAACGGTAAGATAAGAGGACAGCTTTGTGTTGCAAGGGCAATAAATGGCTGCATTCCTTTGATACATGGACCAAACGGATGCGCTTTTCAGACAAAGATGTGTGCAATGAGACCCTGGGATGACCATATTTCTACACCCTGCACCGAGTTCACGGAAAAGGAGGCGATATATGGCGGTAATGAAAAATTAGAAGCAGCCATCGCTGCCACATACGAGAAATACAAACCTGAGCTGATAATGGTTATCTCTACGTGCGCCTCGGACCTGACGGGCGATGACTTTCCAGGTATTGTGGAAGCAGCAAAACAAAAAGTGCCATGCGATATAGTTTATACAACTGGAACGTGCACGGAAAGAAGGAGAAGGGTGGGAGATCAGGATGCTCTTTATTCAATAGTGGATCAATTGCTTGAGGATTGCGATACGGTAGAGAACTCAGTTAATCTAATTGCTGGCGTAGGTTTCCCTCCGCCCAGAGCACATTTTTCTGAGCTGGCTGAGATACTCACTGAGTGTGGTATAACTGTAAATGGGATTTACTTCGATTCAAATACTGTTAGTGAGTTAAAGGCAATACCAAGGGCAGAACTCAATGTTGCCAGTGGACATTCGCCCTTTTCATGGATAGAGCTTGCGGAGAGCAAGTTTGGAACTAAAACGCTGGATTTAGCTAGGATGATGCATACGATAGAGCTGGATGAAGTTCCTTACGGAATAAAGGGTACTTCAAACTTGCTCAGGCGGATAGGCGATCACTTCGGCATTGGAGGAGAAGTAGAAGCTGTGGCAGACAGGCGTGTGCAGCAGACAAACTATATTCTGGAGAAGTATCGTGAGAAAACTCAGTGGATACCCATTGCTCTGGGTGCACGAGGGATGCCCATGAGTGGTTCAGAGATAATCATGATAAGGGAACTGGGAATGAATTGTAAGGTGCTTACGTTCAGATTTAACACCTTAAAAGGGTTTTTTAACAAGGCAACACTCAAGTGGCTTGAAGAACGGGTTCTACGGTTTTTGAGTATCTATCAAGAAGAGGAACCAGAGGTTCTGATAGACCCAACGGTGGAAGAAGAGATAAAAGTTTTTAAGAAGAATGATGTTAAGCTTATTGTACCAAACGCTCACGCTCACCCGAGCAGATATTCCGGATTGGGCGTTCCCGTATTTATAGATCGCTATACGAAATATCACGGCTTTGGTTCCTTAGGGTTCAGGATGCCCATAGCCGTTGCAGAGGATGTATCGTGGTGCATAGAGAAAGGTGTTGGTAAGAATACGCTTCTTTCACTCGTTGAATATAGTGATGCATGGCCAAAATTTAATGAACACTGGGCGAACCTTGTTGAGCTATTCCAGGAGCTGTGGTATTATGAGGTACCACCAGAAGATGAAGTCTAAAAGGAGGTGTTTGCAATGGTATTAGACCCTATATCAAGCGATATGTTTACTGGAGCTGTAAGGGCTTTTCACGGAATATCTGATGGATTCGTTGTTCTTCATTGTCCTTCAGGATGTTATGCCGGTATGTTCTATCTGAATGCACTTTCTGATCAATCTGGTGTGAGAATGGCTTTTTCAGGTATGCATGCGAGACATCTTGTGCATGGAGCGGATTATCTGGCACTGGAAGCAGTCAAAAGGGTGTATGGAAAATTCAAACCCAGTTTTATAGCCCTTATTGATTCTGCTGGACCTGCCATGTTAGGTGATGACCTTGACTCTGTTGTATGGCGTGCTGAGAAAGAAGGTGTTAAATGCCCGGTAAAATATTTCTGCGGCGCCGGATTTTATAGTTCCATGCAGAGCGGCTATGATGATTCTTTAGAATCGCTTGTAGAATTTATGAGACGTCCTGAGCAAACTGAAGAGAGGACAATAAATATAATTGGATTTCATACCGACGAACCGAGGTGGAGTCAGGACCTCATAGAGATAAGAAGGATGTTAACTAATGTGGGATTGAGGATAAACTCTGTTCTTACGGCCTCCAAGTTCGAAGAGATTGTACAGGCACCCAGAGCATCTCTAAATGTAGTCATAGGTGGTGAAGGCTTAAATATCGCAAAAAGAATGGAGGAAGAGTTTTCAACCCCGTACATCGTGGTGCAATATCCTTATGGATTAAACGGATCCGAAGAGTTTCTCAGAGATATATGCGGAGAGCTTAATGTTAAGATAGAAGAGGAGATAATAGAGAAGGAGAGAAGAAAGGCAAGAGAAATCGTAGAGAAGGCGGTTTTCTATCTTCAGGGAATATACGGACTGGCTTGTTCGGTCGTTGGTGATTCGTGCAAAGCACCGTCTCTTGCTGCATTTTTAAACTCTGAGCTTGGTTTAGCGGTTGATGTTCTTGCGGTAACGACAAAAAATAATTATTGTGACAAGACGTTAGAGAATGTAACATGTGCAGATGAAGTGATGATTGAACCCGATAGGTTCGACCTGCATAATAGATTAGAACGTGGAGATACTCAGCTACTGTTCGGCTCCACATTCGAGAAAGGGATAGCTCACGAGATAGACGTCCCATTAATTAGATTTTCGTTCCCTGAATTGGATCACATTTCTTTAATGTCTGCCCCATTTGCGGGTTTCAATGGAACTGCGACATGGATAGAAGAGATAGTAAACGCTCTTATCGGAATGTATAAGGAGAGCCCTCTTCTTAGTATTAAGAATAATAATGGAGGTGTATAAAAGATGAGACAAATAGCATTCTATGGTAAGGGAGGAATTGGGAAATCCACAGTGGGTTCAAACATAGCAGCAGCTCTCGCAGAGAGGGGTCTAACAGTAATGATAATTGGCTGTGACCCAAAACATGACTGCACCCGCAATCTACTGGGAACAAGAAAAATTCCCACGATACTGGATACTGTTAGAAATGCAGACGTGGAGCGGTATGGCGTAAAGGAGCTGATAGAAGGTCTTAGAGTGGTTACGCTGGAGTATATAGTCGTAGAGGGCTACCGGGGCATATATTGTGCAGAATCAGGAGGACCAAAACCGGGAGTCGGATGTGCGGGGAGGGGAGTGATAGCAGCAATAGAGACTCTGAAGAGACTTAAAGCCTTCGAAACCCTAAATCCAGACATCGTGCTATACGACGTATTAGGAGACGTTGTATGCGGCGGATTTGCCATGCCACTGAGAATGGGACTTGCAGACGAAGTTTATATAGTTACAAGTTCAGATTATCTGTCCCTCTATGCAGCGAATAACATCTGTCTGGGAATCGAGGAATTTGTGGATAGAGGAGGTTCCCCTGTTGGTGGAATAGTATATAATGGCAGAGGAGCTGCCGATTTCGAGGAGGTCGTTCAGGACTTTGCCCTAAAGACGGGATGCGGGATAGTTGGAAAGATACCTCACGACTCCTTGTTTGCTGAGGCTGAGGTTCAGGGAAAGACAGTAATTGAACACGCACCCAACAGCGAAATAGCCGACCTCTTCAGGAAACTTGCATGGGACATCTACGAAAATACAGATGTAAGCAAGCCTAAGCCGCTTAATGAGGATGAGATGTCTGTTCTGGCATCCATAATAGGAAACAGAGCCAGCGAACTACACTAAATATTCTTTATGAGAAAAGTAAGAAACATAAGATAAAGGCGAGGAAGGATTAAAATGGCAGCATTAGAAACAGATATACGAACTAAAAACAGGGTAGAGGCAGAAAACACAAAAAAGGAATTCAAAGAAATACAGGAAAATGCAGAAGAAATCCGCGATATGTTCCGCGATCGCCTCTCCAGAGAATTAAACTTCCACAATCTAATCGTGCACCAATACCGGCATAATATAAACTGCAAGCTTTCTGGTGCTGTGTATGCTGTAACTGAGATTGAGGGTGCAATTCCTCTTATTCATGGGCCAAACGGTTGTGCTTTTCATCATAGACTGACGCCGCACAGAATGCATGCACCTATTCAAGATATGCCATGCACCGGTATTGATGAATATGATGTAATCTATGGCGGGGAAGGCAAGTTGCACAAAACGATCATTGAAACTTATCAAAAATATCATCCTGAACTTATAGCAATTCTTCAGACTTGCGTGTCTGGCATAATTGGCGATGATATTCAGGGTGTAATTCAAGAAGTTGACGTCCCATGTGCTGTTATTCACGTGCCTTCAGAGGGTTTTGCTATGGACAGGTGGTCGTCTGACATGCTGGTGAGGGATTATGCAAAGCCAGGGAAAGAGAAGGACACTGTTAAGTCATCTGCACCTGCTCTTGAGGCTAAGGCACGTGGATGTGGCTTCATGGCAGTTATGGACTCTCTTGTTGACCAAGTAATGGAATATCAGGATATTGAGGAGAACTCGGTGAATATCGAAACGTCTGACGGTTTCAAACGAGATTTAGAGGAACTAACGAGGCTATTTGAAATGATTGGTGTGAAAATCAACACGACTTTTTTGTGCTGCAGCGTTGATGCGATAAAAAGGGCACCTGCCGCAGAGCTGAATATCGCGGGTTGGCGAGGTGTTAGATGGGCGGAACGAATGAAGAATAAATTTGGTACCGAGTATATTCGGGGTTCATTTTCTTACTCGGGTTATTCGACGCTCGAGGGCGCCGAAAAATTCATTTTTGATATTGCAAGTAAACTTGATTTAGAAGGCGAAGCAGAAGAAGTTATTCGGAAAGAGAAAAGCCGTACATTACAAGAACTTGATAGGTATGCCAAATTATTCAAAGGCTATGAGTTCGCTCTTTTCCCTTTTGGATTCTTCTTTAATCCATATTCAGTCAAGACTTATGTATGTGATCTCAAAATCCCGTTGAAATATGTCTGTATCGATACACGTAGGATGAATTTACCAGCCATGACAATCTCTGGTGATACTACTCGAAACATGATCAGAAACATGGAAAGTGTGCTTGAGGGGTTGGACGTTGGTGCGGAACTGGAACTCGTTGTGAATCCAGAGTTATCCACGATTGCAAAGAAGGTTGATTTCATCCTCGGTGATCGTAACAGGATATCGAATTATTGGAATGATGATGTACGTATAATAGATGTCCCACTCAGTTTGTTTTATCGGATTGGGTTCAGAGGTTTAGTGGAACTTGCAGCGTACTTGACACGGGAGATGAAGAAGCAGCGTTACCAAAGAAAAAGAAAGACCATCGTTTCTAAGTTCAATTACGACGAAACTTATTATCCGATTCTTGCGGATAATTCGATGTGTCTGGCATCCCGAGAGATGTGGTCAACAATGTGGAGCTTAAGAAGTAGCTAAAGACTTTCTTTCTATAAATCATAGGATTGCCCCGACATACGCCCCGCACATATATTATTTCTGTATGCCACTTTTTGGCTTTGATACAACCAAAAGTAAGAAAAAATCGAAAAGTTTATATATACCATCAAATCTTATTCTTTTTTGTAGCATGGATGTAATAAAAAAAGGAGGTAGAGAAGATATAAGTATGAGCAAAAGAAGAAAAGATAAAATTAGGAAAAGTGTTTTAGTAAAGGGTGCAGTCATTTGCATTGCAGTAGCGGCTATTAGCCTTTCGCTAATTCCTGCTTTAGCAGCACAGGGAAATGGTGCTATTGTAAATGTCACTGTAAATGCGCCCGAGTACGTAAAGGGAACTTTTAATGCGGACATAGACGTGGATAGCATTACAAGTTTCAACTCTGGGCAGTTCGACCTGACATTCGATTCGGGCGTGGTGAACGTGACCGTCGTTGCAGATGGAATGTTAGACAGCGAAATGATACCGGTAGATAGGTGGGAGTTCGTGGATAGTGA
>JAUWIL010000097.1 GCA_030605385.1 Methanobacteriota archaeon
ATGCCTTGCTTTGCTCGCTCGCCTAACAGCGGATATACGGCTACGCTTCGCTCCGCCCAAATGCTCGGCTTTGCCTCTCACTTCGCATACACCGATACCGTTATGTGCAATTCGAAAACCTGCCTTCCACTTTCAGTTACCTCCCTCTTAAACAGTTATATAAGGATTTAACCTTTCAGTGGTATAATACGGAATAAGTAGACCGTAAATTCATGACAACGTCGTTGCCTTCGTTTAACGGAAACGAAACACGGACAAAAAGCGAAATCCCGACAAGTCGGGACTATCGGCTAACGGACGTTAAATGGCTTGCTATGCTCGACCCAAGTTTTTTCTTATTTAGACGGACGGTGGCTTTTATATGGGACTTAAAAGTTATAAAGGTATCTTGCTTACCAAAGAAGAGATGTGGTTAATATGCTAGAGAAATACAAGAATAAAATAATCCAGGGCAACTGCATAGATGTCCTAAAAAAGATGCCAGAGTGCTCTATTGACTTAATTTTTGCAGATCCGCCATATAACCTTCAACTTCAAGGAGAACTTTGGCGACCCAATCAAACAAAGGTTGATGCTGTAAATGATGCTTGGGATAAATTCAGAAGTTTTGAAGAATATGATAAATTCAGCCAAGCGTGGTTAAATGAATGTAAACGTGTTTTAAAAAAGGACGGAACAATATGGGTGATTGGTTCATATCACAATGTATTTCGAATTGGGAAGATTATGCAAGATGTGGGATTATGGATTCTTAACGATATATTATGGATAAAAACAAATCCCATGCCAAATTTTAAGGGTACTCGTTTTAACAATGCTCATGAAACATTAATATGGGCATCTAAAAACAAAGACTCAAAATATACCTTCAATTACAAAACAATGAAAGCGTTTAACGATGATCTACAACTAAGAAGTGATTGGTATATCCCAATTTGTAATGGTGAAGAAAGAGTCAAGGTAAATGGAGAAAAGGCTCATTCGACACAAAAACCCGAAGCATTGCTGTACAGGATTATTATTTCGACATCAAATCCTAGCGATATAATTTTGGATCCATTTATAGGAAGTGGAACTACGGGAGCAGTAGCAAAGAAGCTGGGTAGAAATTATATTGGTATAGAAAAAGAGGACTTTTACATCAAAATCGCCAATGAGAGAATAGATCATGTTAAACCTCATTCTTCCCAAACTTTACTCTACCCTTTAGAGGCGAAGAAACCAAAAGTTCCGTTTGGTAATCTAATTGAAAAAGAATATATCAAGGCAGGAGAGGCGTTATATTCAATTAACAAGAAATTCGTTGCAAAAGTCCTTGCAAATGGAACTGTTATTTCAGATGAATTTTCGGGGTCTATTCATAGTGTTAGTGCAAAACTTATTGGTAAAACGAACAATAACGGTTGGACATTTTGGTATGTTGAAAGAGATGATAAATTGATTAGTATTAATGAACTAAGAACAGAGTATAGGAAAAAGGAGATAACTGTATGATTATGGAATATGAGAAGTTCAAAGATATTTTAAATAAACAGATATTTGAAGAATCGAAATCTAAGCTAATCGAAAATATTGCTAAATCACCGAGTAGATACATCGGTCTTTTCAGACCTACAAAACCAAAAGCGAAGATCCTTCAGAACTTATTACAATCGCATGAGATTCGCTTTGGTGACGCTTTTGAAATATTAATCGAAGAATATCTAAAAATCACAGGATATACCATTCTTGAAAAAAGGTTTAGTGTAGATCAAGAGATATTGAATGTAGACCAATGTTTTCAGAAAAACGAAATGAAATATTTCGTCGAGCAGAAAGTTAGGGATGATCATGACTCAACAAAAAAGCGAGGGCAAATCCAGAACTTTGAAAGGAAACTTAATGCAATAATTGAAAAGTACGGAGAAAATAATCTCATTGGAATTTTTTATTTCATCGACCCAGAATTAAAAAAGAATAAAAAGTATTATGAAACTGAATTATCTCGAATGGAACAGGCTTATGGTGTAACATTGAAGCTATATTATGGAGAAGATATTTTCATATTCTTGAACCATTCAGATATATGGTCAGAAATTTTACAGCATTTAACCGATTGGAAAAAGGAAATACCTGAACTACCTGAGACAAATTTTGACTTAAATGCACAAAGCAGTTTTGAGGATATAAAAGATTTGAATCCTACATGGTTTAGAAAGATTTTTGAAACTGATGAGGTCTTTGATGAGATTATTTTGACGATATTCCCTGAAAAAGAAACTCTGAGATTGCTCCTTACTTATTTCAAGTCCAAATCTTCTGAAAAGACTATATATAGGACATTATGCAAACTCCTAGAAGAACGGTTAAGTACCTCATAACAGAGTGAAAATATGTACAGAAATAAGAAAAAACTACGGCAACAACGGAATTTACGGCAGGTTTTCGAACTCTGCGGCACTTCGTGCCTTGCCATCACTTCGTTCGGGGCACATAACAGGCGGGTATCTGGCTACGCATCCTTCGGATGCTCCGACCCAAATTTTCGCCTATGGCGAAAACTTCAGATACCCGCAATACGTTATCCATGTGCTTCATATCTTTAGGGTTGGCAAACCATGGTCCGCAGACTGGTTTGGACCAACGATTTCCGTTCCCCCTATCTTTTAGTTCCTCTTCCCTGACTCTCGGTCAACCCTTCGGCACTCCCTACTTTTCATCTGAGGGAGGTGGATTTACCAATCCAAATTCTTAATAAGTTAAATATGTAAACTACTACAAACTAAAGTTTGTAGCGTTTACAAAATTGCTTGATGATGTGCTGCATTCATCCCCGTCTTTAAAGGCGGAGCGTTCTGCAAGCAATTTTGTAAATATGCACAATAGTACAAAGCAAGGGGGTTGTGCAAACATGGGCATCGTTGAAGTAGAGATAATAGACCACACAATGAGCAAATGCAAAAGGGCGCAAATACCTGACGACATACAGATCGGCAGGGTCATGAGCGTGCTGATAAGCAAGATGAAGCTGCCTGCAACAGACCCCAGCGGTCAGCCGATGAGCTACCACCTGGACCACAAGCAGTCAGGGCGCAGGCTGCGCGAGGACCAGACTCTGGGCGATGCCAGTGTAAAGGATGGAGACATGCTGCGCATATCGGCTGAGATAACGGCTGGAGCGGGGAGAGTTGGACCCGCGCCCATCAAGCCCGATTATGCCGCTACATTGCACTAACTATTCTCTGCTGCTCACCTTATTTTGCAACAACTTCGCAATACCAGTTATCGTGCCCTGAATATACCTTATCTGCGGGTATGCCCGCCTCCCCCAGATGCTCCCTGAAGTCCTCCTCGGTGAATATATGGTAGTAGCGCTCTCCCTTCAGCTCATTATTCCCTATGTTGCTTTTCCATGGTATCATGATGTCATAATCGTTCCCGATCAGGGTGCGCATTGCGCCCGGGTCCTGAAACCTCCTGTCAGTAACGCTCCAAACGCTGATTAACGCCTCTCCGCCCGGCTTCAGAATGCGCTTTACCTCCTTCAAGGATTTTATGCGCTCCTCCTTCGTGGGCAGATGGTGCAGCGCCGCCACATGCAGGATTGTATCCGCGCTTCTGCTGCGTATCGGGAGTGCGGTGATGTCTGCCTGCACGAGTTTTAAACGCGCATGGTCGCCTCCGACGTTGGCAGATTCCAGCAGGAGATTGCGGGCAAAGTCCAGCGCAAGCACGCGCCCGTATTTCCGGGTCAGCAGCGCCGCATGCCGCGCATTCCCGCATCCCAGATCAACGGCTGTTTCGCCGCCTCCAAGGCGGTCCACGTATCCGCGCACCTCGGTCCACGGCGCTAACCTTGTCCGTGAAAAATGTTCGCTGATGTCCTCAAAGGTGCGGCGCACGCCGCGCTTTATCTCCAGCGGGCTTGAGTGCAGGCTCTCGGGCAGACCCTTCATAATTACTAATGCTCCGTCTGATGGGATATAATGCCTTCTGCCTGATGGGATATAACGCCTTCTGATGCTGCGGCAGACCGGAAAACCGACACCTATTGAGGAGGGAATAACAGTTACGCAATGTATGGGCGGCTACCTGCTCACGCCTATAACTATCTTGACCCTTTCAACATCCCATTCCTTGGTGAGGTCGCCAGCAGGTTCTCCTGCCTCAAGGTCAAGAGTCGCGGCGCGCACCTCATTGCTGATGTAATCGGTCTGTTCTTTTATCAGGTCTGCAATCCGCCGGTCTGATATGTTTGCCTCAACACTTATCATATCCTCAACATGCAGGTCCATCTGCTTGCGCATGTCCTGAACGCGCCGTATGAACTCCTTCGCATATGCCTCGCTCTCTATCTCATGCGTAAGCGTGATATCAATGTACACCTCGCCTCCAGCAAACTGCGCTGCATAGGCATACTCCGGCAGAGCCTCCTCGAACTCGACCATATCGGGGGTAATCCTGTCCTTGCCGTCGAGCATGTATTCGCCGCCGGATTCAATGCTTGCCCTAACCGTGCCGCCGTCCACTTCTTTAAGCCTGCTTATTATGGTATTTGCCTCTTTCTTGTATAGCGGACCTATGGCACCGGGCACCGGCACCGCCTTAAGCCGCCTCTCACTCCATTCCTCGCCCACGCCCAGAACCTCTATATTCCTGGTATTTGCCTGCTCTACGACGATGCGCTGAAGTTCTCTGACTGCGTCAGCCGCCCCCTCCTCCAGAGGTGCGATTATGATGCGCTGGAGCGGCCATCTCAGCTTGCGCTGCGCTTTGTGTCTGGCATTGCTGACCGCATCTATGATGCTGCGGACTATTTCCATGTGCCCCTCAAGAGATGCATCTATAAGGGCATCATCCGGCAAGGGCCAGTCGTTCATGTGTACCGATTCGGGCAGCTCCCCCTCGATATCCATGCCGCGCATCATGTTCTGGTATATGTCCTCCGCAATGAATGGCATGAACGGTGCCATGAGCTTTATCAACCTGTTCATGACTTTATAAATCGTGTAGTAAGCGGCGATCTTGTCGGGGTCGTCCTTCTCAACCCATGTCCTGGGCCTCACCAGCTGTATGTACATCCTTGAAAGATCTTCAAGAATGAAGTTCCGTATTCCCCGTGTGGCGCGGTGCAGTTGATACTCCTTCATTGCATCGTCCACCGTCCGGTTCAGGGTGTTCACGCGTGAGACGATCCAGCGGTCCTCTGGACGAAGATGCTCTTTAACGTCATCTGGATTCACATTGTTGATGTTGAACTCGTCAAGCGCCATGTAGGGCAGTGGAAAACGGTAGACGTTCCAGAATATGTTGAGTGCACGGTACGTATTGCCGAGTTCGTCCCAGTTAAACCGCAGGTCATCCCATGGAGCATTGGATGAGAGTACGTATAGCCTGAGAGCATCCACACCATACCTGTCTATGACCTCCCTCGGCTCAACCACATTGCCCAGCGACTTGCTCATCTTGCGCCCCCTGTCATCGAGAGCGAATCCGTGCATCAGCACGCTCTCGTAGGGCACTCTCCCGAAAGCACACATGCCAGCGCCGAGCTGGGAGTAGAACCATCCGCGAGTCTGGTCGTGTCCTTCTGTTATCCATGATGCGGGCCACCATTCCTCAAACCGTTCGGTCTCGTGGGGATAGTGAAGAGTCGCCCATGATGCCACCGCCGAGTCGAACCATACGTCAAATACGTCTCGTACACGTGTCATCTCGCCGCCGCAACTGCATTTCAGCATGACTCTGTCTATATGCGGTATGTGCAGTTCGCCCACGTCGTCAGGGTTTACGGCAGCCTCTTTGAGTTCCGCAACTGTCCCGATGACGCGGGTTGCGCTGCATGAGCCGCACCTCCATATCGGAAGTGGAACGCCCCAGTATCGCTGCCGTGATATGCACCAGTCACGTGCTCCCGAAACCCACTCATAAAAACGTGATGAGCCTGCCCAATCAGGATACCATTTGACCTTCCCGATCTCCTGCAGCAGTTCGCCTTTGAGCTTTGACATGCTTATGAACCACTGCTCTGTGGCCGAGAATATGATCGGGGTCTTGCAGCGCCAGCAGTGACCGTAGCGGTGCGTGATTGCCTCCTCCGCAAGCAGCAGTCCCTTCTCTTTGAGGTCGTCCATTACGACCCTGTCAGCATCCTTGAGCTTCATCCCGGCGTATTTGCCTGCATCCCCGTTGTATGTACCGTTGATGTTTACGGGTGCAAATACCGGCAGACCGACCCCCTCCCCGAGCATGAAGTCCTCCAGACCGTGCCCCGGTGCTATGTGCACGAATCCGCTGTTCTCGAGGGTAACAAAATCAGCATTGTAGACATGGTGCACCTTTCCGCCCTCTGCAAACTCCTTATGCTTCGGCACCTCCTCCATGAGCGGGTGAACGTACTGCATTCCGGCAAGGTCGCGCCCCATCCTGATGCCGAGCAGGTCATAATCCTGATAGCGCCCTGCCTTCAGCACAGGCTCAACAAGGTCGTGTGCGATTATCAGCTTCTCGAATTTTCCATCTTTATAGGCGTTGACGTAAGCATATTCAAAATCGGGATGCGCAGCAACCGCGACATTGGCAGGAATCGTCCACGGCGTCGTGGTCCATATCACAATATATGTGTTCTCCTCCCCGACCACAGGGAACTTTACAAATATGCTGGGATCGGTTTCATCCCAGTACTCGACCTCGGAGTCTGCAATGGCGGTCTCGCACCGCGGGCACAGGTTTACGACGCGCATACCCTGCTCTAACAGGTTCTTATCCGCTGCCTGCTTGAGGGTCCACCAGACCGCCTCCATGTAATCTTCATCCACGGTCACATATGGATTCTCCCAGTCAAGCCACACCCCAAGCTCCTTGAATTGCTCTGTCATCTCATCCTTATGCTGCATGGCGAAGCGCTTGCACTCACCGATGAACTCGGCAATGCCG
>JAUWIL010000087.1 GCA_030605385.1 Methanobacteriota archaeon
GATGCGTAGGCGTCGCCAAAATCAGTTAGAACGGTCATAATGGGTCTCATAGCAGCATCACACCACCAAAATATACCTTATATTATATCATTTTTAGCATACTCTGGTATCTTTGGCATGCTCTGGTTTAAATTCTCGTGCAGACCTTGCAGCATCATGGAGCAGGGGCAGCATACACTTATCTTTGGCATACTCTGGTTTAAATTCTCGTGCAGACAGGGTCGTGCAAGCAGGGCACGTTCGGCAGGGCATGTTTCAGCCGTATTCAAGCGCCAGATTGATCATACAAGCACACTTGTCGAACCTTCGGTTCAACTGTCTAGCGAATACTTCGTATTCGCAAGATTCGAAAGACCGTACTTCTTGACTATCCCTATAGATCCAGAAATCTCCTCGCGCGATAGACTGCGCCCTAATTCCGGGTAGCGGTGGGCAGAATGGCACGGTCGGTACTGGAACATAAGGTTGAACCTGACATCAGGCATATGCTCCGATGCCCACCTCACGATCGGCTCGGTGCAGCATTCGAGATGTCCGGGCAGCACGAGGTGGCGCATCAGTATTTCCGAATCCTCGTGCGCATGAATGAAGTTTCGGGTTATTGTACCCCAGTATCTGTCGGCAGCCGAGCACCTGCTGGCACACTTATCATTCCCGTATTTGAAATCACCGAGATATACGTCCACAATACCGTCAAGCAGTTTCATGGTCTCCCCGGACATGTACATATTCGAATTCCAGACTATGGGGGTGTTGATGTCGCACAGCCCGAGCACTTTGAGAATTGTATGCAGATGGGGTGTGGGGTCTCCACCCACGAGGTTCACGTTGCGCGCACCTTCTAAATGGCGCCTCACAATGCACTCGGACAGTTCGGCAGGCATCACCGAAATGCCTGCGTTGGGATTTGTGGAGATATCCCAGTTCTGGCAGTACACGCATTTGAATGTGCAGCCCGAGAAGAATATGGTATGCGATGGTACCAGCTCGGGTTCTTCGCCGATATGCAGGAATTCCGAACTGTAGTGCGATACTGCATTCACTCCGCATGAGCCGACTTCATGTTCAAGACGGTCGGCACGGCATTTGCGCTCACAGAAACCGCAGCTGTTCAGCATGCGCATGGCTATCAGTTCCTTGAGGCACAGCAGGGAAGTAGATTTGTCTTTCTTTCCATGATCGTCGGGTGGCGAAGAGTCGAGTGCATCCCGGAATTCCTGCATGGCACCATCGTGAACTTTCCACAGCTCTTCCTGTGGAGCGGCAGCGTCATAATCCACATGCAATCTTGATGCAATGCGGTATCTCGAAGGCGATCTGCCCCGGAGTATGGCAAAATAGCCCGGCAGTACTGAATCCCTGTTCATCCCTGACAACAAGAGCAATCACCCGACAGACAGATTTACAATTGGCATCTCAAGCTTTATCATTTTGCGGTTTACATCTGTGGAAGCTTTGCTCCGCAAGATCACGGTTTTTTTCGCCTGAAGGTCAATGCTATGAATCCTGCAATCACCACCACTGATACGGCGCCTCCAGCCGTCAACATAAAATTAAGGTTTTCAGCGTCACGGCATTCCAATTCCGCATGATATGCCTGCATGGCATTATCCTGTGCTTCAACCGCCTTGTTATATGCAGTATCATAATGTCCCAGAACGTACTCCATATAGGCATCGTCGAAATGCGTTTTTGACGTATTCAGCAGTTCACCTGCCTCAGGTGAGTGCATGCCGTCTTCACGGGCTGCGCGCTTTATTATTTCCTCAGCATCATTTAGAGCATGCAGTGCGGTTATATCATCTATGCTGTTGAGGTAGATTTCTACCGCGGCTGATGCACTTTTATATGAAAACTCGAGTGTGTACGTGCCTGCCTGAAGACCTCCCGTGTGCCATTGCTTCTGAAATGCCCCGGCGTGCACTGCAATAATTTCGGCTTCACTGATTGCAGTTCCATCATACAGCACGCGCATAGTGATGCTGTCACCAAGACTACCGTCGGTAATTCCCGATATAATGTATGCGCTGTCGATCATCGTGCCCCTGCCTGGGGACTGCAGGATAGTGATGTTATCGGCATTTACGATAGGGGCTGTGCAGAATAATAGCGTGGTTATGAGTGCTGCCATGATTAATGCACGATCCAGACGTGAGTCCAACGCTGTCTTCATAAATCCACATCCAACGGCAGTTCAAAATGCTTCGAGTTCGAGGATAGGCAGTATGGAGGGTTTCAAACATGTCTGGAAGCGAAGCTTCCAGACGGTTACAGAATCTCCGATTCTGTAAACATGTATGGAAGCAGAGTCTTGCGGAGCAAAGCTCTGCTTTTTGTACGGTTGAAAAATCTTTGATTTTTCAAACATGTCCAAAATGCTTCGCATTTTGTACGGTTGCAAAACATTGTTTTGCAAACATGTTCGAAAACCCTTGGTTTTCGTACTGTTGCGGAACTGCGTTCTGCAAACATCTCTAAAAAGCTCTGCTTTTTGTAGGGTTGAAAAATCTTTGGTTTTTCAAACATCCATAATCTGGTTTATTGAGGCGCCCACCGGCACCATAGGTGAAACGTTTTCCTCACGCTCGACCTGAAAGTCGATAAGGTACACCCCATCAGTGTTCATTGCCTGTTCTATGGCAGGGCGCACCTCTTTGACGTCAGTAACCCTGACTGCACTGGCACCAAATGCCTCTGCAAGCTTTACGAAATCTGTTCGCGATTCAAGATCCGTATGCGAATAGCGCCTATCGTAGAACAACTGCTGCCACTGGCGGACCATGCCCAGATACCGGTTGTTCAGGAGGATTACCTTCACTGCTATGTCATTTTCCACCGCTGTCGCCAACTCATGGCACAGCATCAGCAAGCTCCCGTCACCGGCAATATCGAACACCATATTATCGGGACATCCCACCTTTGCACCTATTGCCGCAGGCAGTCCATAGCCCATGACACCGAGTCCGCCTGATGATATGTACGTTCTGGGCCGGGTGTATTTGAAGAACTGTGCTGCCCACATCTGATTCTGGCCCACATCAGTCGTGATTATGGCATCTGGACATGCATCATATACCTGCTCTATGATATACTGCGGTCTGAGTTTACCGTCATCTTTCCCGTATGTGAGAGGGTGCTCATGCTTCCATTCGCTGATGCGCTTATGCCAGTCAGCACCGGTGCGCGCCTCCATGCAGCTCAATAATTTTCCCAAAATGTGTTTCGCATCACCGACGATGGGTATGTCGACACCCACGTTCTTACCGATCTCCGCAGGGTCGATGTCGATGTGTATGACTTTTGCATTGGGTGCGAATTTCTCTATGTTGCCGGTTACCCGGTCATCGAATCTCATGCCTATCGCTACAAGTAGGTCTGACTCGGTTATCGCATAGTTGGCATACTTTGTTCCGTGCATTCCCGGCATGCCCAGCGAGAGTTCATGCGTTTCGGGAAAGGCACCAAGTCCCATGAGGGTCGTTGTCACCGGCGCATCGATCTTCTCTGCGAATGCCCTGAGTTCATCGCACCCATCCGAGGCGATAACACCGCCGCCTGCCACTATCACAGGTCTCTCGGACTTTGCAATGGCATCCTTGGCGCGTTTGATCTGCATAGAGTGTCCCTTCATGGTGGGTCTGTATCCCCTAAGCTCCACCCTGTCCGTGTACTTGAATTCAACTTCCGCCACAAATAGATCGGTAGGTATGTCGATGAGTACCGGGCCTGGGCGACCCGTTCTCGCAATGTACAGCGCCTCGTTTACCGTCGGAACTATCTGTTCCACGTCGCTCAAGAGATAGTTGTGTTTCGTGACCGGCATTGTGATGCCCGTAATGTCTGCCTCCTGAAAGGCATCATTGCCAATGAGATTGGTTCGCACCTGACCTGTTATCGCCAAAACAGGGACTGAATCCATGTATGCGCTTGCTATACCCGTAACCAGATTGGTGGCACCCGGACCCGAGGTGGCAAGGCATACGCCCACCTTGCCCGTTGCCTTGGCATATCCGTCCGCCGCGTGTGCTGCACCCTGTTCATGCCTTACAAGTATATGCCTTATGCTCGAATCATAGAGTTCGTCATACAGCGGCAGAACGACTCCGCCTGGATACCCAAATATGACTCTCACGTCATTTTTGTAAAGTACGTCAACGAGCGCTTTTGCACCACTTATCTTGGTCAATTTGCCGTAACCCTCCAACATACGTGTGTAAACCACTACAAACTAAAGTTTGTAGCGTTTACAAAATTGCTTGATGATATGCTGCATTCATCCCCGTCTTTAAAGGCGGAGCGTTCTGCAAGCAATTTTGTAAATACCGCACATCTGCGGTTTGGATGATTTAAATTAATTCTATTATTTCCTTCACATTACTTTCAGTGGTTGGAGTACAAACGGTTAACTCCATCTATAAATGCTTCTACCGAAGCCATAATTATGTCCGAATGCGCCCCACGTGCAGTAATTATTCGATCTTCCCTGCTCAACTTGATAATTACTTCCACAAGCGCACTTGTACCCCCCGTTACGGCATCCACATGATATTCTACCAGCTGGATGTCTTCCATGCCGCGCATGGCTTTCCTCAGGGCGCTTATGGCGGCATCAACAGGTCCATTTCCCGTGCCCGCCTCCACTATCTCCTTATCATCTATCATCAGGCGTATTGAAGCGGTTGGCATAGCCGTCTTGCCTGCTACCACTGCAAGGTCAAGCAGCTGCACCTTGGGCTTCTTGCTCACACCCAGCACTGTCTCGGTAATCGCCTGCAGATCGGCATCTGTCACGCGCACACCTTTATCGCCAAGCTCCTTTACCCTGCGCAGTATTTCATCTTCTTCCTCGTCAGTAGCTGTAAAATCCAGTTCTGCAAGCGCCTGATGGATGGAGCTTCTGCCCGTGTGCTTGCCGAATACGATGCGCCGCTGCCGTCCTATGGTTTCGGGCAGTATAGGCTCATAAGAGGTTACATCCGACATGATGGCGTGCACATGTATGCCGCTTTCATGCGTGAACACGTTCTCCCCTATTATTGCCTTGTTATGCGCGATAGGTAGTTTGGTCAGCCTGCTCACCAGTTTGGAGAGGTGGTACAGCTCCTCCTTGACGATGTGTACTGGATGTCCATAGAGGGATTCCGTTATCATCACGAATTCCTCAAGTGGGGCATTGCCTGCCCGCTCGCCGATGCCGTTCACGGTAACGTGGACACACTCTGCGCCTCCGCGCAGTGCAGCGATGCCGTTGGCAGTTGCAAGACCGAAATCGTTGTGGGCATGCATACTGCGCCTGACTGGTATGCTCTTGAGTTCCTGGAATACTTCAATGACCCGTTCCGGGAGCATGACTCCCACGGTGTCACAAAAGCATATCCGGTCGGCACCCGCTTCAACGGCGGTGGTGAACAGCCGCTTTACAAATTCCATGTCGGCACGGCTTGCATCCTCGCCGCTCAATTCTATTATCAGGCCGTGACTCTTTGCGTAATCCACAACTTCTACTGTCTTTTCAATCATGTATTCGCGGTCTTTTTTGAGCTTGCGCTCCAGGTGCAGGTCGGATACGGGCACCACCAGATTAATGGAATCGACGTCGCAGTCGAGCGCTGCATCAACATCACCCGTTACAGCACGCGCAAAGCTGCATATCTCGGCTCTCAGCCCCGCACCTGCGATGGCTTTTATGCCCTTTCGCTCGCCCTCGGAAGTGATTGCGCTGCCCGCCTCTATGACATCCACCCCGACCGTATCCAGCATCTCAGCTATCTGGAGCTTGTCCTCCCATGTTAGCGATACCCCGGGGGATTGTTCACCATCCCTCAGAGTTGTGTCAAATACATATACATTCTCGGGCAGCATGATTCGATTCCACACGGCTTATTGAATCTTATTTCTGACTTATTTCTGATGGTTGAACGGCACTACTGCATAACTACATAGAGGCAGGTCTACATAGGGGCAGGTGAATATGCCTATCATAAGTAAATATACCATTATAAATAGTTTATGAAAAAATGGATGGCAAAATGAATGGGTGACGGAAAGCAGCGTGAAAATCACGAACGGGCAATACCTTCTGCATCACCCAGTCCATCCGGCTATGAATGCTCTTAACAAGCAGCGCATCGCCCTAGATCAACAGCCCGCCCGCCATGTCTGAAACGCCCCGCACACTAGAAGTACTTCCCTGCAGTCTCACAGCATCTTGCAATCAGCCGGGCGCACAGATCGAGGTCCTTCATGCTGAGCACCTCCACCGGCGTGTGGATGTAGCGCGTGGCAATGCCGATGCAGCCCGCGGGTATTCCTGCCCTTGTCAGCAGTATTGCCGTCGCATCGGTTGTGCCGCCCGAAGAAACGCTGAGCTGGTATTTTATCTTACTGGCGTTTGCAGTCTCCTCCATCCATTTTATGACCTGAGCGGGTGCTATGAGCCCGCGTCCCGAAGCATCGAGTATGGTCAACACAGGCCCGCCCCCGATATCGTTTGACGATTCTTTCTTCTCGACTCCGGGATGATTGCCCGCTATTGCCACATCCGTTGCTATTGCCACATCGGGTTCAAGTCCGAATGCCGAGGTTCTGGCACCCTTGAGTCCCACCTCTTCCTGCACGGTTCCAACGGCATAAACAGTGTGCCTGGTCTTCGTGAGCCTGAGCGCTTCTATCATCATTGCAACGCCTGCGCGGTTATCGAATGCCTTGCCGGTTATACGATCCCTGGTAAGGTGTTTGCACTCGCGATCCAGTGATATGGGCTGACCTACCCTAACACCCATCTTTTCGGCTTCCCCTGCGCTTTTTGCACCTATATCGATGAACATATCTTCGGCTTTAACCAGTTTCTTGCGCTCTTCATCTGTCATAATGTGAGGGGGTTTGCTGCCTATTATGCCAACCTGTGATCCTTTCTTTGTGCGTATGATCACGCGCTGGTTTAACAGTGTCTGGTCAAACCAGCCCCCTACCTTGACGAACCATATGAACCCGTTCTCATCGATGTATTTGACCATGAGCCCGATTTCATCCATATGGGATGCAAGCATTACCGATGGTCCTTTTCCATTCCTTATTGCAATGAGATTTCCCACTTTGTCGGTGTAAACCTCATCCGCGTACGGCGATAATTCTTCCTCCAGTATCTCACGTATGCTCCCCTCATAGCCCGATATGCCGTGGGCGTTCGAGAGTCTTGCCAGCAGTTCTTCCATGTTGGTCATTTTATCTTCGCCTCTATTGTGCAGCAGTTCTAGTAGTTTTATGTGTTACCTTGACTCTTGTAATTGTATTTATATAGTTGATTAATTCTTTGTGCGGAGATGCGCACATATGGATGGATTTACCTCAGATACTCTAAACAACCAGATGAAGCTTGAGTGGGGTATTTATCACACCTCATATATTAACGTCTCAATTATGTTTAATCTGAAGTTGCGGCGCAATGCATTGGTTTTGGGTTTTTTGTCCTTATATCATGGATGGATTCCGCAGCTAATCAACAGCAAACCGCTCATAGCCAAATTTTCTATGATCAATAGCAACGAGGTAAACGACATGCGCTTCATGGTCAATCCTGAACAGCATTCTGAATTTCCCTAAAATTCGCGTGGATTTGTAGCCGTGAAGTTTACCTGATAAACAACCGCCAACACTTTCAGGATTTTCTTTCAGCCTTTGTACTTTCCTGCCTAAAGCGTTGACAAACTCCTGATTTTTCCTGTATCTCCTGAATTCGCGGGAAAATGTTTCTGTGACGATGATTTCCCATGACATTTATATATCTCTTACTGATTTTATTCCCTTGATTCTTCCAGCAACAATATCTTTCTCGCTTTTTCTTATCTGATTCATGGTTTTACTGCTGGATAACACAGCAACACTCTCAATGAACCTATTCATCTCTTGTTTTGTAACCATATTTGCCTCTATATTTTTCAGTTCCTTATGCAAATCGCTTAGACTAATTGTATCTGGCATATCTAGAAACTTATTGGCATTCGTTTAAATACTTATTGCATTATTGGTATCACTGCTTAACTGCCTGCCGATAACAATATCTTCTGTTTCACCCTTTGGCTTAATCTAAACAGCGAACTGAGATTGAATGACATTGACCGGGCTTCATCCATATATGGTGATAGTTCTTCCTCCAGTATCTCACGTATGCTCCCCTCATAGCCCGATATGCCGTGGGCGTTCGAGAGTCCTGCCAGCAGTTCTTCCATGTTGGTCATTTTTCCTCAGCCTCGATTCAATCCTGATTCAATCCTGATTCAATGCTATATTTATCCTTATATTCTGTCCATAGGTCGTCTGATTAGTTGCTATCTGGTCTAATTAGTTGCTATCCAGTCTAATTAGTTGCTATCCAGTCTCATTAGTTGCTATCCAGTCTAAATAGTTGCTATCCAGTCTAATTAGTTGCCATCTAATTATTTTTCTGATTATCGTCATACCCATTATCCATTCTTCCTGCATTTGCATGATTGATTAAGTTTTTGCGAGTTGTTTGCAAAATGAAAGATTTTGCAACTCTTGCGGAACATGTATAACCACTATCTGCTGTA
>JAUWIL010000006.1 GCA_030605385.1 Methanobacteriota archaeon
AGGAGCGCTTTTATGAGACGCCCCTTCGGATAGTAGCGAATATTGCCGGGGTCCGAGCCTGGCTCGTGGTCGGCTATCTCGAGGCGGCGCATCAACCCAATATGGGGCGGCGGCGTATCGACTGCCCGGCTCTTGGATAATTCATAGTTCATGAAAAGTTTGAGTTTTTCATGCCCCTTGAATTCAAAATCATCAGGGGTGGTTGTGCTCCCGTCTGGACTCATGATATAGAAATACGATTTTAGTTTGCTCTCTTCTTTGAGAGCTTTTGATACCACTTCCGCGCCTTCTCTGGATTCTTCATCTGGCGCAATATATCTTGAAAGCTCTGACAGGGGGTGTCCCTTGCATTTAATGTCGAATGATTTGTACCAGCCGAACGGGGCGCGCATTACCTCCAGACCTGCTTCCACGAGGAGACGTTCCATCTCCTTCATTGCACTGACTGCAGCATCCGGCTTTGAAAGGTTTGAACTCAAATGCGCATATGGGTACAGCATAATGCGTTCCGCTCTGACTCTATCTGCTACGTCCTTTATCTCTTCCACAGCATTCGATGCGGATTGCGCTGGATTCGCCTCATCTACCTTCTCCACCGCAGTGAATACTACGAGCACCTCTTCCATGCTGCCGCTCTTGCGCCCTTCGTCCACCTCTTCCGCCACGGGCGTCTTATCCTTGACCTCATATTCCATGCGATCCGCGTGTATGAGTAGAATCTGCATCTTCTGTCAATCACCTGAACTAGATATATAGCCTGAACCCAGCATCAATGCTGCATGCATATATATGGTTCTATCACATGGTTCCAGGTTCCATTCAATCTCATGGAACAACATTCATATAGTTTAATATTTCGTTATCCGCACATTATGGTCTTCAATGCGTCCCAATGCGCCCCAATGACCAACGGAAAATCTATGTGATCGAATTATGATGCAGTTATTCATGCTATCGCACCCACTATAAATGCTGCAAGCGCTAACACCATCCCAAGCGTCATGAGTCTGCGGGACCTGTCTGCACTGAGTACCATGCTGACCGCGAATATGATATCTGCCAGAACGACTATTATCAGATAATATGTGCCCATTATCCCCCACAGGAATGGTAGTGGACTCAACAGGATTGCCGTCAGCGCAGCAGCAGCGGCAACCACACGCGAGATGGGTGCGCCAAACCTGAGTGGTAGCGTAACCCCCCCAATGCTGCTGTCGCCCTCTACGTCGGCAACATCTTTTATAATCTCACGGGAGAGTGTCATAAAGAACGCACATAAGAATAACAAGACAGTTGTGGCTTCTATGTAGCCGATAGTAAGCCCTCCGAACAGGAATACCGACCCAACGAGATAACTGATAGACAGATTTGATAGGAACAACAAACTCTTCGAGTAACGCCCATACAATAGAAGCATAATCGAGTTCAGTACCGCCACTATTATGCACAGTACGTTGAGCAGTAGCGTCAAAATGAGACCAATCGCAAACAATCCACATGATAGTATAACTGCAGTATAGCGATTTGTCCTGCCGGACGGGATTGGTCTGTCGGGTCGGTTGATAATGTCCGTCTCATAGTCAAAGTAATCATTGATTACATTACCTCCGCCTGCGATCAGGGCGGCAGCAATACCAGCTATGATCACCGGCGCTTCAAGGGGTGAAGCTCCAACAATTACCGCGCCAACGATCACGCCAAGGAACGTGATGGCACAGTTCCATGCGCGTGAAAGTTCCAGATATGCTATGATTCTGTTAATTGGCAATTATTACACTCCTTGGATTTTTTGTTGTGAATTGATGCTCTGTTTTATCGTATCTGCCAGTATTATAAGGTTGCTCCGTACCCCTGTGAATTGATTGCCACTCTCCTGTACCCGAGGTTTAAAAGCTCTTCAGTTATGTGGTCTATGTCTGCCTCTATTTTTGGTATGTCTATAAGGTCTGTTTCTATACTCGCAGCCCCTCTTTTGCAGCGCACCCGCAGATTTCCGCTCACATACCGGCGCAGGATGTTCTCCGCAAGGTCGACGCGCTGCAGTTTTTCCAGCGTTATCTTCTCACCAGCAGGTATGCGCGTTGCAAGGCACGGACTCGACGGCTTGTCATGCACGCCGAGCTCAAGTGCACGCGCAATCTCCCGCACCTGAGCCTTCGTTATTCCCAATTCTACCAGAGGCGTGCGCACCACATCCTTTTCCTCCTGTACGGCTTTGTATCCGGGGCGCCCTTCATTTATATCATCCGCATTCGTTCCATCAAGGATGATTTGCATGCCTTTCTGGGAGGCTGCCCTGCTCATCAACTCTATGCGCCGCTTCTTACAATGGTAGCATCTATCCCTCCTGTTCGCAGCGAAATCCTCTGTTAATTCGCTTACAGTGAGCATTTTGTGCGGTATTCCGATTTCCACCGCTGTTTCAAGCGCCCTGAACACTTCCCGTTCCGGCGTGGTTTCAGATACCACCATGATCGCAAGGCTGTTGCCGCGCAGCGTATCGCTTGCTATCTTCGCCAGAACCGTGCTGTCAACACCGCCGGAGAATGCCACGGCTGCGCTCCCGTACTGCCTTATGTTCTCGCGCAGTTCCTTAATGAGCTTTCTAACACTTTTTGTACCGTCAGGTGCCATCTGTACGCTGCTCTCCTGTCTGGTCTATGGGGCAAATCGATAGCTGTTCTGTCAAACATATATGCTTTCACTAATTTTAAGTCCTCGTAATTCATTATGGTATTACTGCTTATGAAAGTTATAGCCATAGTCGGCAGCAAGAGTTCGGGCAAGACGTCGCTGATAGAGCGAATAATACCTCATCTGTCGAAGTACGGCAGCGTTGGAGCCGTCAAGCACATTCACGCAGGGTTAGTTGAACCCAAAACCGATACAAAGCGCATCTACGATGCTGGGGCGGTGCTGTCGATCGGTACCGCCGAGGGACGGACGCTTGTGGCTGCAGGCGAGTACAGGCTGACTGAACTGCTGGATGAACTATGCAGCAGAGGTATCGATTTTGCCTTGCTGGAGGGGTTCAAGAGCGAAGCTGAACTCCCCAAGATTGTGCTTGGCGATATAAAAGTGGATAATGCCCTGCTCAGATATGAAAGTGCTCCAGATGCCAATGTAGAAGAGATTACACAACTCATACTTTCTCTGGACGACTACGAGACTCTTCAATCACTCATCAGAAGGGTGAAGAGCCATCCGGGTATGGCTGACGCGGGCTGTGTGGTGACATTCACAGGTATCGTCAGGCGCGATGTTAAAGAAAAGGGCAGTGTCATGGCAATAGATGTCGAGAAATATGATGGAGGCGCAGAGAGCAAGATAGGCGAGATATGTGACGAATTAAAAGAGCGGGGCGGCATAATCGAGGTGCTGATTCATCACCGAAAAGGCTACACGAAAGTTGGCGACGAGATAGTTTATATCGTGGTAGCCGCTGCGCACCGCGCAGAAGGATTCAAAGCGCTCTCTGATGCCATTGACATGGTCAAGGAATTCGTACCCATATGGAAAAAGGAGATTACCAGCGAGGGGGCAGGCGAATGGGTGCTTGGAGAACACGACCCGCGGAGAGGAGGAGGATAAGGTAATGAGTAATGCACATATGATGGAGTTATGTGAAATTTCTAATTCTCCTTCACACGTGAACGGGAACCTAAATCACCAAACGAGCTTGGCTTCGTTTAACCAAGAAACGAGAGGAAAAAACATGAACCAGATTGCTACGCAACCCGGCATAACGACGGTTAAATGGCTTCACTCCATGAAGAGCCCAATTTTCAATAACCGCAACAATTATCTCTTTAACAAATATTTTTATTAATGGTCAGCATAGCAGTAATCAACTATTACATTTTATCTCTATATCGTTCTCTGATTTGTTCTGGGGTGAAAACACGAGTATTCAAGAACCAGAAATCGCCAACGTTATCGGTGATCAGTAATGTGGGGGGTAAATATGCATGAGAGGCAATCATGCAATCTCTCCACTTATTCTTAAAGTTGACATCCCCTTCACAATTATCGAGTATATTTGACACAATGTTGATAGTTTGAATAGCTTCAGATATCTTGAATTGGGGTATTTCCATGTGTGCGACCTTTTTTATTAGGTAGTCAATCTTTTCCTGGCTTTTTCCTCTTCTTCGTTGCCCAACGCTATATTCGATATATGCGACAAGTGGAAGAATTTTCGTGCCTCTGTAACTGTTCATCCATCGAAAAAACCCTTTGTCACGGATGATGGTGCAGGCATCGATGACAATTCTATCCCACAAAAACCTGCCCCCCATAACCTCATTATTATTCTTTTAGAAACTCTTCTAGGAACTGGAGTTCTTCCTCCTTCTCTTTTTTCCTCTGGTTGAGAATTTCTTGTAATTTTCCGTCTAATTCGATGCCGTGTTTTTCATTGAGACTCAATAATATCTCAGAGAAAATCCTATCAAACTTACCCTTTTGGTCTTCGAGCTGACTTTCCCAGTATTCAATGACATTTCGGGGTATATTGTCGTAACAGTTCTTGTGAACTCGGAGGTAATAACAGAAGTAGAACCAAACATCCTCTGTAATCTCTTTTGCGATTTCATAACTGAATGCCGGAAGTTCTATCAGCTTTCGCATTAACATCTCATAATTTCGAACCCGCTCAACTACTTCCTGGGGGAACTCGTTTTCAGGAAATGATTTTATAATCCCGTCTAATGATGGAAGTAATACGGCTTCTTTGAAGTTAGATATCTTGACACTTGCAGACATTATTGTTTCAATATTGAGGCGCAATTGTCTGAAATTTCTCTGAAAATCAAGAGGGGCTAGCGAATAAACGTCATCAACCAATTGTTCTTTTGTGAGTGCCTTGTATTTTTCAGTGTATCTCTCAACGACTTCTTTGATTGTTTCGACACTTGCCCCTTCATATTGGGGTTCCCGCCCTTCCCATGAAACAGAAGTGTATAGGGGGGTTTCATGATTCCACCGAACCTCATTTGGCATAAGATAGCGTACAACCTCGTCACCATACCTATACCAACAATGGGGTAATTTGATGTTGATGTTACGTTTTTCAAGCAGTTCGGTGTATGTCAGGGACATTAATTTGTTAAAGTAAAGTCCAGTTGGAGCGTTTCCTATACTTTCCTCATGCTGTCTAATGACTTCAAATGAAGTCACTTCAAGTAGGGAGTTTGTTTCATCTTTGTAGATAGAACTGGACATATTTTTCACCTCCGTTGGGTGCGCCCGTGATAACAATCTTATATAAAATGAAGTATATAAGTATATATATCTAACCCTGATTTGACGGAACGCCCTCCTCACTGAACGGAAACGGTTATTGAAAACTATGCCAAGCCCCAGATGTTCAGGGGAATTAGAAACTTCTCCGCCCCTCACTCACTTCGTTCATTGCGGTGCTCGACCCCGTTGCACTCTTGCCTTCGGCTCGGATTGTTTAACAGGCGGGTATGCGCTTCACTCACCCGGATTGCTTCGCTACGCAAACTTCGGATGCGCTCAGAACGTCAACATGAGATAAGTAATATATACATCTGTTAACGTATTGTCTATATTACCTTAAACGGCAGTTACGTATCATTTATATCATCTCAAATGGCATTATGTGACCTATATAACTGATTATGTAACCTGCATAACTGGTTATCCGTTTGAGTATTTGCAGTTATTATCTAAATGGCGCGTGGTGGTTTGGAATATGGAACTCTTTGGAACCAATGGTGTTAGAGGTATAATAAACGAAGAACTCACGACCGAGGTAGTCTCGGATCTTGCAAAGGCGCTCGGTACCTTTATCGGAAGGGGCAGGGTAGTGACAGGACGGGACACGCGCAAGGGCGGGTTGATGTTCCAGCAGGCTGCCATGAGCGCATTAATGTCTACCGGCTGCGATGTAATCGACATAGGACTTGTTCCCACGCCGACGCTTCAGTATTATGTGCGCAACCATGCAGATGCTGGATTGATAATTACGGCGTCTCACAACCCTCGCGACTACAACGGCGTAAAGTTCATTGAATCCGATGGTACCGAATTCTCGCGCGAGAACGAGGCAGAAGTGCGAAAGATATTCGAAAATAAGAATTTCACGTCAGTTGAGTGGGCTGATATAGGCTCATTCAGTGCCGACAGCGCCATCGAATCATACATCGAGGGTATACTCAACCTGGTTGATGTCGAGCGCATAAAAAAGAGAGGGTTTCGCGTTGTAGCGGATGTTGGCGGGGGGGCGGCAGTAGTATGTATGCCGGATCTTCTGAAGCGGCTGGGCTGCGATGTCACCGTCATGAATGAAACCGCTGATGGAATGTTCAAGGGGCGCCAGCCAGAGCCTGTGGAGGGTAATATTCAGGAACTTATCGGGATAATGCGTAAGGGCGGGTACGACCTGGGTATTGCGAACGATGGTGACGCGGACAGAGTCGTGTTTGTAGATGAAAAAGGGGAGTTTGTAAAGGAGGATGTGTCTCTCGCAATATGTGCGAACTATGCCACCAAGGGTCATGGCGGAATCGTTGTAACTCCTGTCAGCACTTCCCAGAGCGTCAAGGACGTTGTCGAGGCAAACGGTGGAAAGATTGTCTGGACATCTGTGGGCAGCATGTATGTGGCGCGTAAGATGATGGAGACTGGCGCTGTATTCGGTGGAGAGGGCAATGGAGGATTGATTTACCCCGGGTTCCAGTACTGCCGCGACGCTGGAATGGGTGCTGCAAAGATGCTTGACCTGATGTCTGAAGGCAGAACGATGTCCGGGATGGTGGCAGAGATATCTCGGTATTATAACATCAAGTCGAAGATAAAATGCATCAAGAAGTCCGAAGTCATGAAATACATCGCGGACCATGTCAAAGATGTAGATACGACTGACGGCGTCAAAATCTGGTATGAAGATGGCTGGATGCTAATAAGACCGTCTGGCACCGAGCCCATATTCAGAATCTATGTAGAACATAAGACCAAAAATGGTGCGGAGAAAATATCTGAAGATGGGTTGAAACTCGTCAACGAAGCCATTGATGCTGTGGAAAGATAAATGCCCATGATGAAAATTCGCAAAAATGGGAATGCCTGTCAAACGTATGGTTTGATTGTCTCGTGAAAAGCCAGGCTTTTCACAAGATTTGGCGAATTATTATTC
Source organism: Methanobacteriota archaeon (assembly GCA_030605385.1). Lineage (GTDB taxonomy): Archaea > Halobacteriota > Syntropharchaeia > JAUWIL01 > JAUWIL01 > JAUWIL01. The sequence continues at coordinate 7,163 of JAUWIL010000006.1, forward strand.
CACATCCACTCTCATTGGTTTCTCCATCTCACTAAATGTCTGTACAACTTCTGTGGGAGTTCCCTCGCATACGATCTTGCCGGTGCGCATCAGAACAACGCGGTCGCATGTACGCTCCACAAAATCAGGATCATGCGATATGATGATGAATGTCTGGCCTAACTCCTTACGAGCCAATAGAATCGAGTCGATGAGATCTTGTGTGGTGATGGGATCGATCGTACCTGTCGGTTCATCAAGTATTAAAAGCTCTGGTTCGGTCATAAGCGCACGAGCAAGTGCCAAACGGTGTTTTTCGCCCTCACTCAAAGAGTCGGGGTAGGTCTCGAGAATCTCAGATATCCTGTCCTCCGAGAAGCCGACAGCTCCTAAAACCATTGAAGCTTTTTCCGCGGCGAACTCCTTTGGCATACTCAACCCTATGGAATCGGTCAGGTTCTCAACAACCTTGCTGTGACCGTAGAGGCTGTAATCCTGATGTAAAATTGAGATGTGCGGTGTCGCGCGCCCCCTGCCTGTTATGCCCGGCACACTCATGTCAACCCATTCATCGCCTATTCTAACCAAAACCTTACCCGAGGAGGGCTCCTTAAGGCCTGCCAGCATATGGCCCAGCGTTGTTTTACCCGCACCACTGACGCCTATAATGCCAAATATCTCCCCCTGGCTCACATTGAAACTGACACCGTTCACGGCATGCACCATACCTCTATCCATAAGATAGAACGACTTCTTGCAGTCTTCAACCCTGACGCACATGTCCTTATTAAGGGGGATATCGCGCAGATTTTCATGTGATATACCTAAAGCCTCTGACTTACGAGCTCTTACGTCCTCAAGATCGATTTCAATGCCTTTGATCATCTCATTAGATTTGCCCTCAGCAACTATGCATCCCCCATCAAGCACGATTCCTCTCTCCGTGAGCTCCTCTATGGCATGCAACCAGTGAGATGTTATAATGGATGTGAGACCGCCTCTGATGAGCTTTCGTATAACCTTGTGAACCGCCTCGGCGGTAATCATGTCAAGGGTGCCAGTGGGCTCGTCAGTGAAGAGCATGACCGGTTCCTTGGCCAGCTGTCTGGCAAGAACCACACGCTGCTTCTCGCCGCCGCTGAGATCGCGTGCCACATGAAGGGTTCTATGAGTGAGATTGACCTTGGATATCAATTTCAGAGCTTTTGCCTGCTGCTCAGTCTTAAGAATGCCTACATCGGAAAGCGCTTCCATCACATTGACTATGACCGGCATCTCGCCGAACAGCGCAAAGGTGTGCTGCTGCATAAGTGCGCTCCGCTGGTACAGGCTCCTGAAAAGAGGGGTGCCGTAATTTGCCCAGTAGTCTATCTCCCGAAGGTCCATGGTGCCCTTGCCGCACTTTGGGCATTCTGATCCTTTGCTGCTGAGTGGACCTATCCATTCACACTCCGTACAGAAAGTAACACGATATATTATGGTGCCAGATGTGGGCTTAAACTCCTTTATACCGCGGATTGAGTGCATAAGAACCGTTTTACCCGAGCCGCTCTTACCGAGGATGCCGAATCCCTCCCCCTCACGCACATGGAAGTTTATATCCTCCAGTACCCTCCTGGCATTGAAATCCTTGGTCAGTCCTTCAACGACTATTACATCTTCTCCATCTGGCATTTGAATGGCTCCCTGTATGTATTTGGGCTGGTTCCTATTGGTAGTATCCAGGTAGTTGCATAAGTAAAGGTCAATTGAATTACAACTAGATAAAGTAGGTGATTGTGATTAGATATCAATCATTAGCCCGCTGATAACAATAAATAGAGAAATACCGAGCTTGCCTCATGTCTTCCCGGGTAGGCAGACGCAGTCTTATGCACCTCTCAGATCTCTATTTCAAAGCGCATAACCACCCTCCAAGAAATGTCTTCTTGGGGGGGTGCCTCAACAGGCACCTCAATGTTCGAAGGGCATCGCGCACCCATATTGGATGCCTGATCAGGTCATATGCTATGTCAACAGCCTTGCCGATGACGTTACTGGTATTAGCACCGGGTCTGCCCGGCACCGTGATGCGGCGCGTTAAGTAAAAGACCTTTATCCAGTGCGCTATCCCCTTTAAATCATAGGTATCCATGGTCAGCGGCATAACCAGACTGGCAGCACCGCCAGCATAGGGATCATCTTCTGATATCAGATCATGGAAGCCTATAACTGATGCAGGATTATTTGCCTTCCGCACTTCGTATTCGAGATGTTGGGTGCCGACCTTTAACGTCACAGATCCACCCTCCAGCGCATCAAAGAATAGCTCAACCTCCCTACCATCCATTTTCAGGAACCTATTCTTGACCACATCATCTGATGCATCAATCCAGCTAGCTATAGTCTGAGCGAGAACTTCCAACTGCCCTTTAACAAGGTCTTCTTCCATCATTCAAACCTCCCAGCTAAACATCATTCCCAGCTAAACATCATTATTTGGCAAATAATAGCCTTTTAGCTATATTAATCATGCGGTTACTGTCATATAAAGTCAACACGAGTGGCTGAAATGTACAACTAAACAACTAAAAAAACTGTGAGCGGGTACTATGAAAGTGGGAGATAAAGTGAGAATAAAGTGTGAGATAAGTGAGAGCAGACAGCATACTGCCAAGCATAGTTCTCACACAACAATCCACCATTTACTTTTTTACTCTTCCTTAACCTGGAGGTACTGGTTGCGGCACTTGGGGCACTCTATCTCATAAAGATAGTTGTTGCGCTTACTGCCGTCTCCGGGCCCATCCAGGACTTCCGAGCACTTGGGACACTCATAAATGTCTCCGCCTTTGTGCATGAGGCGTATCCTATGCCCTGCCCTGCATGATGGGCACACAGGTGCTCTAGCAACCTCTTCTTCAGTTCCTTCCCATGTACACGCGTTGCAATAGTATGTTACCATATCACACACACCTCCAGATGTGGATTGTGTCAGCTCAGTCTGCCTTTTCCTCTCTTCCAACAGGGCACACAGCCATACATCTGAAGCACTTGGGGAAACTGCCGACAGCTTCGTCCCAATCAGCGATCTCGACCAGTTTCACATGCTTCTTCTTATATTCGGGGAGCAGCTTCATGGCATTTGGCTTTGCATTTACCCAATCAACATCGGGTTCATCAACCCCAGTCACTCTGTGAACGCCGGTAATGCACCATAGGCAGCGATTTCGGTTGAGATTATACGGCGGATAGTTCTCCTCCGATATGGCCTTCGTTGGGCATATCTCCACACACTCCATGCACTTGGTGCACACCTTTCCAACCAGTTTTGCGACATCAGGCTCCATAGATGCATCTGTTATAACTGCTGCGAGAAGTACCCTTGGACCAAATTCCGGGGTCAGCAGCAGGTTTGCAGTACCTTCCTCACCAATACCAGCCATCTGAGCTATATTCTTGACGATATATGAGTGAAGTAAACCTCCAACCTGGGCGCCCTCCTCGAATGGTGAGTTTGGTCCCACATAGCTTGCAAAATAGCCCTTTTTCTCTATGAACTTTACCAGTTTATAGCCAATCTCGTCAATCATCCGCATCATCACAACATAAGTCGCGCCGAAGCCTGTACCATATGTATATGCATCAGATTCATTCTGATCCATTACGCCCTCTGGGATTGCAAGACATATTGATATCGCACTCTGCGCACCTTCAACGTAATTTTCAGGATCGAAATCAGGCTGTTGAGGTGGATTCTTAAGATTCTCCACTTCAGCCACTCCAATCTTATCAGCGCCTATCTCCAGTCCATATTCAATAATCTCCTTCTTCAAATCGCCATCTGTCAATCGATTACCTCCTTTATGGCATTATTGACTTGCACTACTTAGGAAGCCTTCTTTATTTTGATATAAATAGTTTGCTCATTTTATCTCTGTTTAATATGTTAAATCTACCGCTATTCGGCGGAGGCAATGGGGGTGGATTATAGAGTCCAGAGCCACGTTACAGCAGCGTATCCGCATAGGATGAACACTCTGCCCACACGCAGCAGGGTGCTGTGCAAAAACTGGACCCTGACCTTTGCATGTGAAGAACCACTGGCCAGTAGACCAGTGGCATCTAACTGTCCAGTGGTTCTGCACACTAATTCCACCATGTCTGGAAGCGGAGCTTCCATACGGTTGAAAAACTTCGTTTTTCAAACAGTCCTAACCATGTCTGAAATGCAAAGTCTTGCGAAATCGAAGATTTCGCGAGATATCTGAATGCTTCGCATTCAGAGATACATTTCATACGGTTGCGGAATCTCGGATTCCGCAAACATGTCTGGAAGCGGAGCTTCCATACGGTTACAGAGCTCCGCTCTGTAAACATGTCTAAAAGTGGAACTTTTAGACTGTTGTAGAACGCAGTTCTACAAACATGTCCGAAACGCTCTGCGTTTCGTACGATTGTGAAATCTCCGATTTCACAAACATGTCCAAAATGCTTCGCATTTTGTACTGTTGCGGAATCTCGGATTCCGCAAACACCAGTCAATAGAACTGGTGGAATGTCGGTCTCAAACACTACCTCACCGTTCAATAGATGCCTGCGACCAAAAGGATTATAGCAGATAATGGCAGGTAAATATGTATGGAGTGATATTTGGAAATATTGCGAATAAGTACTTTACCATTTTGCAAAAGACTTAAATACTATTTCTCATATACTCCTTATTGATAATCATGTACGCCAGAGGTAGAGTTAGAGTTAAAGGCAGAGGCCGCGGTCGCGGCAAGCGCTGGATAAATGCGATGCCCGAGACAACCGACTTCAGACCTGTAGGTATACCTCAAAGCGCCGTGGATATCAGCACCCTCACGCTGGAGGAATTCGAGGCAATAAGACTCGTTGACCTTGAGGGGCTTCAGCAGCAGGAGGCTGCCATCCAGATGGGGATATCCAGAAAATCACTCTGGAACGACCTTAAAAGCGGCAGGAGAAAGGTCGCAATGGCACTGACGCATGGACTCGCCATCAGAATTGAGGGCGGGGACTACGAGATAAGAGGCGAGAAAACCATAAAGGGGTGAAAGAAAAGATGCCCGGATGTTATGGCAGAGGAAACAGATATCGGCACTGGTACTATGCAACCGGCATACCCGGGTGGATGAGAAGTATGCAGCTCGAATCAAGAGCGGATGTGACTCTGCCTGGAGGAATAGCATTTGAAGCGTCCTGGCAGCCGCGAGACCCGGAACTCAGCCGGGATGACGAACTGCAAATGCTTGAAGAAGAATGCCAGATAATTGAAGATCGGTTAGCCGATGTGAAAAAAAGAATGAAAGAGTTACAGGAGGTGAAATAGAAGATGCCAGGAGGAGATAGAACAGGACCCAGGGGACTCGGCTCAAGAACCGGCAGGGGTATGGGATACTGCTCGGGATATTCGGTTCCAGGATATATGAATGTAGGACTCGGCTTCGGCCGCATGGGCTGGGGCAGAGGACGAGGCAGAGGATTCTATGGATATCCAGCATATCCAGCCCAATACCCAGCAAATCCTGCGTATCCTGCATATCCGGCAGGACAGTACACTGTCCCTTTTGGTAGCGCCCCCTTCAGTGAGCCAAAACCCGAAGAGGAAATGGCATATCTGGAGGGCGTTGCCAAGGATATAGGGGCAGAATTAAAAGAAATCAAAGACAGAATTGATGAACTAAAGAAGTAGGCATGGTGCTGGGGTGTCCGGCACCCTACTTTTTATTTTATAGTTTTTTTATTTCAGTCACTCTACGCGTTTATTTTACATAAATTCTATTTTGATCTACACACAGTCTGCATGTACGACATAATGTTGACATTATCACATTCCGCAGACCCACACTACGCGGACCTGGTACATGCCCAAAGATTATTGCTTATGGATGTGTATGATCGTCATACATGATTCTAAGCATAGTGTACGATAACGAGGCTGAACCCGGAATGAAAAAGGATTGGGGTTTCTCATGCCATATAGAAACAAATGATACAAGGATACTCTTTGATACGGGACGCGACGGGAACATCCTGCTGAACAATATGAAAGCCATGAGTATCTACCCTGAAGAGATTGATATAATAGTGCTTTCGCATGCCCATTATGATCATACCGGCGGATTGGGGTATATACTGGGTATAAACCAAAACACCAATCTGTATATACCAAAGTCATTTCCTGGACGCTTCAAAAAACAGGTTGCCAAATACTGCAAAATCCACGAAGTAACGGGTCCGATGGAAATAGTAGCAGATGTCTGGACAACAGGAGAACTTGGGAAGCTCATAAAAGAACAATCCCTCACATTGAGATATGAGGGCGGTATCATGATAATATTTGGGTGCGCCCACCATGGCGTTGGTAGCACGTTACGAGCAGTGGATCGTATGGGGCTCGGTAAGGTCACAGGCATACTTGGAGGATTGCATGGATTCAGCAACTATGGTCTGCTGGATGGGATTAAAGTTCTCATGCCGTGTCACTGCACCACTCATAAACGAGAGATTGCAAGGTTATATCCGGACACATACAGGAGAATAGGAGTGGGTACGATGATGAAAATTTAGATTAACAAAAATGCTGGTTGCCGATTACAGGTACTGGCAAGCACCGCTCACTTTCCTCTGCTCTCCCTGGATTTTACCCTGAGTCCTTTGTAGCCGCATTTTCTACATCTCGTAGCGCGCACTGCATTTCGAGCATTGCATTTCATACATATCTTCATATTGATTATTCTTGCCTCTGCCTCCGGGAATTTCGCCATAGCGTTCACCACTTGTATGCTCTGTTACCAGTGCTCTTTCTGTTGCCTTAGCGGTATTCTGATTTAAAAGGCTTTTGCTTGTTGTCTATATTTCCATCTGATTTTATGCCCTATCCGCCTTCATGCCCAGCACATAACCGCTGTTATAACAGAGTGGGTTCTTGAATTGGGTTTTCATGTCAACGGTTTACTGCTCCAGACGAATGGTGATTGTCTTGTTTATCGGCGTATTGTTGCCATATGAAAGCTCTGCTTTTATATCATACTCTCCCGGCGATATACCCAAGCACGCAGAGCACCTTGGCAGCGTGTAGCTTAAGTTGAGGGTGTTTTCGCCCTTTGTGAGGTTTAAACTGCTCTCCTGCAACAACCTGTTTACTCCACGACTATTGGTTATTCCTGTAAGCCTGACATTTACATCCTCCAGCTCATCTGATGCAAAGACACGTAGAGTTATATGCACCCGGTTTCCACCGCAATATGTGTCTTTATTGGTACTTATATTGGTGATGTTTAGAGTCTGGGTGTCTGTCCCGTATAGGCAGCAAGATGCTGCTGTTGTCATTGCACAGACCAAAACAATTATTACCATTATTCTTGTGAGTCTTTGATTATCCATATGTAATCCCAGCTTAACCGACCACAAATCACCAGCCCAAAATGCGCTTCATACCCAATGCCCAGATGGTTTCATTGTAAATTGAAGGTATTTAGCAAGATGGTTAATACATGTTTATCAACAGATATTTAATTCATACTAACTATCTAAATAATGCCGTGCTGTGGTATTGTCCTAACAAGAAATGTTTTAATACAAAAAAAATAAGTGTATGCAATCAAAAAGGTATAAACCGCAAGATAGTAGTCCATAAACCAAATAGACAGTGATGAACGGTGAATTCACCATGAAGGTCAGAATTGTGCTTTTGGCTGCGCTGCTGTTATTAATAGCTCAGTCTATTGTATCAGCCCAGAGCAATACTGTATGCGCTGTCTATGTCACAGGTATTGGGTGTGCAAACTGTGCTGTGACCGACCCTGTTCTTCTGAGTGAGCTGCCCCTGGAGAATGAGAATGTTGTCGTGATAGAATACGAGATATATAAGCAGAATGTCTTCAATTATCCTGCATCAGGGGGTTACTTCTATAACTATGTACCCTATGGTGTGCATCAAGGAGTTCCATTTTTGATTTTAGATAAAAACAACTATTACATAGGTCGCTACAATGTGCTGGATGGTGGAGATATGGTTAAGAGCATGGGCAGCAATGACTGCCCACTTGGTAACGGCTCGTCTGTGAGCTTTGAGAATCTGGATATAGCCTCCCTGCCCGGAAGACCGAAAATATGGAGTAGCAACCGCGTTCTTATATCTAGTGGTGGTGGCGGAGATAATGAAATACTAAGGGAGCTGATGACAAATGAGGATATATCAAGCGTGCTTAGTAGAGTTGACCATGAACTTATTGCTGCTGACCAGGTTCAAATATCAGGGTCCAAGATAACGTTTGATAATGCTGTTAAACTGGGGGGTTGGGTGCTGCAGTGGAATGAAGGAGACGGAAACTCTACCAACTCGCCCGGGCTGGAGGCGTACTTCACAATCATAGTTATATGTGCTACAGCTTTTATTTACAGAAGAGTTTCATCTAAAAGGTGACCGTGTTGGATGAGAGACGGAAGAAAATAGTGGTCGGCTTAGCACTGATAATTGCACTTTTAGCTTTCTATTTCCTGGCCGAGAATGCATCTCCCAATTACTTTAGAGACCTTGGGATTGTACTGCCTCTACCGGTTTTCACATTCATTATAGCTTTAATTGACGGTTTCAACCCCTGTACCATGTGGGTGCTAACTTTCCTGTTAGTCCTGCTGATATCCGCCTCTGGTTCACGTAAGAGAATATTTGCAGTAGGATATACCTTCGTCGTCGTTGTCTACCTGTTCTACTTCTTCTTCATGGCTCTCTGGCTCAACGTGTTCAAATACATCGGATTCATAGACCCCATACGGATTTCCATCGGACTGGTGGCACTCATCGCTGGGGCCATAAACTGTAAGGAGTTCTTCGCCTTCCGCAAGGGTGTGACCCTGATGATACAGGACAGATCAAAAGCACCCCTAGAGCGCAGGATAGAGGGCATGAAAGAAGTTATTAAAACGGGGTCTATGCCGGCACTTGTAGCGGCATCTGTAGTTCTAGCGGCGTTCGCATCGCTTGTAGAGCTGCCGTGCACCGCTGGCTGGCCAATTATTTACACAAGCATACTTTCCAGCAAGGTGTTTGCCAACAGCTCTATATATTACCTATATTTGATGTTCTATAATCTGATTTACATAATTCCACTGGCAGCTATAATAACCGCCTTTGGGTACCTCCTGAAGGGGCGGCAGATAAGTGAAGAACAGATGAAGATAATAAAACTCGTAGGCGGAGTGGTCATGGTAGCATTGGGTATGATACTGCTTTTCAATCCAGATCTGCTGATGTTGGTCTAAAAAATAAGGCAAAAATTGGACATAAGCAGTCAGATGACTATATGGCTGGATTGTCTCAAGCATCTTCTTCATCATGATAATGCAACCGTTCTTGTAAATGCGATGAGCCTGTCATCACGCTCTATCATCAGCACCCCACCCCTCAGAGTATCTTGCGCTAGGAAAGCAGTCATTAATCCTGTCCAGGTCAAGCAGGTTTGCCTTTGCCATGACAACAATGCGGTCATCCTTGAAGAAACAGGGTGTCATCTGCCGAACCTCAATAAAGTCAATCGCAATGTTATTACACACGTAAATTCCACTAAATTTTTATCTCTGAACGAGTGACTATAACTATTGTCATCTAAGATAACGCAAGCGGGAGCGACCTGGATGAGCAAGAAAAAAGGCAACAGGGAGAAAGAGCAGACCTCTCAGACCGACAGAGAAAAGTTGAACAGCACTATTAACACGCTGGTAGGTTTGGCATCAGTAATCGCAATTATAGCAATACTGGTAAGCGGATCGCGGACCATGGGAAATATAGGAAACCAGTGCGACATAGAAGAAATCTGCGACAGCCCCGCATGTGTTTACTTTTTCTGGGGAGATAAATGTAGTCACTGTGCCACTGTCAAACCACATCTGGCATATCTTGAGAACAAATACCCGGATATCAGCGTACACAGCTATGAAACCTGGAAAAACAGGACCAATTCCGAACTATATGGTAAATTCATGGAGGGTTACAATCTCCCATTCAAAGAAAAGTACGTGCCATCTGTTTTTATAGGTGACAAATATCTGATAGGTGCAGATACAATATACTATCATCTCGAAAACGAGGTGCAGTACTGCCTCAATGAGACGTGTCAATGCCCCTACATGATTGCCGTCGGAAATGTGGTGATGCCGTCAAGCACAAGCGTAGAGGTACAGCCTGTAAATCTGACGCTGCCTGTTGTGGTAAGTGCTGCCCTCATTGACGGTGTTAATCCATGTACTTTCGCAGTGCTCATATTCCTTCTTGCATATCTGCTTTCCATCAACAGGAGAAATTGGATGCTGCTTGTAGGCTTGACGTTCGCAGCAAGCGTTTTCGCAACCTATACGATAGTCGGGCTCAGTATAATCCATGTTTTTGTGATGAGCGGCGTTATTGGCATTTTTCGCAACATCGTTATAGTAGTTGCCGTTGCCGCTGGTCTGGTCAATATTAAAGATTACTTCCTCCACGACATGAAGGCAACGCTGGCAATACCAGAGTTTGCAAGACCTCTGATAACAAAATATGTGTACAAGGCTTCCGTACCTGCAGCTATCACACTTGGCGTACTCGCTACACTGGTTGAGCTTCCATGTACCGGAGGCATATATATTCCAATCATAACGGTGATAGCCCAGACGTGGTCACCAACCTCTATAGCCTACCTGATACTCTACAACATAATCTACATCATACCAATACTGGTGATAACCGGAGTCGTCTACATGGGCATAACACCCGAGAGTGCTGAGGAGTGGCGCACCGGCAGAAGAAGATATATGCACCTTATTGGCGGTCTTGCAATGTTGCTCATAGGTGCGGCAATGCTGGCAGGGTTGATATGAGGTTTTCGCGGTAGTTCTCTATCCTCTTTCCGGCATAGTCATTTTTGTGCAATCTTATTGATCTATGGGTGTCACTCTTGCTCCAGAGGTTTACCACCCCTGAATCTAAATAGATGGTCTGCAATTTCAACACTCGATAACTTCTCTGGCCAGATTACGTAATCCGCCAACTTCTCATCTTTGAGCCTGTTGGACTGCCGTACTGTATGTACTACTGAAACGGTATAACAGTCTGGATTTAGTTCTTTAATAGCTCTCAAGCACAGGTACTCTTCGTGCTCATCAGGTATCGTGATAATTGCCGTTTCAGCCCCTTCTATGCCAGCCTTACGAAGTACCGACTTATCAGCTCCGTCACCATATATTACTTCTATTCCAGCCTTTTTTATCTCTTCAACTATCGAAATGTTGCTTTCTATCACGATCAAAGCCTTTTTCTGTATCTTGAGCAGATTAGCAATAAGGGCCGAATTGCGACCGTAACCAACAACAACAGTATGCCTATTGAATGCGTGCTTTTCCTCTTCTTCTTTTATCAACATCCTGACTACAAATTCGGTTGAAGTAACAGTAAACATCGACATAATTACAATGGAAATAAGCAATCGTTGATCAAATATCCCAACCTCGAATCCAACCGCCGTAGCGGCAAGCGTGGCACTCAATTGCGGCCACAGCATGATTCCCATGATTAAACCATTTTTTGCGGTGAAACCTTCGCTTTTTGCAAATATTAGCCCTCCAATTATCTTACAAATGATTAGCACCCCAATTATGGATAGCGCTATACCAATGCTTTCAACTCCCGCGAGGATGCTGATGTCCATTTTCATTCCCAGAATGATGAAAAATAAGGGTATAAAAAAACCATAACCGAAACCGTACAACTTAGCATGCGTCCTCTCATCTATGTATTTCCCTAAAACGATTCCTACTAAAAATGAAACTACGATTCCGTGAAGGTGGATAAGTTCCCCTATTGCAACCATGACCAGGAGTAGTGTTAGCACAAATCTCAAATCCGTCTCCACCGGCTTTCTCCGTAGCAGGGAGAAAAAATTTTGAGCAATTCTTGGAATTGCATAGATTATCAAAAGTATAATCAAGATTGAGCCCACAATGAATAATACATATGAAAACGGACCTGCCCCAAGTTTAAGCTGGACTATAAAAGCAAGGATGAACAAACTCGCAGTATCCATAATGACTATGGTCGGGATGATGAAATGCCCAAATTTTTCTCTCAAAACGGAGTGTGTTTGGACTATAGGGATTATCTCGCCTACCGAAGAGGACATCATTATTGTTCCGATTAAAAGATTTGTAAGCAGCGGATATTCCAATAGTAGACCTATAAAAAATCCTCCGGCAAAGCAAATACTTGCAGAGATTATGCTAAATTTTATGGATTTGCCTATACTTTTCACTCCTGTTCCATAAATCTCCAACCCCGCGATGAAGACCAACATAAAAAGTCCTATATCAGCAATGAAATCAAATGCAGGCAGGCTTTGAAAGCCTATCCCGAAAGGCCCCAATATAATGCCTGCTATTATGTAAAATGGAACGTATGAAACTTTCAACCTTCGAATAGCTTCTGGAATCGTAAATGCTATTATAAGAATGAGGGCAAAGGCGATGATTGGGTCAATTTCATACATCTAATGTTTCACCATCCATGGACCTGCCATCAAAAGATTGATTGGCCATATATTTACCATCACCACATTAACAGAACGTTATCATCATCACACTAACGGAGCGCCGTGCAGCATACTGTTCAATTATTAAAACCCACACCCCTCCAGTCTATTGGTCGGCGGTTCTATACGTGATGCCATGTAACAATCTACCTTTATCATAACACCCTATTAAATTAACGGCAAATATTGGTTGGATTGATGTTTGATGTTGGGTGTTGGGTTAATATGTAACTATGACTCTATGACTCGCTGTGAGGTAACATTACGTTTAGGTTAACAGCGCCTGTACAAGGCAATGAGTACAGTGCAAGGTAAATGAGTGCAGTACAAAGGTAATGTAAAAACTTATCTCCAATATACAACATATCTATCATTTCTATATTAAATGTTCAAGGCTAAAAACCGCTAACTTAAAAACCGCTAATGAGATGATAGTAATAACAAAAGGAGGATGCTCTGCAACATGCTCTTAATAGAGGATCTCACAGTTGAAGTAGGAAATAAAAGAGTGATAGAGGGTCTAAGCCTGCACATACCAGAAAAAGAGACGCATCTACTATTCGGGCCAAACGGCTCGGGTAAAACATCGCTAATCATGGCAATAATTGGCGCTCCCTCCTACAAGGTAATCAAGGGCAGAATTATATTCAAAGATGTTGATGTAACCGATCTGCCAACAAACGAAAGAGTGAAGCTCGGCATGGGTGTAGCATTCCAGATGCCGCCTGTGATACGCGGTGTGCGGTTAAAGGATGTGCTCAGAATCCATACTGAAAGCCTAAGTAAAGGTGGCGTAATGGATCAAATGAATAAAATGGGCCTGTCGGCACAGTTCCTGGATCGAGATATAAACTATGGATTTTCAGGCGGGGAGATCAAGCGATCTGAGCTGCTGCAGTTAATGTTCCAGAAACCCGAATTTACGATGTTTGATGAGCCGGACTCTGGAGTTGATATCGAGAATATGGAAGTAGTTGGAAAAGCCCTGGGTGAGCTTCTGGAAGGCAGGTCTGGACTGGTCATCACACATATGGGCTACATACTGAAGTACATAAAAGCAACCAAAGCTCACGTGTTAATAGACCGGAGCATAAGATGTTCATCTGATCCGCAGGCAATTTTCAAACAGATAATGGAGTGCGGCTATGGGCGGTGCGTTGAATGTCTGAGCTGAAGAAGAGGGCAGAAGGTGCCAGGGATAAGAATGCTGTGCTTGGTCCTGATATAGACCTGGAAGAATACACGAAGGGTCCGAGCGATTATGCACCGGTGCCATCTATTTCTGATGTTCCGGAGAGTTATCATGACGGGTTCCTTAACATTGGAGTGGATGTAAGTGAAAAAGACCGCAGCGGTTCATTCGTGCAGGTCGATAGCTCTGTGCTCTGTTCCACCACGGCCCAAGAGGGGTTAGAGGTACTCGGCATAACAGATGCCATAAATAAGTATGACTGGCTCGAAGATTATCTCTGGAGACTTGTCAGCGTTGACACCGACAAGTACACGTCCAGGGCAGAACTGGAGCTGAGTGGAGGTTATTTTATACGTGCAAAGAAGGGAGTTAAGAGTGTTTATCCCCTGCAGGCGTGCATGTACATTGGTGAGGACCACACATTCCAGAACGTGCATAACATAATAATCGCCGAAGAGGGATCAGAGCTGCATATTATAACGGGCTGCGCCACAGGCAAACATATCCAGAATAGCATACATATCGGGGTATCGGAATTCTACGTGAAGAAGAATGCAGAGATAAGCTTCACGATGATACACAACTGGGCACCAGAAGTTAATGTGCGGCCAAGGAGTGCTATGTTAATCGAGGGTGGTGGTGTGTTCATAAATAACTACATCTGCATGAGTCCTGTTAAGAGTCTTCAGACCTATCCAACAGCATACTGTGAGGGTAAAAACTCCACTGCTGTATTCAACAGCATAGTATACGCTACAGATGATTCCAATATTGATGTGGGCTCTAAAGTTGTCCTAAGCGGGGAGGGCTCCAAGACCGAGATTATATCAAGGATGATAGCAAAGGATTCCAGCAGCGTAACAGCTCGCGGCCATATATCAGGCACGGTTAGCGGCGTGAAGGGGCATCTGGAATGCAATGGGTTGCTTCTCTCGCAGAACGCCAGAATACACGCAATACCTGAGTTGAACGCTGCGGCAGAGGATGTGGAGCTATCACACGAGGCGGCTGTTGGCAAAGTTGCCGAGAAGGAAATACAGTACCTGATGGCGCGTGGTCTCAGCAGCGATGAAGCTACGGCCCTTATCGTAAGAGGATTCTTGAATGTTGAAATAAAGGGGCTTCCAGATCACCTAAGAAGAGAAATACAGCGCACAATCAAAACCAGTCAGGATAGCTTTATGTGAAGGCTGAGGTTCGGCCTCACTATATCTCATCGTTTCTAAAATCGAATAAAAATAGGTTGGTTGGGGATTTGCATCCCCAGAATGTGGTTATTCTACTTTCACTCTTTTATTTTCACTTGCTGCCTGTCGGGTGTGCCTTGACTATTTCAGAAATCTCATCGACGATCGTCGGGTCTCTAAGCGTTGTCACATCGCCTGGCGGCTTGCCTTCCTCAAGGTCTCTGAGAAGACGGCGCATGATCTTGCCGCTTCTTGTCTTGGGCAGATCCCGGGTGAATCGTACTGCAGCCGGAGTTGCGATTGGTCCGATCTTGGTTCTTACGAATTTCTTCAGGTCGCCTTCAAGCTCGTCAGATGGGTCAAAGCCGTCCTTCAGTATAACGAACGCGACCGGTATCTGACCCTTGAACTCATCGGTTTTGCCCACCACGGCTGCCTCGGCAACTGCCTCATGCGCCACCAGAGCGCTCTCCAGCTCCATTGTGCTGAGTCGGTGTCCCGCAACATTCATGACATCGTCAATACGTCCAGGCACCCATAGGTATCCGTCATCGTCAAAGAATGCACCATCTCCAGCAATGTATGCCTTTCCACCCCACCTGGACCAGTATGTATCTATATATCGCTGATCGTCATTGTACAGTGTTCGGAGCATGGCAGGCCACGGCTTCGTTATGGCTAACCGCCCTTTTGTCTTGGCTTGAGGTCGTTCCGTTTCCTCGTCCTTGAATATGTCAACATGCACTCCTGGAAATGCCTTTGTGGCTGAACCCGGTTTCAGCGGCGTATATCCTGGCAGCGGCGTTACCATTATCATCCCCGTCTCTGTCTGCCACCATGTATCCACTATCGGGCACCTCTCTCCCCCAATATGCTTGTAATACCACAACCATGCCTCGGGGTTGATAGGTTCGCCCACAGTTCCAAGAAGCCTGAGACTACTCATATCATGCTTTTCAGGCCACTGCGGACCCCACTTCATGAATGCTCTGATAGCAGTCGGTGCTGTGTAGAAGATGTTGACCCTGTACTTCTCGACCATTGACCACCAGCGATTCCGCTCTGGATAGTCAGGTGAGCCGTCGTACATTACAGAGGTTGCTCCATTTGCAAGTGGTCCGTACAGGATATAGCTGTGACCTGTAACCCATCCGATGTCTGCACTGCACCAATAAGTATCCTCTTCCTTGGCATCGAACACCCATTTGTGCGTCAGCGCTACGCCCGTGAGGTAGCCTCCTGTGGTGTGCACAACACCCTTCGGCTTACCGGTGGTACCGCTCGTATATAATATGAAAAGTATGTCCTCTGCATCCATATGCTCGGGTTCGCACTCTGGCTTGGCATCAGCAATAATCTCACCCCACCAGTGGTCGCGCCCATCCTGCATTTGAATGTCCATTCCGTTGTACTTCACGACAATGCAGTTCTCTATCGTGGGGCAGTTCTTCATAGCCTCGTCTGCATTGATCTTCATAGCAAGCGGCTTGCCCCTTCTGAAGTTTCCGTCGCATGTTATCAACAGTTTGGAGTTGGAGTCTTCAATTCTGTCCTGTAACGCGCCCGAGCTGAACCCTGCAAACACCACACTGTGTATAACGCCGATGCGGCAGCATGCAAGCATTGCTATTGCCAGCTCAGGAACCATCGGCAAATATATTGTTGCTATGTCTCCCTTCTTCAGCCCCAGATTCTTCAGTACGTTAGCGAACCTGCATACCTCGTAGTACATCTCCTGATAGGTGATAGTCCTTGTAGCGCCCGTTTCACTTTCCCATATGATGGCTGCCTTGTTCTTCCTCGGCGTTGCAAGATGCCTGTCTATGCAGTTGTATGATATGTTCAGCTTGCCGCCGGTGAACCATTTGAAAAAAGGTGGATTGGAATCGTCCAGCACCTTATCCCACTTCTTGAACCACGTCACGTTCTGTTCAGCAGCCTCTGCCCAGAATCCTTCAAAGTCCTCATCAGCCTTCTTGTAAGGTGAATCATCGTTAACCCAAGCCTGCGCTTTAAAGTTTTCAGGCGGGTCGTACACCTTTGTCATAAGGCTCTCGACACCTGCAGTATCTTTCTCTTCTTTTTGCATATGTTTATACCTCTCTCAATTTTGTGATATGATAGCCCATAGCTATACCACTTTCGATTGTTATATTACATGCCAAAGTCATGCTTTGGTAGGTACAATCTGAGTCATGCTCAGAGATGTTGTGGATAATGGCTCAACATGCAGCCAATAACCAATGTATTCCCTCCATCTCCGCTGATACGGTTAGGTAATTATTCATAAGTTTTAAATCTAACTAAAACACAGCGGTTCGAAATGACGGGGGGGCTGAACTCTAAAAATAGTTGAATCAAAAAGCAGAGGCTTAAATCTGTAATAATAAATCTGTAATAATGAGTGTTTGGCTGGCGCATGAAGTTAGCATGAAGTTAAAGAATGGTTGAGAAATCTCCTGAACCAGAGAAAAAGAGCATAAATCATGAAACCTGATAGGAGAAGACTGGTAATCTACGCAGGTGCTATGATGGGACCGCTGGGCGGCAATGCGGTGCTTGCACTCATACCCCTGTTGAAAGTAGAACTTGACACAAGCGTCAGCATGGTAGCGGCATCCATTACCGTGATGATGATACCTTTCATAGTGCTCCAGTTGTTCTCAGGGCCGCTTGCAGACAGATATGGCAGATGCAAAATCATCATTTTTGGACTCGGGTTATACACGACTGGTACGGCGCTCTGTGGACTGGCAACCACTATAAACTTATTCCTCGCAGCCCGCTTCATACAGGGTGTGGGTTTTGCGTTCACAAGTCCAATAGTGCTTGCACTACTTGGCGATATAACTGAGCCCGAAACGCGCGGCCGGGCTATGGGCTGGTTCGGCGCCTGCACAACTGCTGGCATAGCACTCGGACCGCTTTTGGCCGGGCTGATTGCAGAGGTCAACTGGAGGTTTGCTTTCGCCCTGATTGCAGGGTTGGGAGTACTGCTGATGATCGCTGTCTATGTATCCTTCAGAGACTACCATCAGCCGAGAGATGCTGTTGAAATGAGTCTCGCTGAGACTGTAGGGGCAACGCTCAACAGAAATGTAGCCCTTATAAGCCTGACCGGTATGCTGGTATTCTTCAGCAACATCGGTGCCATTACGTATTTATCTGATAATTTATCATTATTCCCTCACAATTACCCGCCATCTGTGATAGGTACTATACTCGCATTCAACGGCATTGCAGGAATGATGTTCTCACCAATTGCAGGTGTGCTTGTGGATCGCATCGGAAGGCGCAACACCGCTACAATAGGGGTGATACTGCTGGCTGTAGCACTTACAATTCTGCCCCACCAGCAGGGGTTTGCAGGACTGGCGGGCACGCTATTTATCATGGGATGCGGAACGTCCACCACATGGGCGGCACTTAACACGCTAACAATAGAGTCTGCACCTCCGCAACATCGAGGCGTGGCATCCAGCATATACAACAGCAGCAGGTTCACAGGGTACGCACTCGCACCAGTGCTTATGGCACCGCTGTATGTTGGGCACGGACTGGTCGTGGTGTGCGCCATGGGCGCGGCAGCATCACTAGCTGCCCTGATGCTGGTAAGGAACCTCAGACCGATCATAATTCTGGATAATGGTGTGGGCGCATAGAAAGACAGAAATAAAAACAACAGCACAGATAATAATGTAATGCCAAAAAACGCATATTAGGGGATGCATCCTGCAGTATGATGACCATCAATGTGAAGGCATTCGCGACCTTCCGCGAGATCATAAAAGACCATGATAAAGATATGCAGGTGAGCGAGGGTACAACGGTGCGGGACCTGCTTCTGAAGCTGTGCGAGGAATATCCTGAACTGCATGATGCGCTGTTTGATGGTGAAGGCGCTGACCAATTGAAAGAATACGTTCAGATACTGATGGATGGGCGCGGTATACGGCACATTGATAACCTCCAGACCGTACTGAAAGATGGGGTTACAATGGCAATATTCCCGCCTGTTGGCGGAGGATAAGTATCGCATCTGGCAGAACGTAGTTCTGCGGGATATCTGAAGGCTCTGCCTTCAGAAATATCTTGCGAATGTGAAGCATTCGCGAGACTTTGCGAAATCGAAGACTTCGCGAGATATATGAAAGCTTCGCTTTCATAGATATATAGGGCAAAAGCAGTATACAGACAGGTCAATCGCTAACGTCCAGACTCGTCTGCAATAGAAAAAGCTTTATCATCCAGCAAACTCTAAAAATGACTTGTAAAAGATAGTTTCCTGGCGACTTTTGCGGGCTTGCAGGCTTTTAACAACCCTTTTAAATTTCCACATCAATATGTTCCCAAATTGGGGCCCGTGGTCTAGCTGGTTATGACATCGCCTTTACACGGCGAGGATCGTGCGTTCGAATCGCATCGGGCCCATAACCATTTCCTCGTTTTGATATGTTGTAAAAACAGAGCTTTTGCGAGGCGGGCGAAAGCTTTACCTTCACCAAGTTTTGACTAAAAAAGCACCTGTGGTAGCAGAAGGGGGTATTCGTCCTGCCCACCACAGCAAATAAGCAGACACAAGGGGTAGATAAGTTTCACTGATGTCTGCAAATTTACAGTTCATCCTTTTCCAAGACCAGTAATGAACAGACTAGCTATATTCATAGGTGGGAAACCGCCAAGATTGTGGGTGATTCCAAGCCTCGGGTCAGCTATCTGCCTCTCCCCGCACTTTCCCTGGAGCTGCTTGTATATTTCATACATCATTCTCAATCCAGAAGCTCCGATCGGGTGACCAAAGCATTTCAAGCCGCCATCGGGTTGACATGGGATCTCTCCATCCAGATTGAAAAACCCGGCTTCAATGTCCTCTTTTGCCTTTCCCCTCGGGGATATTCCCAGATCTTCGTACGTTGCAAGTTCTGTTATAGAGAAGCAGTCGTGCAGCTCCATCGCCCCAATTTCCTTGCGCGGGTTTTCAACCCCCGCCTCTTTGTACGCCCTCTTTGCAGCTCTTGTAACGGTTTCAAAGTGAGCTCCGTCCCAGTTATTATAACACAACTCCTCTCCCGAACTCGTGCCAATCTGGAGTGACTTGATGTAAACGGCATCCTCCCTGAACTGTTTGGCAATCTCCGGGCTGCATACAATCGCTGCAGCCGCACCATCGCTTACCCCACAGCAGTCAAACAGACCCAGCGGCCAGGCAATCATGGGGGCAGCCAGCACCTGGTCCACAGTGACCTCTCTACGAAGATGTGCCTTTGGATTCTTCACCCCGTTTGCATGACTTTTCACCGAAACCATGGCCATCGCCCTCTTACCTTCTTCCGGAGTAATGCCATACTTGGCGAAATATCTCGTGGCCAACATGGCAAAACCACCGGGAGCGGTTAAGTTCGGGAATATCATCCTGTTTCTCGATCCCATCACGCCGCCGAAGTCGGGAAGACCTCCATATCCTGTGTCTTTGAGCTTCTCCACACCCATTGCAAGGGCGATATCGCATGCTCCCGATGCAACCGCATAGCAAGCCCCCCTCAGAGCCTCCGAGCCGGTGGCACAGAAGTTTTCTACCCGCGTGACTGGTATGTAAGGCAGATGCAGCGTCATAGATAGTGGCAAAGCGCTCTTTCCCACGTTTACTTCATCAAAGCAGGTTCCGAGCCATGCTGCCTCAATATCATTCTTCTCTATTCCTGCGTCGTTCAGAGCTTCCCCGAAAGCTTCAACCATCAAATCTTCTGAACCCTTGTCCCATAGCTCTCCGAAGTTTGTGCAGCCCATTCCTATTATTGCAACCTTATCTTTTATTCCCATTTCATCACCCCTCCTTTGTCGTCATAATTGGGGTGGCTTTCCAGAAATAGCCACTGAACCCTCTTCCCTCATCCAGATACTTCCTCCTGAAACTCATCTCCACTGGCATGTCAACCTTTAACTCCCCTGAGTCGCAATCTGTTACATCGAACAGGAATCTTCCTCCACCGTCGAAGTCAACGATGCCGTATATTGCCGGAGGGCTAACTGAAAATGCAAGATTGTCCTCCGTAAAGCTGAAGACCTTCCCTTGTTTGTCTGAAAAGGCGTAGTCCTCCATCTCGCCGACCGCCTGGCAGTCAGGATTTACGCAGATTAGCTGAGGGGGATATTGTGGAGTGCTGCATCGTTTGCACTTCGAGCCGGTCAAACCCAGAATGCTTTTTCTCTCCCTCCACAGTGTGGAGATTGCAGTACCGGCAACCTCTTCACCCCTGCCGCCGGTATCTACGGGAATTATATTCTTGAAGGCGATATACTTCTCATAACTCTTCAGTCTCCTCTTGGATTCCAGATTCTCTTTCACACCTTTCCTCTTGCCCTTTAGCTCCCCCACTCTTTCGGTTGTCTGCAGTAGTATGGCATCACTTCCATTCCCATAGCTTGCAACTATCAGCTTCTCGTCCGCCCCTGCACCTTCGAGCATTGCAACAAGCAAAACCAACGGATATGACGTGCCAACATAACCTATCTGGTCAAACAATGGATCAAGCAGCTGGGCTGCTTCAAATCCCGTCTTCTTTCCGATGATCGTATACGCCCTCTCGTATAGGCAAGAGTATGCAACCCTGGCTACCTCATTCGGACTCAGACCGCTCTTCTTTATCAGTCCCGAGATCGCTTCGCCGATGAATCTTGCGTATCCTTCATCCCTTATCCATCTGTCCTCCCAGCCCCTGTTGAATCTATCTCCATCTGCCCTCCAGTGATCAACAAAATCATACGAAACCGAGTGGGAATCCAGCAGGTCGGCTATGGAGTCTTCACTGCTCACCAATATCACTGCGGCTGCATCTCCGTACATCTCTTCTATATAACCGCCTGGTTTACCCAACCTGCAATCACTCGCACAAACCAACACGTTTTTCGCAGAGCCTGCCTTTACCGCATCCAATGCAGAAATCAGAGCCGTAGTCCCTGCCTTGGTAGAGCCTGAAAAGTCAGCTGCTTTTATGTCCGGACGAAGGTTCAGAGCCGTTGCTATTATTTCCGAATTCAACCGTTCCTTATACGGCATTGTGGTACTGGCAAAATATAATCCGTCTATCTCATTCCTACCGATTCCAGTTAGACAATCCATGCATGCCGCCACTGCCATTGTGATACTGTCCTCATCATAGCTGGCAACTGCCTTCTCTCCGGGCAGTAAAGAAGCAGGATTCAGCCAACCAATAGCCGAATAAATGTCCTTGCGCCTTATCCGATACCTGGGTATATATGCACCATATGATGTTATTCCAACCATTGTCCATTCCACCATTAATTTTATCAAAAGTAGTGTAAGCGCACGAATCTATTCTTTTAAGGCATTTATACGTTTTGGTATAAATTCACCTATTTTTGAAATATTTACACTTTTCTGCCAACTCCTCTAGTTCAAGATAAATGACGTAGTCAAAAGTGCTGCATGGATTCGAATTACAGCACACTGACAATCTATCTTCCCAAAAGGATGCATGAGTGGGCAGCGCTCCCACCACCTCACATGAATCTATGACCTCATCATTATCTTCAACCTTAAGGTAGTGCTTACATTCCAGACAGCTTACCATGCATTTTTCACCAAACTTTCTCGATATATTGTCTCCCTATTTACAAACGCAGCGCCCTCAGAGAATATAGCAGGACAATAAATGCTATCAAGCATATTACAATATCGCCCGTAAAGTATAAGATACCTGCAGATATTATCGGTGGCAACACACCCATCATATAAAGCTCGGCACATTTACTTCCAAAGTACAGAACCACCAGAGCTGCCATAAGCATAAGGATTGATGACAGTATTACCAGTATGGTAAAAATATATGCACCGGTCAGGTACTCTCCAAAGTAGATGAAGAGGAATATTGCCATAACGGCTACAATGCCGCCGTAAGGGTGCAGTCTTATGGTTTTAAGCGTGCTTTTGAAGTCCGTCGTACTCGGCGCCGCCCCGAGGCTGAAGCATGCAAGCAAGTATATCAGCATCCAGTCCAGGGGATTGTGCATGTTAAGGCTGCCAAGGCTTTTAGCCATTACCGCAGCTGTGTCCCGCAGCTGTAAAGCCACCCCCATAATGTCAGGTGAATAAGATAATAAGCTCGTGTTCAGCAGTCCTGGCGACATCTGACTTATACATGCCAGTATGACTGCGCCGCACCCAAAGAACGGTGCCATACTCACAATCATATCGCGCAGCACAACCATGCCGTCCTCGGGTCGGGTATATTCGACATTTCCAAGTGTACCCGTGTCAGGGTCGGGCTTGAACAATGATACTGTTCTCAGCTCGCCTCCGGTTATTATCACGGCAGCCGCATGAGAGATTTCATGCAGTATGGTGCCGGGGGCTACCAGTATCATCCACCAAAAGCTGAAGGGTTTGAAAATGTGTGAGGCATATGCGTCGCTGATATCCTTGAGGAACATCTGGGCAGCCAGCAGAATGAATATTAGTGCGGCATATCCGCTCATCGGAAGAGAGTTAAGTGTCACATATACAGCCACTCCTGCAACAGCGAGCAAGAGAATCAACCACATGCGCGTAACAGCTGGCATGAAACCATACCCGGTTTTATATCTATTCGTGGAAGGGTGTTAAGTACTTAAGGTCAGGAATAAATGCAATGATTTGCCTGATGTACGCAGAAATCGTAAAGATGTTTCTATAAATTGCATGTCTAAAAAGCTACGCTTTTTATACAGTTGCAAAAGCATCGCTTTTGTAAACTACTACAAACTAAAGTTTGTAGCGTTTACAAAATTGCTTGATGATGTGCTGCATTCATCC
>JAUWIL010000137.1 GCA_030605385.1 Methanobacteriota archaeon
AAACCGACATTCCACCAGTTCTATTGACTGGTGTTTGCGGAATCCGAGATTCCGCAACCGTATAAAACACGCAGTGTTTTATACATGTTTGCGGAACGAAGTTCCGCAAGACAGCGTGGAGCAAAGCTCCACGAGTCTCGCAAAAACTTCGTTTTTGCAAGACTTTGCATTTCAGACATGGTTAGGACTGGTGGAATTAGTGTGCAGAACCACTGGCCAGTGGTTCTGCACACGGTTGAGAATACTACATTACATGGAATAATTAAATGATAGTTGGTGGTTGATGCAAATATGAATGCACTGGTAATCTACAACTCAATACACCACGGCAATACCGAGAAGGTTGCCAGAGTGGTCGCAGACGTTCTCGAAGCAAAACTGGTGAAACCGCACGAAGTGGACCTAAAAGATATTGAGGAATATGATTTGATCGGCTTTGGCTCGGGAATATATTACCAAAAACACCACAGAAGCCTGTTCAAACTCATCGAAAAACTGTCGGTTGTGAAGAACAAAAAAGCATTCATCTTCTCGACCAGCGGCATGAGAGAGAATAAAATCATCCACGCGTTCAACCGCCCGCTAAGAAGGAAGTTGCTGCAAAAGGGATTCACCATTATTGGAGATTTCTCATGCAGAGGACTTCACACATACGGCCCATTCAAGCTCGTGGGCGGCATCAACAAGGGCAGACCGAATGAAGAAGACCTGAAGAAAGCGGAAGAGTTTGCAAGAAGGATAAAATCTGGATAGCCATGGCATAGGATTTAAACCTATGATGCAAAAGCCCCGGGAGGGGTTCGAACCCCCGACCTAGTGATCTCATGCAGCTTTTTATGCGCTTTTTTGTATGCCAAACTGCCGTTTGACAGCCTGCGAACCGCATTCGCAAGGCAGCAGCGAAAAACTGTTACAAGTCACTCGCTCTGGCCAGGCTGAGCTACCGAGGCATATTGTCAGTTGTGTTTTCACTTCCTTTCCTACTTTATTTCATTTTTCTTTCCCTTTAGTATCCTTTGATATGAATAAACTTTGTGGATAAAGTCTGCGGACTTTTTGTGGATTTTGGTGGAATGAAGATTCTACCGTTCTGCGCGGTTTCATCAGCCATTGTGTACGTCATTTCCGACGCGCCATTCCACCAGCTTGTTCCTTACCCTGGAGAAGAACTTGATGCCAGTATCCACGAACAGCGCAGGTTTGGGTGACTGTTTTATTATTATGCTGTCCTCGCCTGTTACCGGTTGAGTGTGCTGCCCGTCTATTATAAGCGTACTGTCCTTGCCGCTGGAGAGCGGTTCAAATCGTATGGTGCTCTCACCAGATATTATGCTCGGTCGGGATGACAGCTTGAAGGGTGCAAGCGGCACAATTATTATCGCATTGAGGCGCGGGTCAACTATAGGTCCTCCAGCACTCATCGCGTATGCCGTACTTCCCGTCGGCGTGGCGAACACAACTCCGTCCGCCCTTATGGTTTCCAGCTCATTATCATCCACGAATATCTTGTAGTGTACCATCTTGGCAGGCATTGATGTGACTATTACTACCTCATTCATTGCCTGAGGCAGCTCCCTGTTGTTGTGCATCACTGTCAGGCGCGACCTCCGGTCCACCTCAAAGCCTTCCAGCATTCTTTCTATGACGCTTTCAGCACCTTCAGGGTCTACGTTTGTGAGGAATCCAAGCGCTCCCATATTTATCCCCAGCACTGGTACCGGCTTTTCCATTGTCTGTATAGCTCTCAGTATGGTGCCGTCCCCGCCGACGGTTATAATGACATCAACGTCAAGGCTGTCCATATCGCTACTGACGGTTACATCTGCCCTGTCGCCTATGATCTTTTTCACCTGTTCCACCATGTCCAGTATCTGACTATACTGATGATAATGGACTATTCCGATGCGTTCTGGTTTTATGCGGGTCAATCCACCTGTCATCTCCTTTTAGCCCTTTAATCAATCAGTACCAGCTGACCGTACCAGCTAACCAACACCAGTTAGGGTTCTGACCAATACCGCTGAACAATAATGTCACTAACTAATACCAAGCAATAATATCACTAACCAATATCACTAACTAATACCAGTTAGAGTTATAACAATATATTTATCAGTATCCATTACTTATAGCATTACCAAAGTTAAATACAACTTACAAAAGCTAGGTACAACTTACCAGAGTTAAGTACAACTGCGAACGTACAGGGAGGAATCGATTCTTGAAAGAGCAGACCGAAGTCAGAACCCTTAAACTCGGACGGTATGTCGTCATTGACGATGAGCCGTGCTCGATTCTTGGTCTTTCTCACGCGAAGCCGGGCAAGCATGGTTCTGCCAAAGCGCGTGTGGATGCAATAGGTGTGTTCGACGGTCAGAAACGAAGTATTGTACAGCCGGTCACTGCAAAGATATATGTGCCAATGATAGATCGCAGGAGCGGTCAGATACTTATGATGTCCGAGGACAGCGTTCAGCTAATGGATATGGACACATACGAGACCTTTGATATCAAGCTGCCTGACGAGCTTAAAGGTAAGCTCAGGGAGAATATGGAAGTCAGCTATCTCGATTACGATGGTAGGCGGAAGCTGGATGTCAGGACCTGAACTTATCTTTAATCAACGGCTCTATCAACAGGTGTTCTGGTTTGCCCGAGAAACTTATATTTGCTGATGCCGATTTTGATTATCATACTTCAAGGTTTGTGTTATTCGGCGTGCCGTACGACCGCACATCCTCATTCAGATACGGCTCACGTATGGCACCAAATGAAATACGAAAGGCATCCTATAACTTCGAAGCATACTCTATGAACGATGATGTTGACCTAAAGACCGTGGGTATGCATGACGCCGGGGACATTGACTGCGAGGCAAACCTTGAGGGAGTGCATGCGAGTGTCATGGATGTTGTTTCAAGCGTAATCGGTGATGCCAGACTGCCACTCATGTTGGGTGGTGAGCATTCCATAACGGCTCCGGCAGTGAGCGCCATGGGTCCGCTTGGGGATATTGGCGTCATTGTGCTGGATGCCCATATGGACCTGCGGGATGAATATCTTGGTGAGCGGTGGGGGCATGCATGCACCTCAAGACGTGTTGTTGAGACAACCGGCGTTGAAAGATATGTTTCTATCGGGATTCGCAGCGCTTCCAAAGAGGAGACGGAATTTGCCGCACGCGAGGATTTGCATTTTTACACCGTGGATGATGTTCGGTCAATGGGGGTCTCCAGAATTCTGAGCGAATGTTTCGAGCATATTGAGGTGGACCGCATATATCTCTCCGTGGATATGGATGTACTTGACCCTTCATTCGCGCCTGCGGTCGGCAATCCCGAGCCTTTCGGCTTGACTTCCAGTGAGGTGCGAGATTTCATACGCGCATTATCACCGCATCTTGTCGGTTTCGACCTTGTTGAGGTTGCACCCGAATATGACTGCGGAGAGACTGCACTGCTTGCCGCCTCCCTGTTAAGAGGGTTAGTGTCAGCAAGATGTTCGGAACGGGCAGGCAGCAGGTAAACATAAACGCAGTGAAAAGTATGGTGAACGATCAATGGCTGGTGACGACTTCTACATCAATGTCTGGAAGGGGACATATGGCGATACCATGCCAGGGATGTTCTGTGATGATATAGAACCGGTTGATGTCCCATTCTCAAAATTTGCACTCTCGGACCTGCGGTGCCGTTTGAATGACCTTGCGGGTACTGACAGCCGCGCAGTCAAGATTCAAATGTTTCTGCTCAACGGCAAACCGTACGGCGAGGTTTACAGCATCTGGGACAGTGAAGGAAGTGATAAGGGGTTTCCGCGGCCCGATCTGGAAAAGGGGGTTGGTATCATGTCATATCTAGCCCGTGAGCTTGGTGGGCGCCTTCTGAAGGACCCTATGGATACCAAGTGGATGGTTGTAGTGGAGTTGAAGTGAATATGTTTAATCATCCCATATCATCCCATGTTTTGACCATCCCAGAAATGTTAGATAAACTGCCTGTAATTATCTATTTTACGTTATAACATTTCACGCCATAACCGCTTTGTTTAAATCATGTAGGTGCATAGGTGAATACAGGCCAAAAACAGGCAAAACTCGTGGAGCCTTGCTCTGTAAGACAGCGTGGAGCAAAGCTCCACGAGTCCCGCAAAATTGGAAATTTTGCAAGACTTTGCGAAATCAGAGATTTCGCATGTCTCGCGGAGCTATGCTCTGCAGGACTTGACGGACGGTAGTCCGTCTGTCTCGCGAATACTTCGTATTCGCAAGACTTGACGAAGGCAGAGCCTTCGGTTGCCTCGCGAATACTTCGTATTCGCAAGACTTGACGAAGGCAGAGCCTTCGGTTGCCTCGCGAATACTTCGTA
>JAUWIL010000159.1 GCA_030605385.1 Methanobacteriota archaeon
CGTCTTGACAATCCTCGAGGGGCAGAATATCACCTTCTCGCTTGTGATATCCAGCTTCTTTTTTATTGGACTCCCATTGATGCTAGGGTTGAATCTCTCTGTGTCTATTCCATTATACACGACATCTGTTTTGTTTTTGATTTTATCACTCATAACCTGATTCTCGACCCACTTGCTAACAGAAAGAACTCTTGCCCATGGCAGTTCTCTCACGATGAACCTTTCCAGTGGGGCTACGACTCTTCCATGCAGGTGCATTATCGCAGGTATGTGCATCTCCTCTGCGACAAGGTTAATTGTGACCGCCTGATGTATGCCCTGAGATAGATGGAAATTGTGCAGGTGCAGCACATCTATCTTATTGTCGGCTATGAATTTGAGCAGGAAGTTATGCAGATCAAGGCATGCCTCTCTGTTTATTTTTTTATCCAGCCCAAGCAGGGGTGTGCGGTGTACCTCTACACCGCAGTCGTTCTCTATAGTATAATCTGATTGTGAACTCGCCAGAACGAACGTCTTATGTCCTCTTTTTTCCATCTCTCTGCACGCGTTCTGTATTGCGGTCTCCACCCCTCCAAGCTGTGGGGGATAGAACCAATGTACCATGCATATACGCCTAGACATACACCTGAATATGTGTGGGGAACAGCGTCTTTAATCTTTGCATTGTATATAATTTGCATATGATGATTCTCCATTTTTGTCAGTTCACCTCATTTTTACAGAACATCTCTGGAACTTTGGCGAATTAGATATGACCACTGTGACCTCAAGTAATCCATTCGGCATCGGCATCCATGCGTGGAAATGACTGCACATGTGAAGGATGTTCTCGCACATGTGAAGAAAATTCCCCACCATATTGATGAAGAAAATCGATAGGGTGTCGTAGTTTTAATTAAGATGTGGAACAATTACTCTATCTGATAGGATATGCTCATTATCTTTACCGATATCGACGGCACGCTGATCGATGCAAATACGTACAGCTTTGAAGCTTCTCTGCCAGCTGTGCGCAGACTGCAGGAACTTGAGATCCCCATCGTGCCCTGCACAAGCAAAACCAGAAGTGAAGTTGAGACTCTGCGCAGTAAGCTCGGAATTACTGATCCGTTCATTGTGGAGAACGGCGCGGCAGTCTATGTGCCTGCAGACTACTTTGCATCATGGCTGGGCTTCGAAGAATGTGCCTGTGGTTATAAGATAATACATCTCGATACGCCTTATGATATATTGAGGCGCATTCTCGTGGAGGCACGCGAAGCTGCGGACTGCAGGGTGGTGGGCTTTGGCGATATGACGGCTGAGGAGGTTGCAGAGGACAGCGGTCTGTCAGTCCATGATGCAGCACTTGCGAAGGCAAGAGAGTACGATGAGTCGTTCAGGATTTTTGGTGATGAGGGACAAAAAAGGCGCGTGCTCGGTCATATCACCGCAAGCGGGTTAAATTACACATCGGGCTCGAGATACTATCACATAATGGGGGATAATGACAAGGGGAAAGCAGTATCACTGCTGATGCGGCTGTACAGGAGCAATTTTGAGGGTACACCTATAGAGTCGGTAGGTCTCGGAGACAGCCTTAATGACCTTCCAATGCTGGAAGCGGTCGACATACCGGTACTGGTTCAGAAACCTGACGGCTCGTACGACTCCGATATAAATGTGAAGAACACTCGAAATGCTAAGGGAATCGGGCCCGCAGGATGGAATGCGGCGATTAACGAGATGCTTGATGAGGAAGTGCAGAAATGATGGACCTGAGGGGTGCAGCACTCACCATATTTCAATCCGCGCTGGATGCAGTAGATCCGGTAAGGGCTGTGAGGCATGCGGTATCGCTTGATGACGATTTGATGAAAATTGGAGAAGACAACTTTAGCCTGGACGGGTTCAACCGAATTCTGGTAATAGGTGCGGGCAAGGCATCCGCGAGTATGGCACTTGCACTTGAGGAGATACTTGGCAGCAGGATATCTGGCGGTCTGGTTGTGGTGAAACACTGTTATACGGCGCCTGTGAATTATGTAAAACTCATAGAGGCATCTCATCCGATACCTGATGAAGACGGGTTGCATGCTGCACAGGAATTAATGGGGCTTCTGGAAGGCTGCGGCGAGGCAGACCTTGTATTATGTGTTATGTCAGGCGGAGGCAGTGCACTTCTACCCGCTCCCGTGGAGGGTATCACGCTCGAAGATAAGCAGAGACTTACAAAGCTGCTCATAGGATGCGGGGCGACCATTGACGAAATCAACACCCTGCGCAAGCATCTCTCGCAGTTGAAGGGAGGTGGTCTTGTCAAGAAGGCATATCCTGCAGCGCTGGCGGCGCTGATACTTTCAGATGTGGTGGGCGATCGTCTCGACACGATTGCATCGGGCATGACTGCGCCTGACCAGACGACCTTTGCGAACTGCATGGACATACTCGAAAAATACGACCTTCTTGGAGCTGCTCCCAACAGCGTGATCGAACACATAAAGCGAGGTATTTCCGGGGAGGTAGGGGAGACTCTGAAGCGGAATAGCAAACTGTTTGATAATGTGCGCAACCACATCATCGGCAGCAATATCATTGCGCTGCGTGCTGCCGGCAAGAAGGCAAAAGAATTGGGTTTTAATACTGAAATATTACCCTCAGCGCAAACAGGCGAAACGCGTGATGCGGCTGCGGCACATGTAGCGATGGCACATGAGATCATGAATGCCGGAAGACCGGTTGCACGACCTGCTTGCGTAATATCCGGCGGTGAAACCACGGTTACACTGCGCGGCAGCGGACTTGGAGGGCGCAATCAGGAGTTTGCGCTGGCGGCGGCGATGGGGATAACGGGATTGAAAAATACGCTCATATTCAGTGCGGGTACGGACGGGACTGACGGTCCGACCGATGCAGCAGGCGCGATCGTCACCGGCGACACCGTGAAGAGAGCGCGGGAGATGGGACTCGACCCGCAGGACTACCTGGACAGAAACGACTCGTATA
>JAUWIL010000034.1 GCA_030605385.1 Methanobacteriota archaeon
CAAATGAAACTGCTGAAACAAATACCTCAACAACGGCTGCTAATGTCACTGCAGCCGCCGTGAACGCTGCAACGACATCAACACAAACGCCAACTCCTGCTGCCGCACCAACGGCTATAGTAAACGCTACAACAACGGTTACGGCAACCTCCGGCGCTGCGGCATCAGTCACCCCGGTGGAAACGGCGGCCGCGGCACCCACATCAGAAACCACGGAAGTACCTGGATTTGGAATAACAATGGCAGCCGTTGGAATGCTGACGGCACAATTAATATTGATTTATAGAAAAGGCGGTGGTAGAAGATGAATAAAACATTGTTCCGTATCTCAATGCTTTTGACCATTGCATTATGCATATTCCTCACAGCAATGCCTGCAGGTGCACTACTTGACTGGGATGTTACGGGAGACTCAGATGATGACGACATTGTTTCTGATGGTGAACTTATAAACGAGATTATTGCATACCTGAGAGTCGAACATCTCGGAGATAGCGTGGACCACCTTGAACTCGGTGACCTGTGGAATGCCTCGCATATATACAGATATTATCCAAGGACAGTTGTCGACTCCGCCGACAATACGGTGATGATATACCGGCCGCTGAGGAGAGTTGTTATCTTCAATGGTGAAGCCATCGAGACTCTGCGAACGCTCGGTGCATCTGACAGTATTGTGGGCGTCAATAAATACACTGCCAATGATACCCTGCAGAAAGATAAATTCGGGAATCTCCCACACGTCGGGTCTGTCTGGGGCCCCGACTACGAGGCATTGTTGAGTCTGAATCCGGACGCAGTTATACTCTATTACAGCTGCAGTAAAACCAAGTGTGATGCAATCGAGGCTAAGATAAATGAACTTGTAACCCTCCCTGTCATCCGCTTCGACTGTTATAAGCCTGATAGCTACATGGAAGAGGTGGAGAAACTTGGATACTTGCTTGAGAGGTCTGACGAGGCAGACAAGTTCGTCAGTTTCTACAACAATTTCATGAACTCGATCAGCTCAGAGGTAGGGGGCATAGCAGAGGATGACAAACAGAGAGTATACTTCGAGAACTACAAAGACTATAAGACCGCGAACACAAACTCTGGATGGCATGAGAAGCTCGTGGCTGCCGGTGGAAAGAACATCTTCGATAATCTCACTAACATATATTCCAATTCCAGCACAATAATAGATCGGGAAGAAGTGCTGGTGAGAGATCCAGAGATCATAATCAGAATTCCAGGTTATTATACGGGAGGGTATGACACTTCAGATGTAACTGGGCTGAGTGACGTGCGGGATGCTATTATGGGTCGTCCAGAACTGGCTAATGTTACCGCGGTGAAGAACGAGAGTGTTTACATCCTGGCCAATGACTTTGGTGGGGTGAGACACTTTGTAGGTGTAGGGTACATGGCAAAATGGTTATACCCAGAGCTATTTGAGGACCTTGATCCGGGTGAAGTGCACAGACACTACCTCACAGAATTTCAGGGATTGAGTGGAAGTCTGGTGGATAATGGTGTGTTTTTATATCCACTCCAACCATGATGATAGAGGATATTGTACTGCTTACAACAGATGCAGGAGAGGCAATTCGCATCCTTGGAGCTGAAGACAGGGTAATAGGTGTGACAAGGTGCATTCCACTCCATTCCAAGTTTTTCCCAGGGTTGAAGGATAAGAAAACCGTTGGATCCTGTTTCTATCCCGACCCTGGTGCAATATCCTCTCTAAAACCAGATCTTGTGATTGCATATGCTGATCGGGCAGGGGGGCTTCAAAAAAATTTGGACGGAATAAAAGTAATCGGGCTTGATTTTTATAGGCATGAAAGATTCAATTCAGATCTCAGAGCGCTTGCAAAGATGCTTGGAGAGGAAACGAGGGCTGAAGAATTTATCTCCTGGAGGAAAAAGAAGATAGATTCGATAAAAGATGAGATAAAAGTCGAGCATAGGTATCGGATATACACTCACAAAAATCGAGAACTTTTCAGGACATATTCAAAGGGAACAACAACCCATCATACAATTCTCATGGCAGGAGGGATTAATATCGCAAGCAACCTCGAAGAAGATTATCCTGAGGTCTCAAGGGAATGGATCATCAAGAATAGACCAGATGCGATCGTTATCAAGGTGCATGGCATTGATCCCCCTGGATACGATGTAGTAAACCTCAAAGAAAAAGGGATCATAGAGCGTGAGAAGGATATCCTAGAGGTTGATAGAATCTATGCAATCCCTCACAAACTCATTGATGGAATAGGGTCTTTTATCGGATCTGCATACCTTGCGAGATGGTTATACAAAATTGATCTGGACCCAAAAGTAATACATCAGGAATATTTGGCATTTCAGGGATTATTATGACTAAAAAGAGAGGTGTTTTATACTTCACGCTTTCAGAGATGACGCCAAGGGTATGGATCACACTTACAAAGTGCAACTTCAGATGCAGAGGCTGTTTCTCCCCGGCAAGAGATGCAGACGGAAAAATAATGGACGCAGAAGAGACATTAAATAGATTAAATATTGCATGCACGGAATATTATGGTTTCGTTCCAGATGAAGCATTGATCACAGGTGGAGAACCAACCATATCAAGGGGCTACTTACTGAATCTAATAGATGGATTGAAAAAATCCGGTTTCAAAAAGATTATCCTATGCACAAATGGATATGAATTGAGCGAGAGCGATTACGTAGAGGATTTAAAATTGGCTGGGTTAATAGAGGCACAGCTAGACATAAAGTGTTATGATAAAAAAGTACACATCTGGTACACGGGAAAATCAAATATACCGGTTCTTAAAGCAATAAAAAACTTAAATAATCTTAAGGTTGATTTAATCATTCAAACCGTTTATATTCCAGAAATAGTTGAAAAAGAAGAGATAAAGAGGATTTCTATCTTCCTTTCAGATATAAATCCAGATATAAAATATAGAATCAATCCATTTGAGCCTAAGTTCTCTTATGAGAGGATATCTAGAACTCCACATGAGGAAGAATTAAGGGAATCTTATGAAATAGCCAAAAGTTATCTAAAAAATACAATTCTTTCGATGAGTTGTCGCAGAGAATTTGCGAAAAACCCAAAAAAAGGAAAGTGGGTGACCGTTTATCCAGATCTTAGCTTTGAGAGGAGAGGAGTTGAGGAGTATGAACATGAGAGAATTTCAAGACTGCAACCTCTGTGAATGGAGGTGTGGTATTAACAGAAGAGAAGAGGTGGGTGTCTGTAATGTCAAATATCCCGAGATCGCCTACACCTGTCTGGCTCAATCACTTGAAAGTTACTCGATAACCCTCCTCGGCTGCAATTTTAGATGCCTCTATTGTAACGCGTATCGTTTATCTCAATATCCAGACACCAACTGGTTTTATCGCGGGTATGTTGACCCAAAAGAGTTGGCAAAGGAAGCGGTAGACAAATTAAGAGAGACCGGCCTCGAGAAGCTAGGTTTTACCGGTGGAGAACCAACGATACATCTTCCGTACATCGAAGAGGTAGTAAAAGAAGCGAAGAAATTACTGCCCGAACTCAAAGTCGGATTCACGACAAACGGATTTGCAACGAAAGAGAGTATGAAACGGATTGTAGAGATGTGCTCTTACATTACGCTGGAGATAAATGCATTTAATAATGATACGCATTTGGTGTTAAGTGGTGCTCCGGTTGAGCCTGTCTTACGAAATGCTGAATATCTAATTAAACATAAAGAGAAAATAAGGGCGTTTAAAACCGTTGTGATACCAAAGATAAACGATAACGAGATAGAGGACATAGCACGATTTATCGCCTCGTTTGATCCTTTTATACCCTATCACTTAATTGGATTTAGGCCAAGTTTTATGTTGTATTATCATCCTGGACCTTCGACGAGCGAGCTGGAAGTGGTAGCGAGTAAATGTAAAAGATATCTGGAAAACGTTAAGTGGGGCGGGGAATCTCCAAAGGAAACAGGATTTGATGAATCAGGAGCAGCGTTGGCAATGAAATATGCTGAATTAGCTGGTTGCATAAGAAAAGACAGGAACTGTGGAATATGCAGCATGAATAAAAGATGCCCTGCGATACTAAGAGAGCCTTGGCTCTGTAACCCAAAAGAGGGTAAAAGGATAGCAAAACACAATGTCACGTAGCGAAGTAATACATGGAAATGGAACAAAAAGTGAAGAAATGAGAGCACGGTACGCAAAGTTCATCGGAAGAAAGGTTCTGTTTATTTCCATTCTTTTGATTCTTTTGATACTGCTTATGGGATTTTCCGCCACACTTGGCTCAGCAAGATTAGATTTTGTTGAAGTGTATTGCTCGATTCTTCATAACTTCTTTCCCGGCAGCTTCGATGCAGGCTGGCTTGCAAAAACGGTTGTATGGAAAATAAGACTTCCCAGAATTATCATGGCGGTTGTTGCTGGAACTGGGCTTGCGATCGCGGGGGCCGTGATGCAGTCGATACTCAGGAATCCGCTGGCAAGCCCTTACACGCTCGGAATCTCGTCTGCAGCATCTTTTGGAGCATCTCTTGCGATTGTTGCGGGTGTTGGAATTGTTGGCGGAGAGTACTTGATCGTAATAAACGCCTTCCTGTTCGCCATGCTTGCCTCACTTCTCATCTACGGTCTTTCGAAGCGGAGAAATGCTTCACCAGAAACAATGATCCTTGCAGGAATTGCATTGATGTATCTGTTTTCAGCAATGACGTCGCTGCTCCAGTATTTCGGTGAGTCAGAAGCTGTAAAAGAAGTCGTGTTCTGGATGATGGGCAGCCTGGGGAGAGCCTCCTGGAGAAGTACGGGTATCATCTCGGCAGTTATTCTAATTTGCACACCCTATCTGATTCTGAAAGCCTGGGATTTGAATGCGATAGGTGCCGGCGACGAGACCGCAAAAAGCCTGGGGGTGAATGTTGATCGTGTTCGCATAATCTGCATGTTTATTGCATCCCTCATGACGGCAAGCATAGTCTGCTTCACAGGAACGATAGGTTTCATAGGATTGGTATGCCCTCACATGGTAAGAATGGCTATCGGCGGAGACCACCGCTTTCTTCTGCCCGCATCTTCGGTTCTGGGGGGTTTCGTTCTTCTTGCTGCTGATTCAGCCGCGAGAACTGTCATAGCGCCCGTGATCCTTCCGGTAGGCATACTGACAGCATTCATGGGGGTACCATTTTTTGCCTACCTTCTAATAAGAGAGAGGAGGGGGTACTGGTGAAACTTAGCA
Source organism: Methanobacteriota archaeon (assembly GCA_030605385.1). Taxonomy (GTDB): domain Archaea; phylum Halobacteriota; class Syntropharchaeia; order JAUWIL01; family JAUWIL01; genus JAUWIL01. The sequence goes on from JAUWIL010000034.1 coordinate 5,231, forward strand.
TAAAAGGCGTCGGTTTTAGTTATGCGGATACGCCCGTTCTTGAGAATATAAACCTGGAAGTGGACGGCTCGGAGCTGCTGGGGATTGTTGGTCCAAATGGCGCAGGTAAGACAACACTGCTCAAATGCATGAATCTGATTCTTAGGCCAGGGGCAGGGAATATACTCCTGGATGGAAAAGAAATTGAAAAAATACAGCGTCAAGAGCTTGCTAAAATACTTGGGTATGTCCCCCAACATTCCCCAAAAGCCTTCCCAACTACTGTTTTTGATTTAATTCTCCTTGGCAGGAGGCCGTATGTAAAATGGGGCATCAATGAAAATGACATAAAAAAGGTTACTGAAGTAATGAAACTTCTGAAAATTGAAGATTTTGCATTGAGATATTTTGATGAACTCAGCGGCGGAGAGCGGCAGAAAGTGCTGATTGCAAGGGCACTCGCACAGGAGCCGGATATCCTTCTACTTGATGAACCAACAAGCAACCTTGACTTAAAACATCAGTTAGAGGTTATGGAGATCATAAAGAACCTTGCCAGGAAGGGTGGTATTTCCGTCATCATGGCAATCCATGATCTCAACCTTGCCTCGAGATATTCCGATAGAATTGTGATGCTTAAAGATGGCACCATATGTGCCGCTGGTGAGCCAAATTCCCTGCTGACTTCTGAAAGCATAAGATCTGTCTATGGCGTTGAGGCAGTTGTGGTTAATAACCTTGAGAGACCTTATATCGTGCCGATAAAGTCTGTTGACAGAATGTAACATTAAGCGGCAGCCTCGGTCGATATTAATAATATGTAGAGTGAAATGTAGAGTGAAAATAAGTAGCTAAAGCAAAAATAAATCCCCTCTTTGATTGAGGGCATTTGAAAACTCATTATCCTAATGTTATGGTCCATAATGCTATAGCGTGTGGTTATCTCGCACTATAATGTGGTTATCTCGCACCCATCCTCGCTGACAATCAATGTGTGCTCAGCTTGAACAACAACTGACCCCCCAGACTCGCGCAGAACGGGATAGCTGTGTAAAGCAGAAGATTTTATAAGATTGTCAAGTCCGTCGTCATCTGAGATCCATCTGCGTGCAAATGGCAGACCGTGATAAAGGTTTTCAATCTCTCTCATCAGATGTTCTGCATCTGTCTCTTTTACAAGGTGTTTCCCTGTATCATGCAATCTAAAGATGCAGGGCTCGCCAGATGTAACGTGCCCTTTGCCGTTAGTCACAAAAGGTTCGATTGCAATTACGTCACCTGCCTTGACCTTGGTCATAATATTGTTAGAGGTGCTTGGAATCGTAATACCTGAATGCAGGTTATACCTATCCATGCTGTGTCCATTCAAAGTAGCCAGGGGAGTTAACCCCTCTGACCTGACTATTCGCTCAATCTCGGCGCTAATCTCCCGAATGCGCACTCCATCCCTGACGACATCTATGCCTGCCATTAGAGCTTCCTCTGCGGTACTGATCATCCGGGAAAAATTATTAGAGCCAATTTCCACGGTAGCGGCGGCATCTGCGATATATCCGTCAACATGCACTCCCATGTCAATGGTTACCACATCACCCACGTTCAAGGCTGATTTATCGCCTGGATAAGGAGTATAATGGGCTGCAACATCATTAATGGAGGTGTTACACGGAAATGCCGGGCGCCCCCCAAGATCCTCTATGCGGAATTCGACAAACTCCGCCAGCTCAAATAATGTGGCTCCAGCAATCGCTTTTGATTTTGCCTCGCCCCTCACACGAGAGATTATGCTGCCAGCAGTTCTGTAACATTCGGCAACATCTTCCGACATCAATGCGCATCGCCCCGACATATCACTCTGATATTACTCATCATCTACTCATCATCTACTCATCATCTACTCATCATCTACTCATTATTCCAGTTCACCTATGTGATGAAATATATGCTTCGATATTCTCGCACATCACTCCTCTTCTAACTACCTTCTTATCAGCCAGGTTGACAACCGTAGATGCCGCACCGTATTTGCATGGACCGCCGTTGACCAGCATGTCCACAGCGCCAGCTACATCTGCATCGATATCTTTAATGGTGCGCGGCTCAGCTCCTCCAGCACTGTTAGCACTCGTAGAGGTGATAGGGCCTGATATGTCGATGATGCCTGTCGCAACTGGATGATCTGGAAAACGTAATCCAACAAGATTTTTACCGCCCGTAAGAGCGTCAAGATTAGTATCGGCATCATTTCTGCAGGGCATGAGTGCCGTCACCGGACCTGGCATGAAACGCTTGATGAAGCTGTGCGAGAATTCGTCAACCCCTGCAAGTTCCTCAATCATACTGTAATTAGATACTGCAACAGATATGGGTTTAAACTTACCATTTGAATCACGGGATTTAATTTTAAGTACCCTCTGGATTGCTGTTCCATTATTGATGCTTGCACCGATGCCGTATAGAGTCTCGGTAGGATAAACAATGATGCCGCCTTGCATTACAACTCCAGCAGCACGGTTAATCAAATCTGCGTGCAACGGCAACTCTCCTGATGGTGACGGTAATAATAAAAAATTCTAAAAGACCTGTTTTTAGAAGCGGGGTAGAATCCATCAACTATCTTATTTCCTCCTCTTAACTGTCACAATATCCCCGAGTGTAAGTGTTTTGGATTTCTTGCTGGATGTCCAGATCGCCTCCCCGCTGGCTTCAACCTTCTCAAACAGCTTAATCCCAAGAGCATGTTCAATCTTACGGGTGGTATCCTCATCTGGACTTATATCCTCTCGTTCTATCTTGCCGATAAGTGAAGCCTTTTCATTGAGTACTGCAGCAAGTTTTTCCTGTGTCAGATCCCTTTTCTCCCGGGCATCCTTGATGACTTTGCCATAATTGCTGACAAGTATATATTTTGGCTCAGGTATGCCGCTGCGCCTACCTCTGGAAATTATACTGCCTATAACTCGCTTTTGATCTGGTGGGCGTCTTCTAGATACCAGATCTCCATAACGAACACAATTGTCGCACACTGTAAGCTCAGAACCTTCGGTAATGATTTTGTTGGGTAAACCGAAAATTTCAGTTCCACAGATTTCACATTGCATGAAGCGCACCTCAACCTAATACCCAGCTTAATTACTCAGCTTTAATACTTAAGTTAATATAGTTGAATGGCAAACAACCATGGCAAGCAACCCCTCAATACAACAAACTCTCAATACAACAATGTATTTATATTTTAAAACATACAGATAACATTTGGTATTTGCGATGACAGATGTGTTAGTGGACGGTATTCCGGAGAAATATGACGGCGAGTTTTCAAAGTATCTTTTCGATAGGCTGAAACAACTGGAGGAGAGAAACCTCAAACTGCGGGAAGAAGTACGCAGAGTGGAGACTGAAAAACGTTTTTTTGAAAACCAGAAGATAAAATACGAGCGCGAAGCCAGAAAACTGCGCAATGAGGTTGAACGCCTGAAATCACCACCTCAGATAGTTGGAACTATAATTGAGATTATGGAAGGTGGAAAGGCACTAATCAAAAGCAGTACAGGCCCTAAATTCGTAGTTAACATGACAGATGCCATTGATTCCGAGGATGCTAAGCCCGGCTCACAAATAGCACTCAACCAGCAGACGCTGGCAATAGTAGATATCCTCCCATCCTCCAAAGACCCGACAGTGTACGGAATGGAGATTATAGAGAAATCTGATGTGGGCTATGATGATATTGGAGGGCTTGAATTCCAGATAGATGAGCTCAAAGAGACTGTGGAACTGCCGCTGCTGGAGCCTGAGAAATTCGAACGTGTAGGTGTAGAGCCGCCAAAAGGCGTACTACTGTTCGGTCTCCCCGGAACAGGCAAGACGCTGCTTGCCCAAGCCGTGGCAAAACGCACCAATGCCACTTTCATACGTGTTGTGGGCTCAGAACTGGTCCAGAAATACATTGGTGAAGGTGCCAGACTCGTGCGGGAGTTGTTCTTGATGGCGCGCGAGAAATCACCAAGCATCATATTCATCGACGAACTTGATGCCATAGGTGCCAGAAGGATAGATAATGCCACGTCTGGTGACCGCGAGGTGCAAAGGACGCTCATGCAGCTGCTTGCAGAAATGGATGGTTTCGACCCGCGCGGTGAAGTGAAGCTCATAGGCGCAACCAACAGACCTGATATACTTGACCCGGCACTGCTGCGTCCCGGTAGATTTGACCGCATAATAGTAGTCCCAATGCCCAACTATGAGTCAAGGATTGAGATTCTTAAAATACACACGAGCAAGATGAACCTTGCAGATGACATAGACTTTGGTGGGATAGCCGCACAGATAGACCGCACCTCGGGTGCGGATATCAGAGCGATTTGTATGGAGGCGGGAATGTTCACAATACGCGAAGATCGGGATGTAGTTGAGAGGGAAGACTTTGACAAGGCTATACGCAAGGTCATGGGCAGCATGCACCGGGATGATGTCATTGAAGTGGCAGGTGCAATGTTTGCATAAAGTTCTACAGACAGCGTGTGAAATCATTCTTTAATCAAATACGGTATTTGGTAAGCTCAGTATTTGGTAAGATTTATAACCGTCAGCATCGATATACGGTGCAGTATCATACAAAGCACAATGTCTAAGGTATGCGTCGATGGTCTAGTGGTTATGACTTGGGCCTTCCAACCAAGCCCTTAAAGGTCAGTACCTAATATGTCCAAGGTATATGTCTGCTTATGGAGTATGCCATATCAAAGCGCTGAATGTTCTGCTCGCAAAATAAGATATTTCAAACTTGACGGAACTATGCTTTCGTCTGTCTTGCGAACCAAAGCTTCGCGGAATGTCTGAAGGCTCTGCCTTCAGAAATATATCGGAAAAACTCCGATTCTGCAAGACATAATAAAAGCAAAGCTTTTACTTGTCTCGCGAAAACTTCGTTTTTGCAAGACATGAAAGACGAGAGAAACATGCTGAGGAAGATAGCCCACAACCCGGGTTCGAATCCCGGTCGACGCATTTGATTTTTTGGTCATAAAAATACGGCATCGGTCATTGGCAACCTTTGATTTATGCCAGATATATCTGTGGAATCTGTGGATTTTGCTATATTGGTATCTGCGGATTCCGTACGTGCTGTTTTCAAACGGTTGCAGAGATCCGCTCTGCAAACATGGGGTGTTTGCAGACATTTTCTATGCGGTGACTGGCAGAGATGCAATCTATAACTGCATAACCCGCAACCAAAATGAAAAAACCTTTATATCTTGCCAAGTATCACTATCGTTAGAGCTATTATCTAAAAGGATAATAGATGACAATGCTTTTATGCCCTCATTTTATTTATTATTATTACCCTGCTGAGACTTCGTATCAGGTTTCAACTGGATCTAATTTCAAAATTCATTCAGATTTCCATATAGTGGAGTGATGTAGATGGCAGACATAACACCAAACCCGGATTTTACAAGAGAAGTTATTGCAAACGGCGGCGAAACGCTTAACCTTTGTTACCAGTGTGGAACATGCACGGGCAGCTGTCTCTCGAGCCGTATGACGGCATTCAAGACGCGCAAAGCCGTACGGATGGCACAGCTTGGCATGAAAGACCAGGTGCTGAGTTCGAAAGACCTATGGTACTGCACCACATGCTACACGTGCTACGAGCGCTGCCCGCGCGGGGTGGACATACCAGGCGTACTATTCGCGATGCGGAACCTTGCAGTGCAGGCGGGACACATGGCCGAGGGGCACAAGAGGACTTCAGAGGCAATAATAACCTACGGTCATGCAGTGAGACCTTCTGATAAGAATACAGAACTCAGGAAGGCGCTCGGTCTCGTGGAGACACCGCCAACCGTTCTGGTACACGAGTCAGGTCTGATGGATATAAAGAGGATTATGTGCAAGACAGGATTTGACAAGTTAATTGGAAAGCCAATCGACTTGGGAGCAGGAGCTGTACTAAAATAGGTTCACTTTTGGAGTTGATGAAATATGACAGTTGGATTATTCTTGGGATGTATTGCACCTTTCAGATACCCTGGCATAGAATCGGCAACCAGACAGATATTAGATGTACTTGGAGTTGATTACAAAGACCTTGAAAAAGCTTCGTGCTGCCCTGCACCCGGAGTTATGAGGTCATTTGACCAGAAAACATGGCTCGCCCTTGCTGCAAGAAACCTGGTACAGGCGCAGGAGCAGGGACTTGACCCACTGACCATATGCAATGGATGCTATGGATCTCTCTTCGAGGCAGCCCATGAAATGGATCATGACGAGGAGAAAAGAGCCGAGATCAATGAGATTCTTAAGGACGCGGGCGGTGAGTACAAAGGCGAATCTAATGTCAGACATATCGCAGAGTATCTGTTCCGCGATGTTGGCGTTGATAAGATAGCCGAAGCCGTAAAAAACAAACTGGACCTTAAGGTCGCAGTCCACTATGGATGCCACTTCCTGAAACCCAGCAAGTTCAAGAACATAGATGATCCTGAGAGACCTACCATACTCGATGAGATTGTTGAAGCAACAGGTGCAACCAGTGTGGACTACGCTGACAAACAGGCATGCTGCGGCGCAGGCGGTGGTGTGAGAGCAGGCTCGGGATCGGTTGCACTCGAAATGACGCGTCTGAAGGTCGATAATGCAAAGGCTGCCGGTGCGCAGTGTATTGTTTCACCGTGCCCGTTCTGCCATCTACAGTTCGATCGGGGTCAAAAAGACCTGGGAGAAGGATACGACATGCCAGTGATCCACCTATCCCAACTCCTTGCAATTGCGCTTGGCATTGATAATGAAAAGCTAGGCTTCGAGGCGCATGACATACCCGTGAACCTGTAGGTTTTGTTGCAGTGCTGTCTTTTGAACCTGTGGGGGGTGGCGCCCTATGTTCACCCTCTTCAGAATATATTTATGTTATTTGGGTGTTAGATGTTCTGTGGCCTGATTGTTATGACTGACTATATCGCCAGACTTATTGGAGTGACCGAGGTTGCAAACGTTACCGACGACATCATGCCCTTCGTGAAGTTCAGGGGCAGTCTGGAAAAGCGCGAGCTGAACGGCAGCGAAACGGTAGCAATACTCCACATAGAAGGTACTTCCTCATATGCGCCTGTCTTCACCGACAGCATGACTCTTGGTGAGCTTGAGAGTGAGCTTGAGGCTCAGGATGCAAGATTGAATGCCGAGTCGCGCCAGACACTTGCCAGGCATCTGAAGGCGTGAAACTACAGTCCAGCAAATTGTATTAACTTCTGTGGAGGCATTCTATAGAATATGCAGAGCAGTGCATCATCTGCGCCTGACCAGCACATACATGAAAAGAAGACCAAGCACCCAGGATAAGAATGTAAAGCCCGGCATGGCAACTGATATATCTCCTGCAGTATCGCCGACATAGAGCTGAGTCTTGTATGTGACGCTGCTGTTCAGTCCCTGCGCATCATACACCTCTATCATAACGTTGTACGTGCCGTTGTCCTGTCCTAGCGTGGATATGACAAAGTCGTGGCTGCGCACCTCGTCTTTACCTATAGTACCCACATACCTGTCAGATGGGGTTATACTTACCCTGCTTGCCGTGGGTACCAGAACATTTACGTGAAGGTCGTCATATTCTCCTGCGCTTCTCAGATCCAGCCGCAGCATCGTGGTATCGTTATCTGGATTCAGATGATTCTTATCATAACTGAAGGCGTGCACCACTTCTACAGCCAGCGGCAGCTTATCATCACCTGCACCCTGACCTTCGATACAGCCCATGAACATCGAGCACAGCGCTACAGCTACAATTACTGCCGCTATCTCGGCACCCCTGATATCAAAAGCAGTCCTGCCAGCCCTCATTCAAGCTTAACTATGGGACATCTCAATATATATAGTTTCTAGAACTATGACTATGCGACTATGCAGCATGCGGCTATTTGTTATCATTCATTTACCGTCATCCTTCATCATTCAACCGCAGGTACGTTTCCTCTATCTCGCACCTTAATATGTCCTGGCTGATTCCTTTTACTGCTGCGAGAAGTACCGCACCGCCCGCACCGACACCTTCCTTAACTTCCCCCCTCTCATAGCCCGCCAGCTGATGCACTCTGGAATTGTCGAAACCAGGGTCTGCAGAATATGTTCTGCATCCAAGTTCCTCTGCCATGTCAGTGAAGTTGGAGGTCCCGTCCTCAACTATGTATTTGGTGGTAGCTATAGGGATGTTATCCAAGTCCATGTTCATACCCCGCATTACCGCCGCAACAGCAAGCATCTGCGTCCCGCCTGCAAGAATATATTCGGCACCACCCTCAGCTATGCCTGCCGCAATGCCTGACACTGTCGGCATCATCGGGTCGCCGAGGTGCGCAACGGCTCTGAAAGGCTCGTTCCTGAAGTCCCCAAAGCCTGTGCGTGCAGCCCTCATCCCCTCTTCAACCACTCTGTGCTTCAGCTCCAGCGGGTTCACTGGAAAGCTGCTGCTGACGCGGGCATCATAACCCATTGCGCGCAGGACTCCGAGTGCGGTTGTAGTGCCGCCTGGAATACTCTCGCCAATTACAATGGTGTCTGCAAATCCTGACAGCATCTGCCCCACGCGAACTGCATTCTCGTATATTTGTTCAACACCATTGACTGCGCTGCCGCTCCGTATATCTCTTCCCGGCTGGGCATTCATGTTCAGGGTAGGCACGCATGGGCGTATCCTCAACCCCGAGTCCACGAAGAGGGTGGGCGTTTCTGTCAGGTGTACCGCTGCACGGGTTATAAGAGCGGGGGTGGGGCATCCACTCGGCGTCATCGGCAGGTCAGGCACACTGACCGGGCGCCCGATGGTAACAAGTTCAGCATCTCCCGCGGGCGTGTAGTCTGTAATCTCAGGTACGCTTCCGGCGGCCGATATGCCGGGTATCTTTGCAGTATCGGTTGTTGAAAGCACGCAGACGAACAGCATCCTTCCAGTTCCGTCGGGCATCTCGCCCTCACGTTTTATCATCGGTTCAGACACTGCGTTCCCTCCCATTTCAGAATACTTTCTCTTACTCCTTCTTTGACGAGTTTGATGATCTGTTTGCCAACCAGTGTCCCTGGGCCTGCATACTCAATACACTCACTCTGCCGACTATCGTCAACTTCGTATGCAGCTATTACAGCATCAGTGAGTGTGCCAGACACGCCATACCCCATATCATGGAGCACTGCGGTCTTTGCCTCGGTTGCCGTTATTATACTGTTCACCATGGCGCCCCCCGAGAGTCTTGCGCCGGCTACAAGTATTATGTTTATAGTACCGAGCCGTATCGTTCCGCAGTTCTCGAGATCGTCCAACCCGGCAGTTATAAATGCCGTGATGTCGCCCTCAGACCTTACAGAAAGGCATTCCATGTCCACCGCTGTCAGGAGAGCATAGTAAGGTCCATGTATATTGAGAGCTGCTGCAACCTCTTCTATGTATCCACTCGGCACTTTATCTTCGAATCCTCTGGCTACTGTGTGGTTGAAAAGACTGCTGACAAAACCCATTCCGCCGTCAACTCCTGAACTGACTGCCTCGAATCTGCCGCTTATTATCAGGGTGTTATCCTGTATTCTGTAATCCATTTCTCTGCACCGTTTTAATTGCCGTGTCAATTATCATGCTTTTAGAATGGGTACCTGTTTGCAATCAATCTTACTTAATGCAGATAACCTGATATCTCTGAATACTTTGCAATTAGGTATCTTGCAAATTACATTTGCAAGTCACATGAAGGGTTTGTCTTCATATATGTGTGGCGAAAACTGAGCCTTCGTAAGATTCGCATGAATTGAAAACATTTATATCGCAAATGAACACAATACGCTAACTCAGGGAAACTTGATTAAAGTCAAATATACTTGTTTAACTTATTTAGCGAGAATATAAATTAATCTGATAAAAACTTTGTGGAGTTGATTGAATATGACAGAGTCCCTCAGAAAAAAAGCCGTGCAACTCGTGTTGATGATCATGGTAATATTCATGCTTGCCTCTACACCTGTGTGCGCATCGGCACCGCAGATCACCCCGAACAACAGCTATACGAACGGCGGCGATATGGACATAACTGTGGGTATAACCACAAGCACTGGTACAACAATAACCTTTACCGCGAATGCAAACCAGACCATAGATACATGGTCGTGGACGTTAAACGATGAGTCTCGCCAGAGCACCACAACCACTCCAACTGAAGCCACTCTGACCGAGACATTCCAGAAATATGGCACATACTATGTCAATGTGACGGCCTCGAATAGCACCAACGGCAGTGCTTCTGCAAGCTGGAACGTTACAGCAGTGCTGACAGTCACGGACGACCTCGGCGAGACCATTAATATCAGCAGCAAGCCAGCAAGAATAGTCTCGCTTGCGCCGAGCAATACTGAAATACTCTTTGCACTTGGTCTGGATGATAGAATAGTGGGCGTGACAGATCAATGCAATTACCCTGCCGAGGCAGCCGGCAAAACATCGGTTGGAGGATATTATAATTTCAATGTTGCGTCAGTGGTAGACCTTGACCCTGACCTTGTAGTGGCAGCAAGCGGGAATCCAGCAGATTCGATCATCCAGCTCAGAGGCCTTGGCTTCAATGTTTATGGTGTTAAATCAGAGACCATGGGGGGTGTGCTGGAAGACATAACGGCAACAGGACTGATAACACAGGAGGAAAATAATGCATCAGGGATAACAAGCAGCATGCAAGCCGTGATAGATACTGTGACGGGCGACACGAACACGTATTCTGAGGATCAAAAGAAGAGGGTCCTGTATGTGGTGTGGTATGACCCGGTGTGGGCTGCAGGTGCAGACACGTTTTCCAATGACCTCTTACAGAAGGCAGGTGGATCAAATATAGTTACATCAAGCGGATGGGTAACGGTGAGCGATGAATTCATCGTGGATGCTGACCCGCAGGTTATAATATGTTCAGGTATGGGTGGGGGTTCAGAGCTGATATACGACTGGTTTGTCAACAATACCGCCTTTGAAAACGTCAGCGCTGTTCAGAACGGTGCAGTCTATGCCGTATCAGATCCCGACATACTGGAGCTACCCGGACCGAGAATAGTGGAAGGTCTGGAAGAACTGTACAGCTACTTTAAGCTGGTAGTGCAGCAGATATATGATGGCAGTGGTAGTGGAGGGGACACCAACAAAGCAGCCCAGAGGTGGACAAAGATAATGCCAGATAAGCCTGCCAGGATGCCCATATATAATGCAAACATACCGCTAAAGGAGATAATGATCAACACGACCGGCACAATAACGGGGGCAGAGGTAAGCGTGGAAAAACTGCAGTCAAAACCAAGCGGAATACCCGATGACCCTGATGGAGATGCATATTCTTACATAGAACTAACTCCTACCAACCTGAAGAAGGGCGATATAAAAGACGTAAAAATAACGTTTCAGGTGGAGAACAGCTGGATGGATGCCAGCGGCTACAATATAACAGATATAAGACTGGCGCGCTACCATGACGGCAACTGGACAGTACTGAATACCACGGTAAAGGACCGGTCAGGCAGCACGTACACGACGTATGAGGGTATATCCCCCGGACTTTCTACCTTTGCAATAACGGCAGTAGAATCAGGGGAGGAAGAGCCTGTATCAACAAATGAAACTGCTGAAACAAATACCTCAACAACGGCTGCTAATGTCACTGCAGCCGCCGTGAACGCTGCAACGACATCAACACAAACGCCAACTCCTGCTGCCGCACCAACGGCTATAGTAAACGC
>JAUWIL010000147.1 GCA_030605385.1 Methanobacteriota archaeon
AAGGTACTCCTTCCTCTCCTTCTCTCCATCCACAACGTTTGCCATTGCGCGATATGCCGTGCCGAGATTGTTCTCGACTGCTGCGGCTTCATATGTGAGATTGCCGAGCCTCCGTATTCTAAGTGCTTCCACGTATGCATCTATCGCACTCTCTATCAGATGTCTCGCGAATACTTCAGTATTCGCAAGATTCGCAGGACTCTTGTCCACTGATGCCAGACTCAAATATGCGTTACCCATATTAGTCTTCGTCATGGCGTAATCGTATGGTGCATCCAACGGCGTATTGACCTTGAGCGCCTCCTGAAATGCCTTCATCGCCAGATCAAGATTCTCCTTTCTGTCCGCTACCTCTGATAGTTTGCGGTAAGCTGTGCCGAGATTGTTCTGGATTGTCGCATACTCTCTGGGCTCAAAGTCAATATCGCACAGCTTCAGAGCGCTGCCGTATATCTTCACAGCCCGTTCCAGATTCTCCTTTCTGTCGCGCACTTCCGAGAGTTTGTCATATGCAGTTCCCAGATTGGCGAGGACGTAGGGGCGTTGATACACGTAGTCATCTGCCCCATACAGGTCGAGGGCTTCCTTGTAGAGTTTGACTGCCTTCCGTATGTTCTCTGCCCTCTCCTCCGCACATCTGTGGAAGCTCTGCTTCCACATGCCTTGCGGAGCAAAGCTCTGCGAGACAGGCGAACCACCGTTCGCCGTGTTTCGCAAATACGAAGTATTCGCAAGATTCGCAAGTTTCAGATATGCAGCTGCCAGATTGTTGAGTGTGCCAGCGTACTGATACGGCATATCTGCCTTATTTATAGCTCCCAGAGTTCCCTTATATGCCTCGATCGCTCTGTGGATGTTCTCCTTCTTATCGCATATATCCGCAAGCCCAATGTGTATATTACCTGTATTGCTGCGGGTCATGGCATACTTGGTATTCAGTCCCAGTTCGTCATACAGCTTCAGGGCATCCCCGTAATGGTCAAGAGCCGTGGAAAGGTGCTTCTCCCTGTCTTTTATCTGTGAAAGCATACGGTGCGCCGCACCCAGATCATTAAGTACGTCTGCCCTCTCTTCTGGATTCGAATCACCGTAAATGTCAAGTGCCTGGTGATAATGCCATACGGCATACTGTAAATGCCCTAACGCCTTCTCCGGCTCGGATGAAGCCCTATCGTAATACGTTCTGGCAAGGTTCGCCTCCATTGCCGCTGCTGCCGCCTCATCCTCCAATGCGGGCGAGTCTTCCGGTGGCGGTGGTATCGTCTGCATACAACTGCTCTCCCTTAAAAACGGTTCTCTCCTTGGTTTCTCCCCTTATTTCCCTCTCTTTATTCCCGGGCGCTCAGTTTTTCCACAAGACGCTGTTTCTTCTCAACCGCAGCCCGCGCAGCTCCGTCAATGAGACGTTTCATCTCGTCCCTGTCCCTGCGCGCAGTCTCGCCAACAACCTTCTTGATTGGCGTATATGCAGATTCCCTGAACTTGTGAGTGAAGTCTGTTTCGGCGCCGTCAACAACAAGGGCAGTCCCGCTCCCGCTCTCCACCCTGCCTATTCTGCATGCGCTAACGCCCGCCTCTCCGAGAGTACTTATAATGCCCTCTGCAGCATTCTCTGGAGCCATGATAAGCAGGGCATCCAGCGAGACCCCGAGGTAATCAATCTCATGCGTCTCTAACATCTCCATAACTTGCCGGTTAACAAGTCCCCTGATCGCACTCTCCTGCACCACGAGTTTGGCGCCTGCAGTGCGCGCTATCTCCACGCAGTCTCCCCGCAGACCTCCGTTTGTCACATCCGTCATGCAGTGAATGCTGTCTGTCAGTCCGGCATTCATCAGCACCTCGCATGCGGTAAGGAACCTGACGTTGAGCGTTTCCTCCACCACCTCGGGCATGCCGTAGTAGATTGCGGTAGTGGATATCGTGCCCCCGCCTGCGCCCTCACTCATTATAATAGTGTCCCCAGGCTCTGCATCCATGCGCGGTGTGATGCTGTCAGCAATGCCAACCGCTCCGACGCACCCTGTCATGCGCTCCCCTATTACCATGTCCCCGCCTATGCGGAGTGTGCTTCCCGTAATAAGAGGTACGTTCATAACCTCTCCCACCGCAGAGATGCCTGCCACGTGGTCAAATATCTTTGAAACATCACCGTCATCCGCCACGTGGATGTCCGAGAACAGCGCCACCGGACGGGCGCCCATTACGTATATGTCGCGGAGCGCAGCCCTTGTCACATGGAAACCTGCAAGGAATGGATAGTCGCTGAGCCGGGAGTGCATGCCGTCAACTGTCAGCACGAGATATTGCCCGCCTGCGCGCACGACCCCGGAATCGTCAAGATGCCCTGAATCGACTACTGCGCCCGTGCTGCCTATCACTTCCGCGATCTTCTCGTGCGTGTAAAAGTCCCCTTCTCCGCGCGAGCCCACGCCGAAGTCCCCCATGCTCACCCCGCACTCATGAAGGGCAAGAATTTTATTGGAACTGGCTGCGTTGAGTGATGTGCGCGCCTCTGATATGACCGCATTCGCCAGGGCTTCTGCCTCGTCCCGTGTCATATGCACCTTTATTTCCATGATGCGGTGCGTTAATTTCTCTGCAAGTTCAGCGCCGCTGATATTACCTGCCCTCATTGCGCGTTTGGCATATCCTTCAAGGTCCATATTATCACACCCGGGTGTTTGAGTTTTTTGTTAGAGCGTGCGTTAGTGTGTTGTGTGAGCGTGCATTAGTGTGTTGTGTATTAGTATGTTAATGTGTTAATGTGTTAATGTGTTAATGTGTTAATGTGTTAATGTGTTAGTATGTTACTAGTCAGTGTATTACTAGTCAGCCATTAGTGTGTGCATTTAAACAGCAGCCCACTCTAATTCTCTACTCTGACTTTATTAATCTGGGTTCCCATTTACCTGAGTTCCCTCATTTACCTGAGTCCTTTACCTATGCTTATTTATGACTCATGGCTCTATGAGCCTACTCAGTATCATTCAGTTAGCATTCAGTGCCAATTCAGTGCCAATTCGCTAATTAAAAGAGCCTTGGAGCCTTATCTAATTAAAATACTGCTATCCGATTGAAATCTATCCGATTGAAATACTGCTAGAAATACTGCTAATTAGAACATTGTTCTTAAGTAACCTTATATAACAAAAAGACCTTATATCTAAAGTAAAATAACCTATATGGTTTATGCAACTTATGGAATTGGGGCAAGCAGTATTCGTGTAACGGCGTTCGCGTCAATGTATGTTCGCCATGTTCTGGGCTATGGGACTATTAAACTGGAAGAGAAAGAATTGCGGAATGGGCTGTGGTCAGCACCTCCATGTCCGGGTGTGTCAACTGCCGCTCTGTCAGTGTGCGGAAATATGAATATCCACATATATCTCTGGAAGCCTCGCTTCGCAAGATATGCCGCTGCACATACCCGTTAAAGAAGGGCGATTGGTATTTTATCCCAATGCAAAGTTTATCCCAATTCAAATGATGGTGATTTGAAATTATGAATTTGGAATCAAATAAAAATATGAGAAAAATAGCGACAGTCGCCATAGTACTCACCGTGCTAACAGGGATTACGGTAATTGCAAGTGCAACAATAACAACAGATTCTACTACACTATCGCAGCCCCAGGGCATTGACTTCTCTGAGAGTGTAGTATGCACGATTGACTATAATACAAGTGA
>JAUWIL010000143.1 GCA_030605385.1 Methanobacteriota archaeon
AAAGCGAAATTGGTATGATCCAAGAGGCTAAAATGAAGGTTTGGGCTTATAAATCGATGAAACTATATGGGGAGGCATAGGTTTTATCTAATGGCTGGATGCACTATTGGAGTTATGCAACACAGCACTTTTAATTATTCTTTTAAATCCATACTTACAGCCAATACTTACAGCCTTTCCTTCACAAATGATATTCCTCGACAACCTTAAATACAGGTAATGTTATGATAGATATGACCTATGTAACTATAACCACTGATGCTGGTTTTGCCAAGCATTGGTTGTATGCAACTGAATTGAGGTGCATCTTTCAGATTCGGTGCATTCTTAATCGTTGCAAATATATAAATGGTCAGCTCAGTTTTATATTTGGATTGAATTAGGAACTTAATTAGGGGTGTATGATTAACATGGAAACATCTGAGGCAATGAATGAACGTGGTGTAAGAGCGCGAACACCAAATGCCGTCCCCATCGGAATAAAGGTTGGGTCACAGCGTACTGTCCTGGCAAAGATGGGCAACAGTGGAGCACTTGAAGTTAACACCGTATTTTCATGTTTAAAGAACTATCGCAACTCTCTCACCAATGAGATTGAAAGTCTGTATGGTGAGGATGCGACTGCAGTTTATGGTGATGAGGTTGAGTATATGCTCAGAGCAGGTCTGCCTGATACCGAGCGGGATGCTGACTTGCTGAAGCAGTTTCTGGATTATATCCTGGAGGTAAATAACGTTCCCGAGAACAGTTTCATCACTTTCTCGGTACCTGGCGTTGAAGGCGGCGAAGGGCTGGGGAAATTTAAGGAGATTGTCGAATCATTGGATATTGGTCGTGGCGGCAAGCAGATATGGAGTGACTCCTTCTGTGGGGCTGTGCCGCTTTACGAGAGTCTGGGTGGAATGTATAAAACTTTCCTGACCATTAATGGAGGTTCCAGCACACTTGAGGTCACGGCTTTCCGTAATGGCGAGGTCGTCCACAGCACTATGTCCGCTATGATCAGCGGCGATGGCGTTGACCGGGAGATACGTCTTGGTGTGGAAAGAGATACCAGAGGTAGTGTGTATATAAATAACAATCATGCCCGTGAGTACAAGGAGAGTTACGGCAGCGTTAATGAGGTTGAGCCATTAGAACAGGATATCCAGCTGCACCGTAAGGGTAAGTATACATATTCTATGAGTGGTATTATTCGGGATGCTCTGCGCGATTATGCCGTCCAGGTTGCAGAATATGTAACGTTGAATTTTCTGCCCCAACTTGCCGAGAAAAACTTCCAGGTGTACAAGGGCGTGATGAGTGAGCCTTTCGTGCTAATGGGCGGTATGTCAGCTATCGATGGCATGCGTGATATGACTGAGTTGCTGATCAGAGAAACACTGGGAAATGAGGGAGTAAGTATAGCTATGCACGATATGCCGCAGTTTGCATCAGCTATTGGAGCTTACAGTATATCCGAACTCTCTGCCAAAGTTGGGTAGATTAAATCAAATCATGGGATTGACAGACGATTTGAGCGAATTATGCCAGCAAAATGAAGATGATATGGCAGACAATGATGAGGATATTAACACAATACTCAGAGGAGTATGTGATGCCCTCGCGGAAAGCCTGCCAGGTATAAAGTCTATCGTCGATGAGAATAATCGACTTCTTGATAGCATCATTAGTGCTTATTGTAGCATTCCTCAGCAAATCGGAGATATTCTAGAAGACATTATATCTCTGACCGAGAAAGATGATAGCCTGATTGACAGAATCCTTCAGATCATAGAAAACATACCGGACAGAGACGACATTGTGGAAATGATTGAAGAAAACCACAGGCAGATTCTCGAATTGTCCAAGAGCATTGACGATATGCGCAATGCTATTGAATATGCAGCTGGCAGTAATGATAAGGTGCTACAGGAAGCGGGACGCCCCTCAACGGTTTATGCCGAGGGTGTAATTGGAGGTGTCACCCCTAATGAGTATGTGGAGAACTTGCTTAACGGGCTTGATACCTTTGAGAGTCGGCTAGCTGAGCAAGAAAGAACGATTGAGGAGGTTCTTAGTTCTGCTGAGGAAAAACTATCCTTAGTAGGTGATGGTCTGAAGACCAAGATTGACGATATCGAGGAGAAGTACCGCATCCTGAACCGCGTGGTTGCCCGTCAGGGGGCAAAGATCGAGCGAACTGCTACAGCGGCTAGGATTGTATCCCTGATAGATTCCAGACCAACCCCCAAACCCACCCCAGAAGTCCAGCCCACGGTGCCTTCAAGACCAAGTCAGAAACCAATAGTAGATTCCAGATCTCAGTCAAAAGTGTTCAAGATTGGGGCATTCAAACCTTCAGATAATGCGATCAAACCTGCAGCATCTACCAGGACGACTTCCAGAATTGCAGTCAAGCTGCCTCGCAAGCCGTCAACTTCTGCTGGAGCAAGGGTGAAAAATGTCAGCTCAAAGGCAGTCAATATAAAGAGGGTATCCCTTCCTGTAAGCGGTGCCATGCCAGCACCATCCGCTGGAAAAAGAGTTGAATCGGTTCCTAGACCTTCTTCAAAAATGGTCGTGACCGGATCTGCAGCCGCTGCAGCTGCTTCCAGAGATGACATATCCATGGATATTAAGGCAGTGATAGCCAGCACCAGAGCCAAGATGAAGGAAGCTGGTATAACACCTCCAGATGCTCATTCCAGGGATTCAGGCTCGGATGATGTTGAAGGCGGCGTTAATTCGGCTGAAAGGGCAAAACCTGCCGATGTACGGGGTGCTCGTGGGCAAAAAACACGTATTATTGAGGATAAAAGCCCAAAAGTTGATGAAGTAGAAGATTTGAATAATATAATTGTAGTTAATAAAAGTGGTGGTAAAGCTAAGGGTGAGGTTAAACCATCAATTGGTGATGAGTCTGGACATACACCAAGAATACTGTGAGATATGACATTGGAGTTCCGTGATCATGCAGCAGGATGACAGCATTGACGACTGGGAGAGAGCGAGGAAAACTCGGCCCCCTCTTGACGATGGTTCCGGTGATGGACTGAACAGTGATGCATTATACCGCGAGTTTGAGCATGAGCTTGAAGCATACAGAAACTCTCATGATGCTGGCAGAACATACGCATCAAGAGGTAATGACATAGACTCTGGCACACCTTTATATGATGATTTGGATGATGGCAAATATTCTAATGGCGAATATAGCCGTGAGCCTTATTATGATGAGGTGGAGAAGGATTTATATCTACATTCCAATGGTTACGATCCATTCGGAGATGAGAAAAGACGTCGTGATGACTGGAGTGAATACGAACCTTATGACCATGAAGACTTTGAAGACTACGAGGGTGAACTGGAGAGATTTGACGGACTTGTTTTGAAAGGTATTGCCCTCGGTGTAAGATCGCCGCACAAGCTGGCCAGGCTCATTAACTTAGATGATGAGGCAGTCAGGCGTAAGATGGCTGCTCTGATTGCCGAAGATTATGTTAACGGCGTGACATTCAGGCTCACAGAGAAAGGGTGCAACGCTCTCGACGGTAAGACAATAAGCAAGATAAGCGCAGCAAAGCTTGAACCCAGGAGCAGGATAAAGGAACCGTGGTATGTAATTTTCGTCCCAAAGTTCCTATCCGGGCTGACGCACGGCATCGCCTTCCTGTTGGGTGCTGCGATCGTGGGCGTCCTTATCGTGCTGTTTATGCTGATGTTCCTTGGGATGCTTCTGTAAGGTTTGTGGGTACGCGAATCAATATTTCTGACATGTTCGAAACGCTCTGCGTTTCGTACTGTTGTAGAACGTAGTTCTACAAACATGTTCGAAAACCTTTGGTTTTCGTACTGTTGCAAAACATGGTTTTGAAAACATGTTTGAAAAGCTGCGCTTTTCATACAGTTACAGAATCTCCGATTCTGTAAACATGTCTGGAAGCGAAGCTTCCATACGGTTGTAGAACGCAGTTCTACAAACATATCTAAAAGTGGAACTTTTAGACGGTTATGGAACTTCATTCCATAAACATGTTC
>JAUWIL010000008.1 GCA_030605385.1 Methanobacteriota archaeon
GTGGCTGACTGAACAGAATGACTGAGTGCAAGACTGTACAGGATTACTGAGTGCAAGACTGAACAGGATGACTGAGTGCAAGATGATTGGATGGTAGGGTGCGCCATGACAGAAATGAATATGATACGTGTGCCGCAGGACAGGCTGGGGGCAATAATAGGTCCAGGCGGAGCCACGAAAAAGCTCGTAGAGGAGAAAACCTCCACAACCCTGGAAATAGACAGTGATAATGGCGTGGTCGATATACTCTCGGATGACCCTCTAATGGCAATGCGCGCAGGGGACTTTGTGAAGGCAGTTGCAAGGGGATTTTCGCCCGAGAGGGCAATCTATCTTTTCGATGACGAAATGCTGATGCTGGACATACTGGATCTGTCAGATATATCCAGCTCACCAAAGGAGATAAAGCGCCTCAAGGGCCGCATAATAGGCAGGAAAGGCAGGACAAGGAGCATTATGGAGCGGCTGATAGGTGTGAGAATATCGGTCTACGGCAAGACTGTCGGCATAATAGGCTATCCCGACCAGATACATATCATAAGGAACGCGATGGGCATGCTGATAGACGGCGCACCGCACGGACCGGTGTACAGTTACCTCGAGAGGAAAAGGAAGGAAATCAGGCGCTCGCAGCTTGATGCCTATGAAACGATTACGCAGGAGAACGATTCCGTGGAAGACCTCTCTGACGATGATCTTGAAGAAGATGATCTTGAAACCGACATTCCACCAGTTCTATTGACTGGTGGTTAGGACTGGTGGAATTAGTGTGCAGAACCACTGGCCAGTTAGATGCCACTGGTCTACTGACCAGTGGTTCTTCACAAATGAACAGCATTCGCGCTTAGTCTATTCCACCAGTCCATACCGGTTTACTCTGCCAGCCTACACCAGTTTATTCTACCAGTCTATACAATCCATTCGAGGGTTCGTAGCAGTCACCTTCTTCAAGGAGTTCAGAGAGCGCATCTTCAACGACAAGCTCGTTGAGACCTTTCTGCACGGCTCGCTCCATAATGCTGCGGTGTGAGGGGTCAACGCCAGTGGACTGCAGCTCACCTACAATTCCCAGCACCTCGATCCTGCTGTACCTGGGTTCATATGACCCCTCAATGCTTGAGTCAGCGGTAATCTTAGCATTCTCAACCATTTCGAGCATACTGTCAAGATATTCTTCATTGACCTGGTAGTGCTCTACGGCAAGCGGAACGCCCTCGACAGTATCTGCATCATAGCCCATGCCAATGAGCGCCTTGATCATATCTTCTTTACTGCCTCCCAGCCCGAGAGCAGTCTGCATGCATTTTATCCTTTCACGGGTATGTTCGGCAGTTCTCAGCACCCATCTATCGCGAACAGGTTCGCTTACATCGTTAATGCCCTCGATGCGGAGTGAACTGTAAACCGTACCTTCGTCAGACCTGTGGACGCGCATCTTCCCGGCTACTGCGGCAAAGCAGGGCGTTTTTACCTCTAACATGAACTTAACAGCTTCCGGTTGGTACTGGCCGGCATAGCAGACGAAGACGCCTGTTGGGTCAACGACGCGGGCGCGCCAGAACTCCAGGTCAGACTTCACTCTATCGACCTCGGTGAGGACTCCGACAGCGAAAAGGCGGTTGCACACCGCACCGGTGGGCGTTGCAAAGAAAGTTGGAGACTTATTGCGAGACCGTAGGTTTCGTGAGACATGTGAACCTTCAGTTCGACAAGTATCATTTCCCCCGCCGCACTGCATGGTGGTATTGTTAAACTCATAGGCGAACACCCTGCGTGCAACCTCCCTGTATGACAATACTATTCCGCCCCCTTTTTCATAGTCTGGATATCGGAAGCTACCATGATGTTACCAAAATCTGCGCGCGAGACGTTCCCCCTCACGCGGACGGGCATACCCATCAGTCTGCTCCGGATGCGCTCCTCGACTGCATCATTGTCAAGGTCCAGGTCATTCAGAACGTCCCCGCAGATATACTTTGTAAGCTCGCTGCCAATTACAAGGTTGAGCGCGCCGGTACCATCATCCACCACAGCTTTCACGCGGAGGTCGTTTGAACCACTTACGGATCCATGCAGCTTACAGGTACCGCGGCGCATCACCCGTCCGCACTCGGGACAGCGCTTGATGAGTCCTGACCCCTTCTTTATAGATGTCAGGTCACCATCCACAAGAACGTCAAACGCGCTGCCCCTTCTTTCAACATCCCCTATGGACATATATTCAAGCTTTACCACTGAGCCACCTGGAAGCACCGAAGGGTCATCGACCAGGCTCACATCAGAATACTCGCCCACGTTGATTGTCGGCATACCATGCCATTCGTGCACGTATGCATTATCGATCTGTATTACATCGCCCGGGCAAAACTCGAAACTATCACTCCACACGGTCATGGGAAGTTTGGCAGTTCTATCGGCGACCACTCCTTTGAAGATAGTACCACTCACGCCGCGCCTTTCTACAGCATCTTCAGACAGGCTGATGATCTTGCATATCAGGTTTACGCTTCTATCTCCACTGCAGAACTCCCTCAGTTCTTTCGTAAGGTCACGCGGTTTTACCTTCACTGAGGGGAATAGATCACCTTCAAGTTTGTGTATCGAGGCACTCTCGCTGAACACCAGTTCGGGTTCGCCCATCCAGAGTCTGACATGGGCGCCGTAGGCGCTGATCGAATCACCGGCTGAAGCGTCAAACTCGCAGAATGCCGTGAAAGGGACCTCGCTGCTGTCATCTGCCATGAACCCGGAGCACAGTTTCTTTTCCTCTCCCCGAATCATGATGAGGCGCATGGCAGCGAATGTGATTTTACCCTTAACGCTGACATCATGGTCGCCAGATCTCAGGTCGGCTATGCGCCTGAGACCATCTATTTCTAGTGCACTTTCCTTATGCTTGCGGATGATACTGAGCTTCGCCTCCCCCAGCGGGATGCCGTATTCAAGAACAAGCATCCCAAGCTCTTTCAGTATGCTGCTCTCATCCACATTCGAAAGCGTCCTTTTTATCTCTGATACATGGGGCGCAAGTTCTATCTCATCATTCACTTCTTGTTTCCCACCAGTCTGGAATAGATGGTTGCACTCTAATACTATTCTATTACATCGGTCTGCAGCATCTAACTGTAAAACTTCTTCTCCTCGACGCCGTCCTCGATCTCCCCGAAAATCTGCCCCTCAAAAGAGTAGACCTCGGTACCATCATCAAGCCAATCATCGGGATACAGCCCTGCCTTCATGCATGTGTGGCTCAGAAAATCCTCTTTGTCCATGCCGTGCTCGGGCGCAACCTGCGGGAGAAGCAGACCCTGGTGTATGCCGCGCTTCACGATCAAGCCGTGCTTGCCTATGACAATTTTATCCGGCAGGTCCTTCGGCTTTGCATTGATCTTCTCCGGGGGTGTCAGGACAGTGACCTCGACACGCAGCTCTTCGAGCTCTGCCTCGGCAACCGGCGGGAAACGCGGATCGCGTGCTGCCGCGCTTATGGCAGAGTCCACGATAGCGTCAACCAGCGGCGCCATTGGGTACGGATATCCGATGCACCCGCGCAGATCCCCCCTCTTGTTCAGGGTGACGAAGACGCCCCGCTTCTCATTGAACACTTCCGGAAGGTTCGGCGGTACCTCAACTGTCTCTCTTGTTTTTACATATCTCTCGACGGCGGACCTTGCGAGCTTCACTGCCGCAGTACCCTCCCCGGGAGTTAGCAGGTTGACCAATTACAACACCCCATCAGCCGGTAGTTTGCCGGTAGTCTTGCGGAAGCGCTGCTTCCGCGAGACTCGTGGAGCTTTGCTCCACGCTGTCTCGCAGAATCTCTGATTCTGCAAGACTTGTCGAATCGAAGATTCCACAGATATTTAAGAAAACTATAATACAAAACCCCTATATAAGATATTCAGTGTGAGAGAGGGAGAGCGGCTGCCGATGACTACGTGTCGTTGAGGAAAGTCCCTCCACCACTGGACGCGCGAATGCCGAAATGGTATATCCTGAGAGGGATGGCTCTGGCACAGAAACGATACCGCGCGCAGGATAATGCGATGATCCCGGAAGGGTGAGATCCCTGCTACCCGGATGGAACGGCGAAACCTTGCGGGTGCAAGCCAAAAAGAGTAATGCGGATGTCCAGCCGCCAGCTCGAGTAGGTGCATAGACGAATGCCGCTTGAAACAGAAGGGGGCTTACTACCCTCACTCACACTTCTTACTACCCCTTACTCATACTTTCACATGGCTTATAAACAGCACTCGCCATCGCAGTAAAATGGCTTATTCTCCTTCACAGCAAATACCCCCCTATATATGTGCAGGTCATTCGCTTGCTGTATATATGTCTGCCATCACCCTCATATATCCTGATACTTAGTTTTCTGTCTCTTTTTCAATACGAGCCTCGCATTCACTCCTTTCGCCGGTTTCATAATAATGTTTGAAGTGCTCTATCCATTTTGGATCGTGGGGAGCGCTGTGTATAAATTCTACGAACTTTTCCAACCGTCTCATTGTTTTAGAGCTCACATGATGCTCAATCTGGCATGCATCAATCTCTGCCGCCCCCCTTTCAACGCCGATGATCTCTATAAAATCGGCAATGACTCTATGCCTCTTCATCAGCTCTCGAGCTTTTTTCTTGCCAGAAAGAGTCAAAGTAGCGCCGGCATAAGCTTCATACCTCACAACCCCCTCATTTTGCAGTTTCTGCAACATCTCTGTGACAGAGGGGGGTTTCACATTCATCTCGGCAGCTATCCTTCCAGTATGAGCGCACCCCTCTTTTTTTTCGAGGACATATATGGTCTCTATATACTCTTCAATAGTCTTTTGTCTCATCCTTCCCACACCTTACGCTCCTATTAAGATAAAATTCATAGCACCTCCAACCGATAGGGCTGTAACTATCATTATGACCATGGATTTGATCATATCTCTTACCCCCAATTCCTTTAACAAAACAGCAAAGGTTGCCACACATGGGAAGTATATGGTGAGTATCGTAGCTGCTATGACCAACTGCATTGCCGTCATCCCCAATGGCAAGAGCATCCCAATAGCCAGGTCTTTTCTTAGAAAGCCCACCAAAAGTGCAGCTGTGGCCTCTTTAGGCAGTCCTAGCCAACCTTCTGTTATGGGAGCAAAAAGCACGCCGAGCCACTCAAGAAAACCTATGGCATACAATACATTGACTATCAGCACTCCCAGGAATAGAAAGGGGATTGCTTCTGTCAGGAACCACCTTATGCGCATCCATGTCTTCTTCAAAATTGTTATTGCGCTGGGCATTCGATATGGAGGAATCTCCAGAAATATCTCAGGACTCTCTCCCATTACATACCTGTTTAATGTGAGTCCGACCAGCACATATATCATCATCAAGGTCACAAAAACCATGAGCACATAGACAAGATCATGCGGGCCAAGAATACCGAATATCATTGCTATTTGCGCCATGCATGGGACTGAAATTGCCATTAAGGTTGCAGAGATAAAACGCTGTTTCCGTGTTTCCATGGTTCTTATAGACAACGCACCTGGCACGTTGCACCCCAACCCAAGAAATACGGGCACGATGCCGTGTCCATGCATCCCAAGTTTGTGAAACAGGGTATCCATTAGGGTGGCCAATCTCGGCAGATAACCAGAATCCTCTAGCACGGCCAGCATCAAGTAGAATGCTATGATGTACGGGAGGACCATTCCGAATGGAACAAAGAGTCCGGTGGTCAGCAGCCCCATGGACTCAACATATTCAATCTCCCCATCTATCAATTTCCCGATGAAAAGGTCATGTAAGAATCCATGTCCAAGCCAATTGCTCATACTCATTGCAAATGGGGTGTATAAATCGAAGAGCGGTTCGAAAACATATCCAATAAGATTTTCTCCGATGTTTCTGACAATCCAAAAGGATATGAGGATTGTAATGATTGCAATCGGCATGCCTGTGGCAGGTTTAATAGTGGCATCAGCTATCATATCCCAGATCGTGTGGTGTCTGTGAGTTACATGCTGTACTTTTTTTATTATATGTCCTATCTCTACCCATCTTTCCTCTTCGCTTTTTGTTTTCATTCCCTCAGGCGCGCATGCGCTGTTAAATCTACCAACAAGTTCATTTACCCCCTCCCCGGTCAGAGCAACCATGGGCATTACTGGAACTTTGAGAAACTGTTCCAGCTTCTCTACGTCAATATTTATGCCTAAGTGCTTTGTTTCATCCCACATATTTAAGGCGACAACCACGGGTTTCTTACTCTCTAAGAGTTCCAGAGTCAGGAATAGGTTTCTTTCAAGGTTGGTCGCATCGATAACATTTACAATCAGGTCTGCCTTACCTAACATTTTTACTGCGACTTCTTCAGCCTTATTGGATGACTCCAATGAATATGTTCCAGGGGCATCCACAATCTCAACCAAGTCTCCATCCAAACGCATCTTTCCTTTGGAAAAATCCACTGTGGTGCCGGGATAATTCGAAGCGATTACCTGGGCGCCAGTCAATCTGGAAAATACAACACTCTTGCCAACGTTTGGGTTCCCCATCAGGACAATTTTCTTCATCTCTAGACCTCCACCATAATTCGCTGCGCCATCCGCCTGCCTATTGTCGTTTTTCTGTTTTCCACTTCCACAACCAGGGGTCCATTGAGCGGGTGTTTTGTTATTACCCTTATAATCTTGCCCTCTCTAACACCCATGGTTCTTAGTCTTCTCTGAAATGTATAGCCGCCGGACAGTTTGATGATCGTCGCTGCCTTTCCTGTTTCAATGTCTGTGATTGCAGTTTCCACCAGTATCACCTTTTAGGTTTACCTAAACATTAGGTATACCTAAAACTATTAAAAGGTTTTGGTTTACCTAAAATTTCAGTTCACTCAGCATCAGTAAAGAATTTGCGGCGTGACACTCTTCCCCTTTCCTTGTTAACGACTATCGCAAACTATTTTTAAGAGCAAAGTAGTTTTGAAGAAGGTGAACATTATATGAATAAAGTAGGAGGAAAAAAGCTGAAGTTAAGTTACGCATGCGGAGGCAGCGATAAGCCTTTGATAGGGATGGCCATAGGCGATTACTTAGACAAAACTGCAGCCGAGCATCCAGAGAATGAGGCGCTTGTGAGCGTTCACCAGGGACTGAGATACACCTATGCCGGGTTCAATCGGGTCTGCTCCCAGACGGCAAAGGGGCTCATGGCGCTTGGAATAAAGAGGGACGACCATGTTGCCATCTGGTCCACCAACAGGGCAGAATGGACGATAACCCAGTTCGCCACCGCGAGGATAGGGGCAGTACTGGTCACCATCAATCCTGCCTACAGAACGCACGAGCTGGAGTATGCGCTGAAGCAGTCCGAAAGCGGCACGCTTCTACTCATCGACAGCTTCAAGTCCTCGGATTATGTCTCGATGTTCTATCAGGTCTGCCCCGAGGCGAAGGAGGCAGCTCCGGGAGAGTTGAAGTCAGAAAAGCTCCCTGACCTGAAGAACGTGATATTCATCGGAAAGGAGCGCCGTCCCGGGATGTTCACGTGGGACGAGGTGCTTGAGATGGGGGACAGCATCCCGGATGAGGAGCTGGCAGAGAGGCAGGCATCCCTTAATTTTGATGACCCTATAAATATCCAGTACACGTCTGGAACCACCGGATTTCCGAAAGGAGTTGTGCTGACCCATCACAACATACTGAATAACGGCTACTTTATCGGGGAGAACATTAGAATCACTGAAAAAGATAGGTTGTGCATTCCAGTCCCGTTCTACCACTGCTTCGGTATGGTCGTAAGCAACCTTGCATGCATCACGCATGGTTCGACAATGGTGATACCTGCAGAGTACTTTGACCCACTATCTACTCTTACAGCGGTTGAGAAAGAAAGATGTACTGCCCTGCACGGCGTCCCCACAATGTTCGCGGCAGAGATAGGGCACCCCGATTTTCCGAAATTTGACCTGTCATCGCTCAGGACCGGCATAATGGCGGGCGCCCCCTGTCCCATAGAGCTGATGAAGAAGGTCAACGACCTTATGCACATGGGCGAGGTGTGCATTGCCTGCGGGCAGACCGAACTGTCGCCTGTTGACACGATAACCAGGCCAGACGATTCAATGGAACACAGAACAGAAACCGTCGGGAGACCCATGCCCCATGTCGAGGTAAAGATCATAGATCCGGAAACCGGGAAAATCGTGCCCGTGGGCGTGCAGGGCGAGATATGCGCAAGAGGCTATCTGGTCATGAAGGAGTATTACAAGAATCCCGAAGCCACCGCCAAGCAGATTGATGCCAATGGATGGAACCATACAGAGGATCTGGGCACTCTGGATGAAGACGGATACTGTAAGATCACAGGGCGCATCAAGGACATGGTCATAAGGGGCGGAGAAAACGTATACCCGCGCGAGATCGAGGAATTCCTCTACACGAACTCCAAGATCAGCGAGTGCCAGGTGATAGGCGTGCCTGACGTGAAATACGGTGAAGAGCTGTGCGCGTGGGTAAGGCTCAGGGACGGTGAATCAGCGGCAGAGGACGAGATCAAGGAGTTCTGCCGCGGCAAGATAGCGCACTACAAGATTCCCAGGTATATCAAGTTCACTGACGAATTCCCGATGACAGTTACCGGGAAGATACGAAAAGTCGAGATGCGCGAGACGTCAATCAAGGAGCTTGGTCTTGAAGAGGCTGCCAGGACAAAGACGGCGTGATAACGTCATGATTCTCAAGTCTTCTTCTTGCGCCATTTTAGTCACCAACCCCTCTATATCGCTAGTTGTTTTGTTGAATGGGTGCGCACACCACGCAGGAACGGAAGGTGCGCCCGGCTCTTGAGAGGAGTGCCGAAATCTGCAGAGCAGACTATCAGAACAACCACGATCATGGAAATGATAGAAACAGGGAGATATGGGTGCAGACATCCAAGGGGGAGTGGTGCGCAAGTTTGAAGTCAGATGATTGCATATTGATTGCATATTATCTCAGTTACAGAATCTTCACACAGAATCTTCACACACATTTGTGACCGAAAAGAAATTGAGCGGACAATGAAAGATATCTGAAGAATATCTAAGAAAGGTTAATAAAAGAACATATTTACATTGGAAATGGGTAAGCATGACTGACAAGATATTCTTTAAAAATGAAACGCTAAAAATAGTGAATGATGACGTTTTTAGCACGAAAGAGATCTCCGACGGCAGCATAGATTTGGTTGTTACCTCTCCGCCATATAATGTTGACATATGGGCGGCCTTGCAATCACCAGATCCACTAATACAAGCGTGATAGGAGCGCATCTTTATGAGTATATAAAAATTAATTTATGTCAAGGGCATAAACATGGAAATGACAGAGGGACAAATAATATCTCCTATGGAAACTTTACATAGCTTTGATGCAAAAGAAACCAATAGAATTTGGTCTTTTGCAGAGTGTAAACCTTCTGATACCGCTAAATGGACACATGGCTATCATCGCTATCCTGCTAAGTTTATTCCACAGCTAGTTGAAAAATTAATTGATGAATATATTTCCAATGAGAATGCACATATAAACGACCCTTTTTATGGTAGTGGGACGACCATCGTTACTGCGATATCTAGAGGTTTTAAAGCAAGTGGAACAGATATCAACAAAATAGCTTATTTAATAACTAAAGTAAAATCGACGCCAATAAACCCGATATATCTTGATAAAAAAGTAAAGCAGTTCCTGTCAAATTTGGAGACCTTGAAGCACCCCAATACTTCATTGTTTGAAGAGAATATCGAACCTCTTGTTCCTAAAGGGCAACTTGAACGGATTAACTACTGGTTTAGTGAAGAGAATAAAAGCGAGCTTGGGAAAATATTACGTGTTATCTACAACGAAGAAGATGAACTGATTAGAGATTTCTTTCTTGTTGCCTTCAGTCATATTTTAAAAAATTGCTCCATATGGTTACAAGGAAGTACAAAACCAACGAGGGATCTTAAAAAGAAAACTTCGAGGCCGTATGAAGCTTTGAGAAGACATATAAGAAGGATGCAGAATGGAAACAAGATTTTTTACGGTGTTGTCCCTCCAAAGATTCGAGATAATACAAATGATTATTTGAATATTAACACCGCAGATGCTAAGTGTCAGCCGGTACCAGATGATAATGTAGACTTAATCATAAGTTCAAGTCCGTATGTTACAAGTTATGAATATGCTGACTTGCATCAACTGTCTACTATTTGGTTTGGTTTAGCCAAGGATTTGAATGAGTATAAGAGGCAGTTTATTGGAACATCGTACAAAAAATATGAGAATATGGAGCTACGAAGTAAAATTGCAGTAGACATAGTCAACAAGATGTTTAAGAAAAGTAAAAAAATGGCAAAAGAAATTGAGGCATTTTTTATCGATATGGAGGGGGTGTTCGATGAGAGTTTTAGAATCTTAAAGCCCGGTGGAAGATGCTGTTATGTCATTGGTAATACAAAATTGAAGGGAGTGGAGATACTAAATGCAGAGGTTTTTGCCGAAAGTTTACAGTATTCAGGTTTTACGCTTGATAGAATTATAAAAAGAGAAATACCTTCAAAAATACTTCCTCAAAAAAGAGATGAGAGAACAGGTAGATTTGCAAGTAATGATAAAGCAAACTCGGAGGCATATCCAGTTGAGTATATTGTGATTGGTTTAAAGGGGTAATAGACATGGATTTTGAAGATTTGAAAAGGTCATATCTTGAAAAGCGAGAACTGTTTGGGGATAACGCATACAAACACATTTCGGAATTGCTGGAAGAGGCAAAGAAACTCCACAAACACGACTGGCTAAAAGATCCAACTCCAAGTGGAGACCATGAACAAAGTTGGCGCGCATTCAAAGGGAAAAATTTGGAGAAACTGATTCTATTCATGATTGAGGTTGATGTTGAGGATTTGAGCCTAAAAGTTATAAATGGAAACCATTTAGAAAGAACTTTGCCCGATAATCTATCATATGAGGAGGCTCAAGTAAAAAGGAGATTGTGTGTTGATTTTGGGGAGTTTGGATTGCACCTGCCCGATGTTGACTTAATAATTTATGATCCAAATACATTCGAAATATTAGCAGTATTATCGAGTAAAGTAACACTGAGAGAGAGGATAGCCCAAACAGGTTACTGGAAGCTGAAACTATTACAAGATAAAGTAACTAAACACATTAAGGTATATTTTCTCACTCCAGATGAAGACAAAACTCTGAATATAAGAAAGCCAGCCAAAAAAGGCAGAGCGATTGTAGAAGTAGATCTGGATGGAAGTTATGTACTAACAGAAGAGAAGATTGAGGAGAGCGAGAAAGTCAAATTGTTTGAACATTTTATAGATGATTTAAAGAAATTGCTGGAAAGCGAGAAGGAGTAAAAATGAGGGAGAAAGATATCGACAATGAGTTTAGAAAGATTAACTATGAACTTAGGTATAACAGACCTAAAGTTGTGCCACACCCTCCTGATATTGTAAAAAGAAGGGAGTTCTTACTTTTTGCACAAGTTCATTTGTGCAATATTCTTGATGCCAAATTGAAAAAAGATAGGTGGCAAGAAAGATTCGAAACTGAAATGTATAATAAAATAATGGAAATCTATACTAATTGGAATGAGAATGAGTGAAAATTATCCAAAGTTTGAAACAACAACTCTGTGGGATTTCCCAACTCAAAATTATGGAGGTACACCCCATGGAAATAATAAATATTCTGGGGTGACGCCAGCCTTTATTATCTGGAATGTCCTCCATCGGTATACAAAGGAGAGGGACCTAGTAGTTGATCCAATGTGTGGAAGCGGGACAACTATAGATGTTTGCAGAGAAGAAAATAGAGAAGTTTTAGGTTTCGATATAGTCCCATACAGGAAGGATATAAAGCAAGCAGATGCCAGAAATTTACCACTTGACGATGAGGTCGCAGAGTTCGTCTTTATCGATTCTCCTTACTCAGACAACATAAGGTACAATGACCATCCTGACAATATCGGTAATATTTCTTGCGAAAATCCACAATTTTTTGAAGAATTAGATAAGGTAGCAGAGGAAGCGCATCGGATTTTGAAGATTGGAGGGCATATAGCATGGCTAATTGCCGATCAAGCAAAAAAGGAGAAATTCATACCTGTGGGTTTTAAGCTCTACTACATACTTGAGAAATACTTTAAGACTATAGACATTATCTGTGTAACTAGGCACAATCAAACATCGAACACACCCATATGGCATCAAAGGGCAAGAAAATACAATTTCTATTTGAGGGGTTTCAAGTATCTAATAATAATGCAGAAAAGGCGGCGCAAATGATATTGATAATGGACAAACTCGTTGCATGGAACACAATCTAGTCAAAAGTAACCACTCTCAAACAGAGGCGGGTAAAAGATTTTTCACCAAAATTTACAAGAAGGCTGTTGCCAATAACGACGAAAATATAATCAGATTTTGTAAAGCAGTATTTGATACTTATGATGAATTTGGAATTAACTGGCAGATTCTAAAACCCAACGGTGAAAAGGCCAGAAAGGAAAATAAATAAAAAGAATACCCTCTTCCGCGCATGAGGTTTTTTTGCCTGTAGAAACATTTCCAACCAGAGTGTTAAGGGCTCAGGCGCCCCCCATCCTGCCTGCCAGAGCGATCGAGGAAAAGCTCACCTGAGAGAGTGCGCTCCATTTCGTGCAGGTATATATGCAAGACGCAAGGCTGCAAATTCTCCCCTTGGAACATGGTGAAGGCATAGGAAGCGCGGCTATGCGCGCTGTGTATGGCGCCATGTATAAAATGCTCCGCATTTTATACGGTTGAGGGGCACAGTTCCTCAAACACAGGTTTGTGGAAGAATAAATCTACCGCTTAGCCGCCGCATTGAGTGCTTCCAGAACCGGCGAGTGCTCTCCCCCAAGATATGACAGCAGCGCCCCCCCTCCAAGGCTGACATATGAGTATCTGCTCGCATCCATTCCAAGCGCCTTGATGGCTGTCGATGTATCACCGCCGCCGATCAGGGAGAATGCTTCCGAGTCTGCTATAGCCTGGAATACCGCTTCCGTTCCCTGCGCGAAATCATGATTCTCGTACACGCCCATCGGACCCTTTATGACGATTGTCATGGATTTCTTGATTATGTCTATATATTTCTCCATTGTCTTTGCGCCTATGTCATATGGGTTATCGTCCCTCGGCAGCTGGGAAACCTGTACCTCCTCACGGCCTGCACCCGTTTCAAGCGCAAGGTCCTGCGGCATGTGAATCTTGCCGCCGTTATTATCGAGGAGCTTCTTCGCCTCGGGTATGAATGCCATGGCGCCCTCGCGCTCCATAAAATCCTGGTACTTGCGGCCGACGTCGTATCCGCTCGCGAGCAGGAATATATTGCCTATGACGCCGCCGAGCAGAATATCGTCGACAACGTTCTCATCAAGAACATGCCGCATTATCTTGAGGCATTCTTTTGGCTTGTTGCCCCCAAGTATGTATGTACACGGTCTGGTAACGTTGTGCACAACCCTGCCGAGCGATTCCAGTTCATGCTCCATCACCCGTCCGATGCCTGACGGTACTGTTGCCGTAAATCCTACAAGTGACGCATGCGAGCGGTGTATTGCAGAAAAGGCATCGTTTATGAATACTTCGGCGAGCGGCGCCAGCCGGCTTATCATATGACTCCTGGCGTGCTCTTCCGGCTTCAGCTCCAGGCCTTCTTCTGCCATAAGCCTGACATTGTCCAGCAGCAGTATCTCCCCGCTTTTAAGCTCCTGTATCCGTTTTACTGCCGCAGGTCCTATCACATCGTCAACGTATCCCACATTCTTGCCTGTGCATTCACTGAGCAGTTTGGCGTGCCCCTCCAGCAGTGTGAAGTCCTTACCCCCTGCCCTGCCCTGATGGGCAAGTATTACCAGCTTTGCATTCCTATCAGACAGCTCCTTTATGGTCCTGGAATGTTCCTCTATTCTCCTTGTCTTAACAACATTGCCTGTTTTTTTATCTATGCCCGAGTTGATGTCAACCCTCAGAAATACTGTCTTGCCGTCCACATCGAAATCATCTATCGTCAGAAAACCTGGTGACGGTTCACCCAATGTGCATTACACCTCCAGTTAAAAATTGGTATAAAATATGTGCCAATGACTTTAATGCTGCACCCAAATCGAGTAGCACCCCAGCAGTTACTTTATTACCCCCAGATCATACGGTCGGATTGGCCGCGATAAAATCCTTTTGATATATATCTGCCAGAACAGGATTAAACGCGGAAGTGATAATGTGTTTAACACCAATTTTGGGGGCTTAAAACTATGGTGGTGCAAATAGATAAATATTCCGCCATCAGCACCAAAGCACCAGGATGTTATATCTCAGCACCCCAGTTTTAATTGACTGCACACCGCGGCTTTCAGCCAAATTAAGGTCTGCCAATGCGCCTATTCAACACATAAGTTATTTACCTATTATAAGCTAACAGATATTAGTCACAGATATTAGTCTGATTAGTCTGCAATAGAACAGTTCATAACCCTGTATAAAAGAGAGTGTAAGTCTATATAAAAGGAAAAAGGAAGTGGGACTATGCATCATCACCACACGCATGAATATCCTGCACACCCATGTTCTGCCGGACATGTCGGTTTCAGTCCTTATGGTCCAACAACGCGCATAAAGGGCGCCAAGAGCAGCAGCCTTAAAGATAAGACTATCGTGCTGGGCGTAACCGGCAGCATAGCTGCGGTAAGGGCTGTTGAGCTTGCTAGAGAACTGATAAGAAATGGGGCAGATGTATATGCGGTAATGACCGAAGCGGCGCAGGGAATTATTACCCCTGATGCAATGGAGTATGCCACAGGCCATCAGGCCATTACTAAGATTGGCGGCATGGTGGAGCATGTGGGATTCATGGGCGCCGACGGAATTGCCGATATGCTGCTCATAGCGCCGTGTACGGCCAATACCATCGGCAAGATCGCTGTCGGCATCGATGATACGCCGCTGACCACCTTTGCTACCACCGCAATGGGGGCAGGCAAGCCAGTAATGATCGTACCTGCCATGCACGAGTCAATGTACAACCATCCGGCAGTCATTAAGAATATCGAACTGCTGCGGAAGTATGGAGTCATATTTGTGGGTCCGCACATCAGTGAGATGAAGGCGAAGATTGCCGGGACCTGTGAGATTGTTCTGAATGCGGAACGGATACTGTCGAGCGGCAGGCTTGTGGGGAAGCGTGTCATAATAACATCAGGGCCTACCATCGAGCCCATTGACCTCATACGCGTACTCACCAACCGCAGTTCAGGTCGTACAGGCAGAGAGCTTGCACTTGAGGCATATCGCCAGGGTGCAGATGTCACTGTAATGCACAATGACTCGCTTGGTATCAGAGGTATAGGAGAAGTAACGATTGAAAGTGCTTCGGATATGACAGATGCCGTTCTGAAAGCGATCGAGAGTGAAGGGTGCGACCTTCTAATATGTTCAGCCGCGATAGCAGATTATACTGTAGAGAAAGAGAGCGGTAAGATCAAATCAGACCGTAAAGGCATGACATTGTCATTGAAGCCCACCCGTAAGCTCCTGAATGAGGTTCGAAAACGATATCCTGACCTGCGCACTGTCGGATTCAAGGCTGAAGCCGGCGTAGGCAGGGACGAATTGATCTCTTCTGCCCGTGAACTGATGGAGCGGTTGAACCTCGATATTGTCGTGGCCAACGACGTGGGTGAGGGTGGTATCGGCACCGAGACCAACAATGTGACGCTCATCAGGAAGGGCAGCGATAGAGAGTTAGTTATAAGCGGGTCAAAGAGGCAAATAGCCCGCATAGTAATAGAGTCTGCATCTGAGGTCCTCAGATGAACCTGACCGAATTGAAGAGTTCACCTGACCCCGCAGGAAGAGGGTATTCTCCAGGGCATATAACAGGTTTTTTTGAGATAGTTGAGTCAGACAATCCAATCCGTTCCGGTTCAAGGGGCTGTGGCATCCTGCTGGAAAAGGGTGCGGTAACTGAGGTGAAGGAAAGTGACGAAACAGCTGTTTTTATTAATGGCATAGAAGTCAACGCTCCGACCACCAGAAGTGTCATCAAACAGCTAACCAAGGTCCCGGTGTGCGTGTCAACCCGTCTTGACGTACCTGTCGGCTGCGGTATGGGTGCAAGTGCAGCCGGTGCGGTCAGCACAGCATATGCACTTAACATGGCATTGGGTCTCGACCTTGAGGATGTATGCCTGCTGCAGGCCGCACACATAGCCGAAATTCATAACAGGAGCGGTCTTGGCGACGTGCTCGGGATATCAGGCGGAGGGAGTATTGTAGCCCGTACCGAGCCTGGCGCTCCGGGTATAGGTGAGACAAGGGTCATATCATGCAAGGCTTTCGATGTGGGCATTATCGTGCTTGGTGAACGCCCTACCAGGGACGTAATTGATGAACCTGAGATGAGAAGGAGAATCTGCGCTGCCGGTAGAGATGCAATGAAGAGACTGCTCACAAATCCCACTCCGATTGGATTCATGGAGGCTTCGCTTGGTTTTGCTGTTGGGACGGAACTTATAAGTAGTAAAGCCCGAGATATAGTAGAAACCATATGCGTAGGAGGCGGGCATGCAAGCGTGGCAATGCTCGGAGATGCAGTATTCACGGTTGATGCTGCAGACGTGTTATCCGCGTTTGGAGACGTTTTGATCACTAAGGCGTACTGTGGGGGTGTACTCCTGTCATGATCCATGACATCAAGAAAACTATTAGAATCGAGAATGTTGTCGCATCGCTTGCCGTAGGTCAAAAGATAGATATCGAGAAATTTGCCTCTGAAATTGAGGGTGCAGAGTACAATCGTAAGCGGTTCCCTGCTGTCGTTTATAGAACCAGCAGCCCTAAAGTCGCGGCGCTTTTGTTCGGTTCGGGAAAAATCGTCTGCACTGGTGCTAAAAGCATAGAGGATGTCAGCAAGGGTTTGGAGCAGGTTTTCGATAAGATGCGTTCGATCGGCATCAAGATTGATAATGAGCCCGATATAAAGATCCGGAATATCGTCGCCACCGCAAACCTTGGAACCACTCTTGTTGACCTGAACGCCGTGGCAATGGGGCTCGGTCTGGAGAACGTTGAGTATGAGCCTGAGATATTTCCAGGTCTTGTGTACCGGCTGAGCGACCCCAAGGTAGTTTCACTTATCTTCGGTTCCGGTAAGATCGTTATCACGGGCGGTAATACGCTGGACAAGGTCATACGTGGTGCGGAGAAGATCGTCTCAGAACTGAAGTCTATGAATCTGCTGTAAGGTTCTGTGAGTTCTGTTGTCGGCTTTTTATCTTGACAGCGCTGTTGGTGCCGGGAACTATTGCAGTATTTTGTCAACCGCCGCATATATGTACGGCTCGAAATCAGGATGGTACCCATGCGCATCAGAATCATTCAGAACATACATTTCTTTGGGGTCCTGTGCCTTGTTATACGTCCTTACAGCATATTCCAGGGGGATTATGTTATCTCCCTGCTGCATGCATCATAACAAGTCTTCTCGGCGGTAACATGTCCAGATATGTGTCGGGGTCGAGCGACAGTATAAACTTCTTCTGCTCCGCGTTCTGTGTGTACAAAGACTCCGTGTTCTGACCGGCTGTGCTTATGCCTATAACCCCACTTACTGAAGGGTCTACGGCAGCGGCTATTATCGCGAATCTTCCTCCTATGCTCTCACCTACCATAACAATCTCAGATTCGTCAACCTCTGGCCGCGATGATAAAAAGTCGTAAGCTCTGAGAGCGTCGTACACGTATTTATAGCTCAACGGCTCAATGCCTTTTTTGAATGATTCGTAATCGCCAATATCGGGTGTGGGCGCAGCCGTCTCACCGATGCCGCGCTGGTCAATAACGATTCCCGCGTACCCCCTGCTGCAGAGCTCCAGAAGGAAGTCCTCTCTCATCTCCTTTGTTACGCCTGCTCCAGGAAGCAGCACAACTCCCGCTACCTTCCGGCTGCCTGATGCGTTTATGGGTATGATAATCAACGCAGCCACGTCTGCATCTTTGCTTGTGTAGGATGCGCGCTCTACCGTGCAGTTATCCGTCACCCTGACCGGCGCAACCTCTTTGTATTCAACTGCTCCCCTGTCCAGAGGATAGCTCAACTCGCCGCTGTCTGATACGCTCCATTTGCCGTAGTCAGGCGGTGATAAAAATATGAAAATAAACGAGGAAAGAATGACTGCCGCCGCCAGAACGAGTATTTTCACGGCAGGCGCATTCTGGTACTTCGTGTGATGGGTTTTATCGGTCTTTCTTCTTGCCCTGGCTGACCTGCTCCCCTTTTTGCCCCTGCTCGCACTCATTTTTTTATCCCTGTCTCTGCTGACCATTATACCTACCGCGATGTACCGCGATGAACAGCGGATTCTATGAACAGCAGATTCTAGAAAGCTAGAAAGCCCCATTAATCTGCAAACGGATAATTTAGGCTGAAGGTTTAAGAAATTATAGTGCATGCTGCAGGATATGCAATGTATAATCCACCGTTTCGCGCCTGCAGAGAATGCCTGTCATGACTGGTCTTGGCAGTTTCTACAGTCAGATCAAAGAGGTAAAGATTGTGCTAATCATCTATTCCAGGGCTTTCAGTAGGAGTTCTCCCTTTTCTGTAAGGTGATATACTTTCCTTCTGATAGATCGGTCATAGGTTACTAAACCGCGCTCTCGAAGCTCTTTCAAGTGCTCATACACAGATGACAAGGGTATGTTCAGTCTTTTGGAGAGAACATATCCGTGTGTTGGACTATGCTTAATCGCATCCAAAATCTCCATTTTTGTAGAACCTACAACACTCATTGGTTAATGACATGAGACATATCGGACAAAAACTATATAACGGAAAAATCCGATATATTAAAGGGCACTGATGATAATTATTGGATGACGGAATCACTGAATTGAGTTGATGAAAGAAGTAGGGTGCCGCTTAAGAAGATTAAAAAAGTACTGGAGGGAGTTTATGAAACACATGGGTTTTGTCTTAGCACTATCCTTAGCATTACTTGTTTGTATGATATCATTAGGAGCGGCATCAGATGAACCATCTGTAATAATAAGCGGTCCAACGCTAACAGCAGCTATCTCACAATCCAATGTTTGTGAGGGAGAGAACATCTGGGTTGATGGTACTGCAGCAGGGCAAGATGTCGTGTATATTTGGGTGTGCCAGAAAGGTCCTTGTACAACCAATGAATATGGGGCGGTAATATGTGTCATATCAGCAGAGACAGAGGCATTCTGCCGAATTTATGAAGCCTCAGTAACATATGACGAATTTTCCCAACTACTTCCTGTAGATGGAACTGGCACTTATACGGTGTTCGTGTTATCAAAAGGAAGAGATGGGACATCATCAGCGGTTGACAAGTATGCACCCTACTGTTTTCCTTATGGGACAGGATGCAGTAAACTCATATCTCTATTAGAAGATGAGGCGACCAAGGCAGGAAGCGATGATCTGTACAAGGTACTCACATACACAGTTATGGAATGTAGTAGTGTATCAAAGCAGTACGTAGTTGCCGCAACAGCATCTAGGGTTGACGCAGACACTGTAAGAGTTAGCTATATGGGCGGATCGGATGCGAATCAACTAAGCTCTATGTCCATATCCCTCTCTGGAGCCGGTACTGGTGGCAACTGTGGTGGGGCTACTGGCAGTTTAGGTAATACAGTAGGTGGTACGACTACTATTGACTGTAACGGAGCAACAGCAACTGATAGAATACATGTAATAGCGACCGCAAAATTCTATGACGGCTCAACGCAGGTCATACTAGAAACTGACTTAGAATCGACTTATACAGCTACACCCACACTAACACCAACTCAAACAGCAACTCCTACATTAACACCCACACCCACACCTACCCCAACACCAGTCCCAACACTCAAATCTCTAACGGTTAGTATTGAACCTAAAACTGCCACCGTCAAGCCTGGAGAAACAATAAATTACACTATCACAGCTGATTGGTCTCCAGAAACTTGGAGCGGAGTCATCGACGCCAGCATAAAAGTAGAGGCATTTGGATTTGCCAAAGAATACCAGCACTCTTTTGATACAACGGGAGCAACACCTCCATTTGAACATACTATCCCTCTTACGCTACCAGAAAACGTTCCGCCTTCAACATATAAAGCCATACTTTCTGCAAGTGCTGAAGGTATAACATCCTCATCAGAAACAGCATTAACAGCATCCATGCCAGGATTCGAAGCCATACTTGCAATAGTTGGGTTACTTGTAGTTGGATATTTCATGAGGAGGGGGTAAGAAGGGGAACCTAAACCTCCAAGAACCCATCATCAACTTGCAAAGTTTTATATCTGAGTACTCAACAACGCTCTCAATTGGATATGGAAACTGTAGAAGTGAAGAAAGAAGCGATTATAGACTTGATCCGAGTGAAAGAGGACTTTGATGCTATAGTGGAATCTCTTGAGCTGATGAGTGATAGCGAGTTTATGGAGTCCTACAGGAAGGCACGGGAGCAGATAGAAAAGAGGGATTTCGTGAACTGGGATGAGTTATAAAATTCTTCCAACAGTAGAGTTTTCCAAGGATTTTAAGAAACTGGAAAAGCTGGATCAAGAGCGAATTAGAAAGAAGGCTGAAGAAGTAAGCAGAGATCCAACGCGCTACAAACACCTGCACTACGATCTAAAAGGGAGCTGTCGTGTTTGGGTTGGAAGGCTCAGGATTATTTTCTTCTTCAATATTGAGAAGGAAGAATTATACTTGGAGAAAATTATATTTGGCCATAGGTATTGAGAATAATAAAAATTCGGGCTTTTCTGTTTTTTAAGCGGGAATTACGTGGCGCGAAGATGTATCGACTGAACGCTATGCTACTGCCCATTGTAGCAGTAGCAATGCCAGAATTTGAGCTGATGCCGGACTCCATCACGATGCTTAGAGTAGTCCGCTGTGAGTGCTTGGGAATATAAAGTATATATGACTTGCAGTCCAGACTATCATTAACTGCAATTGGTTATGTTTGCGGAACGCAGTTCCACAACAGTACGAAAACCAAGGGTTTTCGAACATGTTTGCGGAACGCAGTTCCACAACAGTACGAAAACCAAGGGTTTTCGAACATGTTTGCGGAACGCAGTTCCACAACAGTACGAAAAAGCGTTGCTTTTTCAGACATGACTGTAATTAGCTGCTTGCAGCCATATGCCCTGAAATCCTGAGGTGTGTATTGAGTTGCGACAAAATCGCCCCTGTATTGGAGAAAGGATGGGAATCTGCCCGGTACTTATTAAGCGCCTAGCACCCCGTATCATTTTGCTTTCAGTGTTTATGATTATATGGTGCACAACCGCCTCGGCTGAGGAGGAGTGCGTCGTACCCTTTGACGATATGGTTGTAGCCAACAGCACCACCCTGTGCCAGGGCATGTACTTTGTTAACGATTCTAATAAGACCGGATTCATCATTATCGGCGCAGATGACGTTCTGCTGGACTGCGGCAACTCTACCCTCGAAGGGGCGCGCATGAACGGTAATGATAGCGGTGCAGTATGCATTGTCAACACCAGACATGATAATATCACCATCCAGAACTGCAATATCGTGAACTGTCTGGCAGGTGTGAGAATCGAGAGCAGGGCAGATGAAAACACAGTAAGGAACTGTAATATGAGCTATAACAACGTAGGGGTTGCACTTGCATCAGGCAACAATGCGATCATAAACAGCAATATTCTGGGCAGCCATGAAACCGGCGTGGTTGTATACGGGGATGATAATACAATAGAGAGCAGCAACATTTCATACAATTACGTCGGGGTTGAGATGGGGCAGAATGGTACGGATAACACGTTATCAAACAGCAGCCTGGAGGGTAACGAGTATGGACTTGTGATGGATAACGGTACCCGTAACAATACCATTATCGGCAATAATTTCAGTCTCAGCGGCGCAGCCGGAATCTGGATGGAGAATTCCCGCAACAACAGCATATACCATAATAATCTCATAAACAATTCACTGCATGCATATGATAACGGCACCAACAACACATGGGATGGGGGGGCGGTAATCGGAGGCAACTACTGGAGCGGGCACGTCTGCACCGGAATGCCCTGCAACGGCACGCCGTACGCCGTTAACAGCAATACAAGCACCTTCGACAACTATCCCTTTGAGCTGCCGTATATCGTTCCGGCTTTAACCACCCTCACCACGACTCCAACCCCCACCGCTGCAGTAGGGGTAAACGTATCAGGCACTGTTGAGCCCCCGGAAGGATTCATGGGTGCCGGTACGAATACCATCATTGCCATCGTAAGCATGATCATCATAACGATTGCAGTAATACTGATCGTATCGAAGCTTAACATAATACTGAATCCCATCAGAAAGATTACCGGAAAGATCAATCTGGGTGTAAGACTTTCAAATCCGTTTGGCGGCTCGGACGGCTCATCCATGGGCAGGTTGAGGAGCCGTATTATAGAAGGTATGGCTGACGTTGGCACGATACGTTTTGAGGGGGATGAAGGGGAGAGTGAAGATGGCCCCGAACCGATTGCAGGAAATGTAAGGCGTGCACCCGCAAAGCCAAAGCCCCCTGCCAGGGGCAGACAGGGCAGCAGACCTGCTAAAGTAGAAATGGCGGGGCCGGAAACGACTCCCAGGATAGCAGAAGATATAGTCAAGCTCCAACTGGTCGCAGATAAAATACGCGATGAAGACCCTGAAATTTACTTGGGCGATGTATGGGATCTGTTCGACAGGGCTGCAAGAACAAATGATGCCCACCCCATCAGAGAGGCGCGGAGCCTGCTGCGGCATAAGATAGATATCATAGAATTTCAGAGAAGAGAAGAAGAAAAATGATGTTTTGATGGTTGCATTTTTAACCATTTATCCACTGGATTCGGTGTTCCCGTTCCGGATCCGCTTTATGATCGTTCTCGTGCTGTAATAAGCTCCGTCCGCTGCATCTTCTATCCTGATTACTTCTGAGCGGATTCCCCTCTTCTCAAGCTCTTTCCTGAGCTTATCCTCATCAAAGTGCTGATTGTAGCCAAGTGCTATGATGTCGGGTTTTATCTCCAGCACCGGCTTGAACATGTCTTCCTCGTCGCCCAGAACGGCATGGTCTACAGCGCGGAGCACAGATACCATCTTGAGGCGCTGCCCCTCGGGTATAAGCGGTTTTGGCTTATGCATCACCATGGATTCTCTCGCGACTATTACACACAGCTCGTCACCCAGTTTTCGTGCCTGTTCCAGATAGAATACGTGCCCTGGATGAAGTATGTCAAACGTCCCCGTCGCAAGTACTCTGACCATAATGGCATTATCCCCTTCATAGTACAATCTCTTTCATAGCGCACCCATATAGCTTAACTCATCCAGCACAATAGTCCATGTGGGGGTGCGGGCGTTTATTATAACGTAATTACCCTGGATGTCCAGCTTGTAGGCTGACAGACCTCTCTGGGATGCGTTGTTCTGGTACTCAGCCAGCTCAGTGTCGTTTACCTCGCCAGTAGTATTCATAACAATAGTTATCTTGTAGGTGCCGTCAGGCATGTACGTAACGCCTGAATAATATGAGTCCGTATAGTTATTGAGACCCATTGCATATATGCGCGACCATTGGGCATTATCATCAATCAAAGAGAGCATTGGTCCATAGTTATCATATGCACTGCCGTTAGTATAGCCTTCAAATGCGTCTATAACCGCGTCTATAATAGATTTCTGCTGTATGGTCTGGGGAAGAGAGCCGAATATGATTGGTTTCGTTGCCGTTACGAATCCCGTTGTACCGTTTTCATATATGCTCATTTCACCGTAGCTGCTTACGTATGTGATTCTATTCAGCTGTATTCTTTTGCCCCCGACATCATGGAATCCGAACCAGAGTCCGGGGATGTATATTGCACGAAAATCCTTGACTATGGGCACCCCATAGAGCTCTCTGTTATGGAGCGGGTCGTTTGCCTCAAAGCTCTGGTCTAGGCTGATGCCCATGTAGGTATCCTCTATCCCGCTCAGGTTCACATACTGGGCATACATGATGCCGCTGGGCGCGAAGCGGAGCGCATCACTGATGGAGTTGATGTCATGTTCCAGCACGATGTTTCTTTCATACTGTGATGAGTCGCTGCTCCCGCCGCCGCCGTCGTATCCGATAAAGAACAGGATACTTGAGCTTAACATTATGAGTACCAAAAACAATGCGCCTGTTTTCTTCATCTCCATTGGTCTTCACATCCTGCGGAACGAAGTTCCGCTAGATCTGGCGGAGTAAAACTCCGCCTGTCTTGCGAACCAAAAGTTCGCGAGACAGTCGAACTGAAAGTTCGGCAAATCTCGGAAAAAGCTCATGTTTTCTATTTAGTTCCCTCTAATTTAGTTCCTTCTAATACAGATTTCTTAACCGAATTAAAGCTTTCCTTCTAAAGACTGAACTCCCTGTGTCAGCAGGCAGCTCCCCAAAAAATAATGCGCCAAAAATAATCAATAAAAAATAATCCGCCAGAAATAATCCACAAAAAATAATTGGCAGATAGAGTCCGCCATAGTATGAGTCTACCGCCAGAAGCGGCAGGAGATTATAGAAAACCCTTATCATGGAGGTTGAAGAATAGAAACAATGATAGAGCAATGATAGAACAATGATAGAACAATGGTAGAGCAATAATAGAGCAATAATAAAGTAATGGTGTGGCAATACTGATGTCGTCAAGCATTCTCTTCTCGGAATTTGCCAGAGTCTGCAGCGAGATAGAGCCCGTAAGCAGCAGCCTGGAGATAAGTGCGCGGGTTGCAGATTTCTTCAGAGGATTGAATGATGATGACCTCGGGACGGCGGCGCATTTTATAATGGGTCAAGTCTTTCCCGCGTGGATGGAGCGGGAACTCGGAGTGGGACCG
Source organism: Methanobacteriota archaeon (assembly GCA_030605385.1). Classification (GTDB taxonomy): domain Archaea; phylum Halobacteriota; class Syntropharchaeia; order JAUWIL01; family JAUWIL01; genus JAUWIL01. The sequence goes on from JAUWIL010000008.1 coordinate 24,942, forward strand.
AGCTTCCTTTACGAGTCGATTGCAACAGCCTACGGCATGCAGCGCAGAGCTGTTGAAGATCTCCTGAGAAGGACCGGTGACATCGGCGTGACCGCCGAGCGCATGTGCTCACAGAGTGTCCAGAGACCCCTGTTCACCGAAGAGCTGACCCTGCAGCGCACCTATGACAACTTCAATCTGATTGCCCGCATCGAGGGAAAGAAGTCCCAGAAGCGCAAGGTCAAGCTGTTAGCCGATCTGCTCATCTCTGCTGCTCCGCTGGAGGCGCGCTACCTTGTGCGCCTGGTTGCCGAGGAGCTGCGCATTGGAGTTGGCAGCGGCGCAGTCCGGGATGCCGTAGCAAACGCCTTCGACGTGCCTGCGAACCTTGTGGAGCGAGGTTACATGCTGGTGAATGATTTTGGAGTGGTCGCAGTAACTGCAAAAAACGAGGGTGAAAAAGGTCTGGACAGTCTCACTCTGATTCCGGGCCGCCCAATAAGAATGATGCTCGCGCAGCTGTCCGGCGGCATGGAAAAGGGCATTGGAGAGTTCTCGCGCCCTGTTGTTGAGTGGAAATTCGATGGTGCGCGCGTACAGGTGCACAAGATGGGTGAAGAAGTCCAGATTTTCTCCCGGAGGATGGAGAACATTACGTCATCCCTGCCAGACATAGCCGCATTAATAAGGGAATTTGTCAGCGGCGATACAGCCATACTGGATGGCGAAGCCATTGCTGTAGGACCTGACGGGCGCCCAAGACCGTTTCAGGATATTCTACGGAGGTTCCGCAGAAAGTATGACGTGGGTCAGATGGCTGAGGAAATACCACTCCACCTTGCTCTGTTTGACATTCTTTATTCGGATGGCAGCAGCCTGCTGGACGAACCGCTCGAGTCAAGGCGCAGGTTCCTTGAGAGGACTGTAAAGGAGGACCCAGAGGGGCGGATTTACCTTGCATCACAGCTTGCGACCGGCGACCTGTCTGAAGTGGAGCGCACGTACAACGAGGCACTATCTGCCGGTCATGAAGGTATAATGATCAAGAACCTTGATTCACCGTACACGCCAGGGCGAAGGGGCAAGAACTGGCTGAAGCTGAAACCCATCATGGAGACGCTGGATCTGGTGGTGGGTGGAGCGGAGTGGGGTGAGGGGCGCAGAAAGAACCTGCTCGGCAGCTATGAAATCGCGTGCGTGGAGCCGGAGACCGGCAGGCTGCTGATGATGGGGCGCGTGGGCAGCGGCATCAAAGATGATCAGCTATCCGAACTTACCGATATGTTCAGGGAAAAGATAATATCCGAGACTGGAATTGATGTTGGGCTTCAGCCGGATGTGGTGTTCGAGGTTGCCTACGAGGAGATACAGAAAAGCGTTAATTACGACTCTGGCTATGCGCTGCGCTTCCCGCGCCTGATCCGCGTACGGGATGATAAATCTGCCGAGGATGCTGATACCATAGAGCGCGTTACGGAACTGTTTGAAGGTCAGAGAACCGCCGCACAGAATTGATTTGATGGCGATTCTCACATTTCGCGAAATCTTCGATTTCGCTGGACAGTCAAACCGAAGGCTTGACAAGTAGTTAAGCAGGCCTGAATAGTATATGGAAAGCTAAATGATGGTGCTGGAGCAAACAGAGATGCGACCAGCCGCATAGAATGAGAAGAAAGAATGAGGCGCGTATACATTGGGTATCTACGATGCCGTGATGGAGCACACCAGAGAACTCTACAGATCGAAGACCGCACCGTGGAGTATTACTCTTAAAGGAGATAATGTTATCGTGGAGGCGAGCTCGGAGGAGCTTATCAGCGGCAAGATAAAACAGCTCACAGTCACATGCAAGAATGTGGGGGCTGTTACCGAAGAGACTGTGCGCAAGGGCGTTGAATTGTTCAGTAATCTGTCAGATGTGTACATAGAAGCTTCTGCCCCTGGCAGTAAGGGGCGCCTTTTTGAACTTGTGCTGCACAGCCCGCGCCCGCATAACACGCACGTACAGCTCAAGATTGAGGATGAGGTCATACCGCAGGTCAGGGATGTCCTTAGCGCAGTGCTCGGCGCCCTGAACATACAGCATGAGATCAACGATAGGGTGGAAATGGAAAAATACCACACGAAAGGAAAGCCCACGCCAATGCGCATTGCAGGCGCGCATCAGGCAATCATGGCACATGGACTGGACCCGCTGATAGACGTGGGCTCCGTCTTCAGCGCCAACATGGTGAGCATAACACGACAGGGGTATGGACTCACGGGGCTCGGCAAGAGCGCCATCGAAGAGATTGAAGTGTACTTCAAGAGGCAGGGCATAGCAGACCTCATGAATATAAAATATGAGCTCTCGGATTATGTACTGCCTGAGAGATGAATGATTGGATTGTTTATGTGTCCGCAGATTTATTGATGTTAGGTATCTGGCTAATTCTTAGCAGGCAGCAGGGTAGTGTAAGCAGGGCGAATTTTCTACATAGTGAGGGAAAGAACTAATATTGCATTGAGTGTAAAATTTAAACACCTCATTAAATGTAACATAAAATATTGGAGATAGTATTTGAACTCAAAATCCACGCGAAAAGAAGCTGCAAGAGAAGTGGCAAATGCAATTATTAGCGGCGAGATAGTATATAGAGAGCTGCAGGATGAGAAGAAAGAAGTAAGCATCAGATTCGGCTGTGAGATGCCCTCTAATAAAGAGATTTTTGAGATTGTCAAAGATGTTGATCCAGATGTACTAACGGCTTTTCTGGAAGGTGAAAATGAGGGGGTACACCCCACCCCATTAAAATCAAAGGTAAAGCAGGGCATCAAGTTATGGCAGGGTGAGGGCGAAAGAGAGAGGCGCATTAAAGCGGTAATCCTGATTGCTGCCGTGTGTTTGGTAGTATATGCCAATACGTTTGGCAATGAGTTTGTGTGGGATGATCAAGACCAGATAGTCGATAGTCTCCGTCTGAAGAACCTAGGAAATATCCCGGATACATTCACGATGGGCGTCTGGGAGTTCTCTAAAGGCGTGGGAGATGACGTTGACTATTATCGCCCCATCTTTCTGCTGTCTCTGATGCTAGATTATCAGCTCTGGGGTCTGAACCCATTTGGATACCA
>JAUWIL010000099.1 GCA_030605385.1 Methanobacteriota archaeon
GGTCGTTCGACTGGCATGGCTTAGTCCCACCTCGATAGCAGTGGGGTCCGACGGGATCAATCGGAATTCGTTTGCGCAAGGCTAAACGAATAGTCGGAGGAGAATTTCGCTCGACCCATCTCAGACCCGAAGGCAGCGATGCCTATGCTCGGGTCATCATATATGTTTCCGCTACTGGAGTCGACCCTTCATCCAGAGGCAAACGCCTCAGTCGGATCGAAGCCGCCATTTTACGAGCGGAAGGCTTACGCCACCTTTCGATTGACGCCGTTGGAATAAAAACGTTATGATTTAATGAATTATAGCTTGAATGTTAACCCACAACAACGAGTTTTCCCATAGCCTGAAATGTGTTCCTTCTTAAACCCGAAAACAAGATAAATCGATCTTAAGAATCGAGAATAAGCCGTCTATCGCTCACTAGATTCGTTTTACTCTTTTTTCTCCGATTGTTCCATCTTCTCAAGCTCGCTCTCCAGAAATGCCCTGTACTTGGTATAGAACCGATCCTGGAGATCGGACGAACTAGTGTTGACCCGCTCCTTCACCATATCGGTGACGCCCAGGATCCTGTCCATGGACTCTTCCGCCAGCAACTTACCGGCAGTGAACATCGAGAGCCCGAGCTTCATGACCAGGCTCAACTGCTTCTCCAGCTGACTCTGGAACTTGGAGTGCTGCTCCAAGGTTATCTGGCCCTCCTCCGTAATGATGAACCTCCCCTCGTCGTTCTCCACGATGAGCCCATCCCTCACGAGCCTCCCCAGCAGAGGGTAGATCAGACCCGGAGAAGGGCTCCATGCACCCTCGCTCCGCTTCTCCGCCTCCCCGATGATCTGCTTCCCCGTCATCGGCTTGTCGCTGAGTAGATAGAGAGCGTAGAACCTCGTGAAACCCCTTGGCACTGTGCTCTTGACTTTCGACATGTCTTACACCTAATCGCCTGTGAGACACATATCGCTAGAGATATAAATACCTATCGCTAGCGATAAACATCCTGCAGATGCCCCAAAGATTATTTAGAGCATCAGAAAAAATTGAGGCCGCGTCTTATTAAGGTAATAATACTCCCAAAACATATATGGGAGGACGTAAGCCCTGATGAGGCAAGGGCGTTTGAAGACATGACCGGCTGCGGACCTTTCATTTTCGATAAGCTTGATATGGATAGGAACGTAATTGTGCTAAAGGCGAACAACGCATACTTCTTGGGAAGACCAAAGGTCGCTTGCGTGGAGATTCACATGTTCAAAAGTGAAGGCACAATGTTATTGGCACTCAAAAGAGGTGATATTGATGTGGTAGGTAGAGTTAAAGGGCCATCTGTACCTTCTATCCTGGGCGAAGAAGACATTGAGATCGTACTTACACCGAGCTACTCAACTAAAAACATCTGGTTCAATATGCGCAACTATCCAGTGAACATTACCGAAGTTAGGCAGGCAATGGCTTATTGCATAGACTATGATCAACTCGCTCAGACCTCGATATTGAACTATGGGGAGGCTTGTGGTTATTGTCCAGACATGTCGTCTTCGATGTGGTGGTTCAATCCAGATGCTATCAGATACACACGGGATGTCTCCAAAGCCAATGAGTTATTGGACTCGATAGGATTCCTTGACACAGATGACGACGGAATACGCGAGCTGCCCGATGGTTCCGACATGGTGATTGATCTCTATGCTCCGGCACCGGATACCACCTATATGAGAGAGGCTGAACTGATACGAAACTGGATGGATGATGCTGGAATAGAAATAGACATCAAAGCGGTTGACTTCCCTACATGGGTAAATCAATTCTTATTCGACCATACGTTTGATACGATCATCGTAACCACGTTACTGCTCGACAGTCCATACAAGAGTGCTCATATAGATTTGATATACTGCGATATGCCAGGATACAGAAACGAGACATTCGATGAGCTTGTGGACGCTTTGTTAAGCGCAACTACAAGAGAAGAACAGAAGGAGATCTCATTTGAGATACAGGAGATGCTCGCAAGGGATGTCACTGGGGTGTCGCTGTATTCTGCCGATACCATAGACGCATATAGAACGGACAGGTTCAGTGGTTTCGTTCGTTTGCCTTACGATGGGATAGTAAACCATCTGTCAATGCGCAAGGTCCACAAAGTTGCATCGTGACCCCCGAATGTCAGCATAAAAACCACCCCTCTTTTTATTTTTTCCCTTTTTTATTGTATACCGAGTATAATCTTTTCTTTGGTAAAGCTTTCTTTTTTAAAGAAAGGGTTTTTATAAACAATGTACAAGCTTCAACAACAAATACTGCATAAATCGGTCCGATATATCCTTACATTCTTTATCGTCATAACACTGATCTTCGTTCTTCCTCGTCTGATGCCTGGGGATCCACTTATCAATCTGCTGGGACAGGAATCTCATTATGTCTCCGCTGAATTTATACAGGAGCTGAAGAAACAATACGGACTCGATAAACCACTCTATTTACAGTATATGTATTATCTCATCAACCTGTTTCAAGGCAATTGGGGTCATTCCTTCCATTATGCCAAACCGATTTTTGGTATTGTTTGTTATAGATTACAATGGACGCTGTTGTTATTGATCCCTTCTATAATCCTCGGTGCTATTTTTGGGATAATTTTGGGCTCTTATTCTGGATGGAAAAGAGGTGGGAGGTATGATGCAAGTCTAACATCGGTTCTCCTTTTCTTTTATTCGACACCAGGCTATTGGCTTGCAATGCTCGCAATATTAATTTTCGGCTTTTATTTAGGCGTATTTCCGCTCTATGGAATGGTATCATCTGATTCATCGGGATTGGAACGAGTTTTTGATATACTATGGCATATGATACTGCCAGTATCAGTTCTAACGCTCTTCAAAACATCCTTTAATTATCTGATCATGCGAAACTCAGTCGTGCAGGTATCAGGAGAGGGATTCATACTGACTGCAAGGGCAAAAGGGCTAAAAGAGCGAAAAATTCTGTTCAGACATGTCTTAAGAAACGCGTTATTGCCTCTGATAACGGTGATAGCCCTGGATTTTGGATTCATGTTCTCAGGCGTGCTTCTCGTTGAAATCGTTTTCTCGTGGAATGGTCTGGGCACGTTGATATACGATGCAGAGCGCGCGAGGGATTATCCGCGGCTTCAGGGTTGTTTCTTGATTATAACAATATGCGTGTTGATAGCGAACTTTATTGCCGATGTTATCTATGCTATCGCAGACCCGAGAGTTAGGCATAGTCCAGAGGGATGATGATGTCCGATAGTCCATCAAACCCTGCAGGGGAAGAAATAAAGACCTTAGCACGCATCATGAAGGGAAATGTAGGAATAATCATCTTGACATGGACAGTACTACATATTGGAAGTGGATTGACATTCCCTTTATTTCCAAGATTCTTAGAGGAACTCGGTGCATCGCCAAGCATGATTGGAATTGTAAATGCGATAGGCTATCTCGTGATAACCTTACAGCTAATCGGTGGATATTTAGCCGACAGATACGGTAGAAAAAGACTGATTGTGGTGACGAGTTTTGTCATGACTGCTTCAATGCCGATATTTATCTGTGCAAAAGACTGGACCTGGGTATTTGTTGGTCTAATACTCACAAACGTTGCAGCAATGTCCGGTCCTGCCATATGGGCTATTTTAGCTGATTCTACACGCTATGAGTATCGGGGGCGGATATATTCACTCTCATGGATCGTGCCAGAAATTGTTTTAACACCTACTGCATGTTTACTGGCATACATTGTCTCAATATATGGCGTCGTTAATGGCGTCAAAATAGGTTATGTAGTGTACTTCACAATGGCTTTGATTTCGACAATACTCAAAGCTTATTTTTTAAAAGAGACCCATGAAGTAAGACCACACGCAGAAGACCCAGGTATAACGAGTCTTTACAGAGACATTATATCCGCGTTGAAGACTTCGTCGAGGAAATTTCGCCTTTTTTTGATTTATATTCTCGTACAATCACCTGCAACTGCGGTTATATTTACATATTATGTATTATATCTCGCGCATATTGTTGGACTCAGCGATTCCGAGATTTCGCTCATCTTTGCTGCAGCAAATGGTTTTTATCTCATATTTGCACTTGGATTAGGTTTATTGTTGGATCGTTTTGAGCGTGTAAAATTACTCTATCCTTTAATCATATTACAGATGATTGGGTTACTGGTGCTCATAGTCTATGATCACAACTTCATAACGGCCCTATTCGTATCATTTTTGGTGCTTTCTATCGCCTTTGTTATAACATATGCACATAGCGTGCTCGAAGCCGATTTCACCTCGAAAGAGACGAGAGGGAGATTGCTTGGCGTGGCAACCGTTGTCAGGAGTTTTGGTTTTATACTTGGCTCTATTGTTGGAGGCGTGCTCTATGAGCTTAGCGCAACTGTACCATTTGTGATGTGCATAACATTGTATTTAGCTTCGTTGTTTGTGCTTACTCTCATTTATTACCCACAACGATCCCAAATCCTGACTTAACGCCCATACCTCTGCGATATATGTCATTTCTTGTGAATGCCTTAACCTCATCGAAATGTCCTATAAATATCTTTGTGACGGTGTTAATATCTCGTTTGTAGTATTTTATGGTCACGTTAGAACCCGATATAGTGGATAAAAAACGATTATATGATTTTACAAAGGGGTATATGAAAGGGTATAGTAAATAATCGCATATAGTTGGTGTTGAAAATGCGGGCACGTTTACTATAAATCTACCTTCCTCCTTCAGAACTCTGACAACTTCGGTTAGGACCTGATGGAGTTCATCATCATCGAATATGTTGATTGCACCTATGCAGGTTATCACATCAAAAGAAACATCATGAAAGGGAAGTGCACAGGCATGGGCTTGAACCTTGTGCGCATCTGTCCATGTAGGAACATTCCGCAACATAGCACGACAAAGGTCAGCACCACATTTATACGTTTTTGGAGGTAAATATTTCAATACAAATCCTGTACCACATGCTATATCGAGTATTCTATCTTCTTTGGATACTTTTGCAACATCAAATATGCCTTGTGCTAATTTCTTATGAGATACAGGTCTTATATACCGATCATAACATCTTGCACGTGGTGTAAAATCAGCTATAGCGGTTTTAGCTCTATCTACGTTTATAGACGTTACGTTATTGTCCTGCTTACGCGCCAACATGTTGGATCACCGCCATAGTGAAATTTCCTTATGGCTTATTTTCTTGTTAACCATTTTTTCGATTCTTCATAATTCTTCGATTCAAGCAAATCCCTGTCGCGTGCAATCCGGTCTAATACTGTTTTTGCATTATCTTGGGTCAATACCTGTTTGTTTAGTAGAGAGCGAATTACAAATGCGGAGACCACGACATTTATGGATGCAGATTTTTCGATTAGTATTTCCTTCGCTGTCTGGACTTCGGATTCAACTTTTGTGACTTTGGTTGTAATCGTCTCGCCTTTCTTCAATTTCACTTTCTCCAACGGCTTAAACACCCCCTTTCCATACACAACCTCTATTGGCCTCTGCACGTTTTCTCCCCCTGTGTATAAATATTATCGGTTTCAGGATATAAAGATAGTACCAGTATAGTGCCAGAGAAAAACCAAATTCCAATATATACCAATACTACCAAACAAACCCAAAAGGCGTTTACGTATGAATATTTATACTAATCAGCACATATATTATAATTATAAGATAGAGCAACGAGATAGCACAGCCGAAACACAGGTATGATAGGGATTTAGAAGATGAAGATATTGCATAAGATCGCGGGGATGAGCAGAACTTCTTTTATCGGTTTTTGTATCCTATCCACCTTCCTCGTCATTGCTATATTCGCGCCCTTCATCGCTCCATATGACCCCTGGGAGCCTGGCTATCCTTTCTTGCATCCTTCCCTCGCGCATCCACTCGGCACGAACGACATAGGTCAAGACATATTCAGCGAATTGGTATATAGTGCGAGGATTTCATTGTTCATCGGCTTCTTCGCAGCCTTTATTTCTATGATCATTGGTACGCTCATCGGTCTCATCGCAGGATTCTTTAGGGGCATGGTTGACGAAACACTCATGGGTCTTACAGACATTTTCCTGCTCATCCCTGGGCTCCCTCTAATGATCATCCTCGCCGCATACCTGAGCCCAAGCATCGGGAACATAATACTTGTCATCGGGATTTTATGGTGGACGACAACAGCAAGAGTTGTGCGGTCGAGAGTATTACAGGTGCGGGAGATGCCGTTTATCGAGACCACAAAGGCGCTTGGAGCTACCGATCTGTATATCGCTTTCAGGCATGTGCTTCCAAACACGTCACACGTGATCTCCGCCAAATTTGTGCTCGCTGTTGCGGGTGCGATGCTTACAGAAGCGAGTTTGAGCTTCCTTGGACTTGGTGACCCACTACAAAAGAGCTGGGGGATGATGCTTAACTATGCCTTCTCCAGAGGTGGATTCATAAACGGGTACTGGTGGTGGTATCTCCCTCCCGGGCTGTGCATATCATTTGCAGTCCTCGGATTCGTCTTGATGGGATTTGGGTTCGAGGAACAAGAGCGTGTGAAGACTTCGGAGTTATGAAATAAACTAAACCCTTTTCTTTTTTTTAAAAAAAAGAAAAGCGTTTTCGGAAAAGAAAAAACAGTATTGAGATTCCGGATTTTTAAAGAAATATAAATTTAATATAAATAACATATTTTATTCACTTATGGCGCTGTTAAGCATAACCCAGTTGAAGGTGCACTTCCCTACACAAGACGGTATTGTAAAAGCGGTAAATACTATTGACCTCGAGATAGCGAATAACGA